>NZ_JBFRSC010000011.1:31964-32237 GCF_041473335.1 Vibrio sp. 10N.222.55.C7
GCCTTTTCTGAATTATTATTATATTTGTATTTCTCTCAAATTAGAGCCTTTATCTTTCACCTAACCCGTCCTAAATAAGGTTGACACATATCCAACATGAAATTAGAGAGTTACAAATACAATTATGACTCTTATCAGAACGCACTTGCGGAAAGGATAATGGAAGACTAAAGATAGAATACTCACTGATGATGCAAAGAAAATGGTCTCCAAATCAGTAAAAACTAAGCCCTACAATGAGTTTGGCCTCGTCAAACTCTACCCCCCCCCCCC
>NZ_JBFRSC010000011.1:33032-33592 GCF_041473335.1 Vibrio sp. 10N.222.55.C7
CCCCCCCCCCCCGCCGATGAAGTACCTCCATCATTTTAATTAACCACTTGTTTGTCACCTCCCTCTATCGCCAAATCGAAAAAATAGGATGACTACAAGCGACTAAACCATCAAGAACAAGTTGGCTTGGGAAACTTCCTTCCTTATTCTATTTGACCTAGGGTAACTTCATCCTTATAACCCAAAAATTGGCTAAGTGCAGAGTGTTTGATTCTAGGTGAACCTAACAATCGAATTATTATCTTAGCCAAATATAAAGACCATTAATTTATTATTAATAAATAATGATAAGGCTTAATTCTTCTCACGTCCAAAAGGCTCTCTCCTGTAGTGGCATCCTGATCCCGGACCTCATAAATGAGGGGTTCAATGGCAAAACGACAAAGACGTACATTTTCTACTGAATTCAAAAATATATGCTGCAAGCTTGGTTCTTGACCAAGGGGACTCCATCCCTGAAGCAGCTAGCTCTATGGAATACGTGAAACAGCTTTACGACACTGGGTCGAATAACTCAAAATTGAGCAAGGTAGGGTTACTCCAACGACCAAAGCCCTCAC
>NZ_JBFRSC010000011.1:34342-50337 GCF_041473335.1 Vibrio sp. 10N.222.55.C7
AAAAGAAAATCCAAGAGTTAGAAGCCCATATTAACCGATTAGAACGAGAAAAATCCGTACTCCAAATAGTGTTTGGTGCGGCGATATTACTTATCTTAGGTCTGGTTCGAAGTGGGCCTACTTAGCAGTAGTGCTTGACCTATTTAGTCGACGCGTTGTGGGCTGGCCTTTATCAGATAAGTCCAATGCTGAATTAGCATCTAAAACTTTAGGGCTGGCTTAGAAGAAACGGGGGCGGCGAAGAACATGATGTTCTATTAATATCAAGGATGCCAGGACAACTCAAAGCATGAGCCTTCGTGGTAATTGTTGGGAAAACACTCCCATAGAAGGTTATTTAGAAGCTTGAAAGCCGAGTGGGTACCAGAAACAAGCTACCTGGAACAAGCTCAGGACAAGAAAGACAACGGCTATTACCTGATGAGTCCTTACAATCGGCAACGCCCTCAAGAAAATGATGGGTTGTCACCAGTTAATGGCCCTTCAGCCAGTGTCCTGTACTTTTGACCACTACACCCCCTAGAACAATCAATATTCCGCCGACCATCAAAGACCATAAGCTAACCTATTTTATTTTTTAGTGACCCAAGTTCAAGCTAGACGCCCCCAAAACGCAATGAAATCTGTACTACTAAACATTAGATTAGTAAGTACACCAAAAAATGAATAGCTGCAGCTCGATTAAGAGTTCCGATTCTTTCGTAACGAATTGAGGAATAAAAGCAAAATAACAGGCTCAAGGGATCTCGTAGACAGAGAAGAAGCAACTATATAAAACAGGAAGAATGAGAGTATTAGTCAAAAATTTATTGTTGTTTAACCCTCCAAAACCCCAGTTTTAAAAAACTAAAATATCACTATAAATAGATGATTTTTTTGATAATTTATTTATAAATTATCAAAAAAATCCTATGAGGAATGGCCTAAATTTTAGCCATTGCCAAATGGGTAATCTAAAATTATTAATAATCATTTTTTATTAAAATTCATTCATCTACACAGATAAATTAGAGATGTGTATATGAATAAATTTTCAAAAGGACTACTAATATGGAAACACTGATCTGCCGCTCTTTTCAATCATTTATAGATTTCTGCGATAACGATATTGTTAAAGGAAAAAATATCCACTGCACTTTTAAGGCCTGTAAGGAGAAGGACTGGCGTTGGATGCAGTTTTACCTAAACGACAAAGGAGGAAAAGAGCTGACCTTTAGCTTCATATGAAACAAAACGCCTTAACTAATATTTCGTTTAACTTCAAATTTATTCAAAATTTTGTAAATAGTATTCAAAAAATGAGCCATTATATAAAGCACTAGAAAAACTAACTGTCTTAACCATCGCTCTCTAGAAATATGGAGAAACACTATGTTAAAAGCGCATCTCGAAAACCTACAATTACCTATAGGTAATTGTATATTACACAGGGATGAATCAGGGGCTCAATTGATGCTTAGCAATCAAAAGTCATTTTCAATTACCCTACCTGAAAGCTGTATCCTTGAAACTCTGATTAAGAAAGAACAACTCATTTCAACCAAAGAAGAGTTAATTATTGCCGCTTGGGGGAGCCCAGATATCATCGGGCCTAACTCTTTACCAGTCGCGATAACTAACCTAAGAAAAGTTCTAGACCTTGATAGCATCAAAATCGTCAACATCCCAAGAAAAGGTTACAAGATTCATATTCCTGAATTTGAAACCTCACTAGACCCGCCGAGAGATATAAAGTTACCACGTCACTCTAAGTTTTCGTGTCCTCTCAAAAAAGCAACCAATCATCTAAAATTATACCAATGGACTTTCATCGGCTTATCTTCAACAACCCTCGCGGTCCTACTAATCAGTTATTTCTATTTTCGATACGAACTTGAAGTTGTTAACGTGAACCTTAATAATCAATCAAGCCAAATCTGTTTAACAAAAAAGGATGAACTGAAATTAATCCTCGCCTCTTCCCAAGTTCAGGCAAGCAAAAAACCTTCAATAAACCCCTAACACCTCGTCAATTTAGTTATTAATAACTAAATCCCCCCTTATTCACAGCAAAGGGGGGTACAACTTAGAGTGCAGGTTCTAACGTAGCGTTAAAATGTCTCAATACTTTAGGTTCATAAGTAAACTTCAAACCTGAAATAGATGAGGCGCGTTTTTTCACTTCTTTAAAAGCAGCAATAATGTAATCAAGGTGAGCTTGCGTATAGGTTGCTCTGGGAATGGCTAAACGCAACAGTTCCGCTGGACAAGGCAGTTGTTCACCAGTTTCAAGGTCACACCCTTGCAATAAGGACCCTATTTCAGCCCCACGAATACCCGCCACTTTATAAAGCTCACAAGATAAAGCATGCCCAGGGAATTGTTCCGGCGGAATATGAGGTAAGAGCACACCTGCGTCAATAAATGCAGCATGACCGCCAGCTTGCTGGCAACGAACCCCTAACGCTTCAAGACCATTTACTAAATATTCAACTTGCTGAAGACGGGAAGCTAACCAATCTTCTTCCATCCCATCATAGAGTCCGACAGCTAGGCGCTCCATAGCACCGCCTTCAAGCCCGCCATAGGTTGGAAAGCCTTCCAATAGCACGCATAATGTTTTGCATTCTAATTGAACATCTAACAAGCTTTCATCTTTGAAAGCAAGCAATCCCCCAATAGGAACCATCGCATCTTTTTTCGCTGACATAGCAAAGATATCGGCATATTTAAAAGCTTCGCTAGTTATCTCTTGAATGCTCCATTCAGCATATCCCTCTTCGCGTTGCTTTACAAAATAGGCGTTCTCTGCAAACCGTGCACAGTCCATAACTACGGGAATATCATAAAACTGCGCTAACTCATAAACAGCCTTCAAATTGGCAAGAGAAACTGGCTGACCACCTGCAGAATTGCAAGTAATCGTACTCACAATATAGGGCACATTTTTAGCCCCGATCTCTTCAATGCCAGACGCGAGCGCTTTCAAGTCAAAATTGCCTTTAAAATCTCTCTTAACTTCAGTATTAAAGGCATCACGAGAAGGCACATTCATCACACGACAGTTATTTTTTTGAGTGTGCCCTTGAGTGGTATCAAAAAAGTAATTTGAAAATGCGGCCATCTTTTCTCGTTCTAGCCCCTTATCTCGTTCACGCTTATTGATCAAGGCAGGTACATACAACTGTTCAGCGCCACGTCCTTGGTGTGTAGGGATAGTAAACTGATAGCCAAATATATCTTTTACCGTTTGGCTAAGCGTCCGATAGCTTCGACTGCCGCTGTACGCTTCATCACCTCTCAACATTGCGGATTGCATGGCCTGCGTTACTGCCCCGGTGCCACTATCGGTCAGTAAATCGATAAACACTTTATCGCTATCTAACAAAAAAGGATTGTACCCCGCTTTCATTAACGCCAGCTCTCGCTCTTGTTCTGTTGTTCTTTTAACTGGTTCAATAACCCGGATTCGATACGGCTCCGGCAAATAGTGTGAATCCATAGGCTGTTCTTGATTGTTGCTAATTGCTGACATAGGGTTCTCTCCAAACATTTTCCAACGATTAAGGGTAAGTTGGTTAGAAATAACTAAAGAAGCCCATTATTCGGACACCCAAACCTCTCCTTCCCAACTTAAATAAAGATTAATCAAATAAATAAAATTTGGTATTAATTTCAGCGTAAATTAAATATTAATAAACATATTAACAACACCTAAAAGCCCTCTAAAAAAGCATCATAGCCATGAGAAAACCTGACCAAATGACATCACCGTTTTTTTAATTAATAAAGATAATTAAATAAACAATGGACTTAGAAAGTAGCACTATAAAAGTAGTGGTATGAGAATGAAAAATATACCTAGAGCATATAAATTAGAAGGAAAATGGAAATATGGAGAGCCCATTATGATACTAGGGAACACATTGGTTGCTGGAGCGGGGCCGGTCGGCATTCAAACTAGCCAAATTATGGCTCCTCTTAGTCAAAAAATAGCCCTCATCGGCAAAAGCTCCCCTCAGTGGGAAAATAGGCAAAGATTAATCAAACAACACGGATACGTTGTTTGTTGTGAGGTGAATGAACCACAATTAGCGACACTAGTCGGATTAGTTAAGTTTAATGAACTTTATACAGAGCTCTCTCCCCTTCCCTCCTCTTGGGATACGTTAGTTTTAGCCACTCCAGCTCACGCCTATTGTGATGTGTTGTCTTCCTTTTCTGAAATTTTATTAAAGAACTTAAAACAAATCATTCTTATGTCCTCAATGCTCGGTGGGTGTCTTATTTTAGAAGGAATGTTAAAAAAGAAAGGAGCCTCTCCAAATATAATGCTCTTCTCTAGCTACTTTGCGACGTCTTATTTTACTTCTAACCCGACGGACAAAAATAGGGTCCTCACGGTCAGAACCAAAACAGTAAAAAAACGAGTTTATATTTACCAGTCTAAATCCAATGATGGTTTATTGAGCGCCTTGCGAAACGCTTTAGAAAAAATTGATGTTCAAGTCATCCCTTTAGATAACTCGTTCAGTGTGGAAGGCAGAAACATTGCTACTTATGTACACCCTGCTTTTATTATCAATACGTTTTCATTAGATCACATTTTGTCTAAGGAAGACGAAGTTAAGTACATGTATAAACTGTACCCAGAAGGGCCAATCACCATGAGTTCGATTAGGGATTTACTACTGCACTGGAAATCAGTTTCTCGCCTACTTGAACATTACTCAGCTCAACCGATTAATCTACTGCAGTTGCTAAATGATGAACATCACCGAGTACATGAAAAGACTATCCCCAAGGACAAAATAGTCTCTTTCAACGAGCTTGATGAGATAGAGCAGGAATATCTACTCTACATACGATATAGCACAATCCTGATAGACCCAGACCCGTTTTCAAAAGGTAAAACCTTTGAGGTTTCAGCCAAACCTTATATCAAAGGAAAAGTTAGAAAAGGAAGACTACTACTCCCCAGAACTCCTCTAGAAGACCTACAGACCCTTTATTGGCTTAACCACTTAGTTCAAAGCTCAAGCCTAATCTCTTCTGTCACATTTCCCTCAATAGAAGTGTTTGAAAATTGGATAAAAGAAAGAAACCTACCAAATACGCTAATCCAGGCTTTAAAACAACGCGCAAAAGAATATTACGAATATGCAACCCCATCTATTAGCCCCTAGTAATTACTAGGGGACACACATATCTTTTAATTCGCATTTTAGCGTTTTGCTTCAAAAAGATAACAGGAAAAAGGAGATTAAGGTGTTAATAAGAAAAGCGACGCTCAACGACATATCCTCTATCAATGCTCTGTGTCACGAGCAACTAACAGGCAGCCACAGTAAAATTAGCCATTACAAGAGAGAGCAGAACGAATACAGCTTAAGTGATTACAATTTCAGTAAAATCAGAATCATTGATCTAGTTTTTACGGAATCAATGATGAAGGAGAAGCTAAACAATAAAAATATCTATTTTTTTGTCGCTGAAACAAAAAAGAATAAACAAGTCATAGGTTACCTAATGGTTAGTGTCCATCCTCCTAAAAAAAGGCCGGCTCTCCAACAACGTCTCCCATCTTTCTACGCTTACATCGAACGATTTTATGTGTCGTATAAATACCATGAACAAGGTATTGAGCTTGCCCTACTCAACAGCTTTGATTATTGGAAAAAATACAAATCAGCACACTAATCATTATCTTTCAAAAAACCATGAAATTTGTCAATGCTCAGGCTGAGCATTGACAAATTTTCCCACAATCAAATCAATCTAAAGCTGTTTTTCTATAAAAGCCCATCAAACCTTCTTGATACCCAATCAAAAAGAAAAGGGCGAAACTAATATTGCCAGTGAGTTGCGAAAAGACAACACACACCACTCCGACCCAAGCTAAAATAACGTATTCAATCGGTCACCAGTTATAAATTGCCCCAAGCCCCCTGGTTATCCCAAACCAAAGTAAAGGCGAGACAGCGAGTAACCAAGGAGTTTGGACCTCGATTTTTATATGTCGGTTGCACCAGAAAAAAATAGCAACATGAAGCGTCGATACCACAGCGTAAATCACACCGGTAATTAAGGTGTGACTGAGACACTACATTGTGCTTGGATACTGGTAGGAGGGCAGGGTAGGAGAGTATTAGAAGAGAACAGTTCATCTGCTTGGCATATGTGGCTTCAAACATCGAAATTAAAGCTAAGCGGTGTTCTGCTATTCGCTAGACAGATCTACGAGAGAAAGCCCTAATGCCTCACCTATGACATCTGAACAACTAGAAATTCGTGAATTTTAAAAGAAGGTATCTCGTCTTAAATAGGTTGACGATTTTTAGCAAGCCTGTAACGGAATTTTTTGTTTTTTCATACATATTATTTGGCCTGTTCATCTTACGAATGAAGGCGTCCGTTGACAATGACAACTAATGAACGCCCTCATCAGATTGAACATAAGTCATGTAGCTCACCAAAAACTCCTCTACCTTTGAAGAAAACATTTATTTTACCAAGTTCGGATGCTTTTTCATTCAATGCCTTTTTCATTGTTTTGGTGTAACTCCATTTTGGCTTAACCAGCAACCGCTCTTCTTGAAGGTAGTTAAACTAAACATCGCGGCCCAGGTTTATTCCTTTAGCTATCAATTGAGGTTTTAGTAAGAGAAGTGAAGCTTGTGAGTTCCTAGTCGAGACATGAAGCGCCTTAGTGCAAGCTCACCTTGACAATTTTTCTCTCTGATATACACATTAAAGATAAATATCGCGTAACGAACAAGCCCTAATTACGCTTACTTTCTTTTCGAAGGCTTCTTGCCGCCCTCGGTGATTTCGGCATCGTGCTCTTCCTTGAACTGACTAAATAATCCATTTCTCCTTTTTCAATGGTATCCACAACCTGTATTTAAAGCCTAGTATGTAATCTCGCTGAGTGCACTTAACGTAGTGTTTATTTGGGATGGTCATAATTAGTCCTCAATGTATAAACACATTTCAAGACGGGGAAAATATTAAAAAAACCACGACTCTGCTGATGGTTTAACAGTCGGACAAGAGATAAAGTTTATCGATGGCTTACAAGCTCGTCGGAAACCTAAAAATATCATGGACCGCAGCGGCCAAGGCTGTCACTAAATAAGTGGAAAGTATCATCAATTACTGCGGTGCTTCCAGATAAAAAACTTATCTCGACGAAAAAATTGCAGGGAGTAGGTGACAATCGAACGTTTTTTAGAAGCTTAAATACTAAGTAGATTCCCGCAATAAATTATCGCAGCTTTGCAGAGACTCAAAAAATCATCCAATACATAATTAGATATTCCAGCCAACTTAGGCCATATCAGTATAATGATGTTCTGACACCCATTGGCTCAGAACGATTGATTGTCTTGAAAACCGTGACCAATTTTATTGGACCACTATACTCTTGCCTCTAAAGAAAGATAAAGCCCCATTAAGCGATAAACGTAATTTCCCATCTAAGGGTTGATAAAGATTGCTACAAAGTTAGCGTGGTTGCATGACATTGGTATTCCTACAACGTTCGCGAGCTTGTTCGGTTGTGGAGTGGAACAGCACCTACCGACAATTTCAATTTAATACTCAGTAATTTCAGAGCAAGCTTCAGGAACACATTCGTCAAAGTTGGATTTCATTCACGCAACAAAGTTTAAGTCGATTTTAAAGTTAATCTTCTCAGGGACGACAGTAGAAATAGCCTCTGAAGCCAATTTCTATCCAAGAGTGAGAGAAAGGGGCGGTAAATTATAATTATTGACTTAACCTTTGAAATTCGAGAGTTCGTAATATTTGATTTCTGGCGTTGGCACTTAAGGTTCTTCCCAAGGCAAATTAATCCCACTGTCATTAATATAATCAGCGCTCAACACACACAACTCATCACAACACGAATCAACCTTTGTCCAATCCTAAATCTATAGGCCTCATCATTTGCTTGAGGAGGCTATTGCCGATTGTAGTAGCTCATCAGGTAATAGCGACTGAGCTTGTGTCCACTCGATTTTCAAATTTATGAATAACTTCTCCATGGGAGCATTGACGATCCCATGTCAATACTTACATCATAACTGAAAAATCTTTCAATATAATGGAGGGAAATTTACAAACGATATAGCGTTTCAAAAATCTTTGTGTTTCTCTTATCGAAAGTCCCTCTGCTTCTCTTCGCTACATATAGTTTTGTCTTAGGATCACTTCTCATTCTATCAAAACTACTGTCATCAGTGTCAGGATGTCTTTCCTGATGAAGTTTGTAACGAACTCACTTCAAAGAGGTTAGGTAAATGCAGACTCTTTGTCTAACCTCTGTAGATTAGCACATGCTGTAACCAACAATATCGCAGCTACACATGATCCACACCAAAGTGTTCCATTAATGTTGAAGCTCTTTCTTTAGTTCGCATGAGAGAAACTTTTCGTAAGTAGATTTAAATGATAAATAGGTTTGACTGCATAAAAAGTCGAGGAGACATAGCAAGCTCGTTTAATTCAGTCAGGCGCAGTGACGAGTAATGCATGAAACTGATTTACAGCCTGGGATGATCTAAAAAACGAAAAGATCTTCACCATAAGAGCCCGTATTAATAGTAGCGATTAACCACCTAGTTTAGTACCTAAGATCATTAGACCACTACAAACCCAACCCGTTTATCAATTACATGCAATTGGTAAAAAATATAGCTAAACATTAAAAGTAAGACATAAAATCATTAGATAACTAACATTTACCCAACAACTAACATCAAAAATCTCTCGAGATTTGATGTTAGTTGTTGGGTTACCGACTGAGCCTAAGTGAAGTTGGTATATCTTGAAACTAGATCCTAAAGTTTCTAGTTTCTTAGAGTTCATCTAAATGTATCAACATCTACCGATTCAATATCAACATCTACCGATTCAATATCAACATCTACCGATTTTATATTGATATTAAACGATCATACATATAAACATTTACCGAAATAAGATTTTTTAGTATTAACATTAGCCGATCTAAAAGGAAAGTAAGATCATTAATTTAAGTTAACTTATGATAATTAACCTAAATTGGTTATAAAACGATCAAAACATTAGATAAATTATGAATTAAATACATAGTTTGATCATTGTGAAGTAACTAAACATTTACCGAAACAAGTAGTTATTTACCGATATTTATACATAATTTATGTGACGAGCTATAGATATTTACCGAAATAATATAGACATCTACCGAAGTTGATGAGTTAAGTAAGGTTATCTGTTAAAATGATACTATCTCATTCTTAGGTAATGATCATGACCTTATCATCCAACTCTAGCCTGACGGTTATTAATGAAGAAGACCGAAAAAATCGGTTTATCTCATCGATTCTGTTCTCTCGAGCAACTATTTTTCATCCTGCTTCTCGTTTGACTTCAACGATGCAGTCAAAATTGATTCAAATTGCTCAGAGTGGTGGTACAGATCCAAATCACCCATTAGAGAGTGTTAATATTAATAGCTATGGGAAAAGCTTCAGGGTTGATCTACATGTAGATTATCTCCTACAACCTCATCGCGATATCCTCGAGACTATGCTGGCCTATGCTCAAACTATTCAACTCGACGATGCTTCTTATGAAGCGGGATCTCGTTTAAATTGGTCCCAAGTATATCAAACCATTTCTGATGGTGATATTTCTGACACTCAACAAGATGGTTTCGACTCTTTTATTGACCGGGATGCAACCGTTTTATCGATGAGTATGTATGAGCTAGCAACCCGAATGGGAATGGCGACAACTCGTCCGAACTACGATCAAATTGAGCGTCGTATTACTCAATTGGCAACGGCTCATTTGGTGATTAATGAACTCGATGAAGAACAGAACGTTGTAGGCAAAAAGCCCTTAGAATTTGTGCAAGATTACCGTTTCTATTGTGATCGAAGTAAATTCAAAACCGGCCGTAAAAACAGTAAGAATCTAACTAACCATGTATTCTTAGTGCCAGACATGCGCTTGCTACAAGCGATACGCGACCATGGTTACTATTATCGATTAGAACAACACAAAATGACCAACTATAGTAAACCGTCAGTTCGCTCATTCTTAAAATACATTACCACGCACAAAGCAGAATTTTTACATAACAAAAAGTTTGAATGGGCGCTCGATAGTTACATTCAGTCTATTGCTTCTAAAGTCAGCCATAGCTTCCGTAGCGATCTAAGAAAAGATTTGTTGGCCAATGCCGTGCAAATTGAAAAAGATTTTAGTCTTCAATTTCGCGATGTTGGTAATGGTATACAGATCTTTTATATTGGGGAGGGTAAATCATGATTACTCAATCTCTTGATAGCTTGATGTCTTCACCTGCGAGCCAAAGCCTAGAGTTCAGTATAAAAGGCTTACTCAAAGGGCATGTAGGTATGTTGATTGCCGCACCGAATGTCGGTAAATCTCACCTTGCACTTTGTATTGCGATGGAACACGCTTCTTCAATGTCTTTACTAGGGATGAGCGCGGCCGACAAACCGGCTAAAACCTTGGTACTGAGTTCAGAAGACGGGGCTGGCGTGATTCAATCTCGAATGAAAGAAAAGCTGGTTAATTGCACTGCCACCATTAAGTCAGAGCTAAAAAAAAATCTACATTTTTTAACGGACATTGAACCGATAGTGCTCCCGCCCGACAGCTCTGCACAAGAAAAAGTAGAACATAAGCAGTATTTAGAACAACTCAAACAAATTTTCTCTGAATTCGATTTAGTGATAGTAGACACCGTGACTGAGTCAATAGGCCGTTGTGAGGAAGTCAAACACGATCGCTTAATCAAAAATGTCTTCCAAAGCCTTGCCAGTGAATCAGGCGCTAGTTTATTGCTTGTTCATCATGTGAATAAAGAGGAAATTCGTGGTAATCAAGAAATTACCATGGCATCTGGGGCTGGTTTAACGTCGATAATGCGATTAACAAAGTGCTTATTTACGTTAAAGAGAAACAAGGATTTCCTGTCGATTAAGTACCTTAAGAGTAATTATTTACCTGAAAATGAAAATCAAGAGTTTGCGGTTGAAGTAAGACAAAACCTTACGATTAATCCACAGGTATTCAGTTTGAAATCCAAGACGTCTAAGTCTGTTCGATCGGTGCAAAGTATTAAGCAAAATCCAAAAAAAATTACGCTGCCTGGAACTATCCCGGAACAAGAAGAAATTGAAGAGCGTAAAAACCTCAGAGACGTTTTGTAAGCTAGCTCTCACATTTTCAAAAAGCACCGAATTTCGGTGCTGTCTTTTTGTCTGACTCTGTTCGCACTTTCTTATATCCGTTCACTTTTTTGTCTACCTTAGATAATCTTATTTAAGGTGAAAACATGGTGAACTACGCATATTTAGGAGTCTCTTCAGACAACCAATATGTAGCAAACTAAAAGCACGGGCTCTATGACTCTACCAAAAAGGTTGGGATAGGTAATTTGGTGTTTGTAGAAGTCAGCCGTATTGCACGTCTTACCTCACAAGTGCTCAAAGCACTCTAAGTGAGCATGGAAAATAAAATCATCGTCTATATTGCTAATCAGAATTTGCAACTGGATGGTTCAATGCTGTGTCGGATAATGGCAACAGTACTAGGCGCCAAATTTGGTTTTACTCTAGGCTTATTTCATGAAAATTGTCTATGTCCGTGTCAGTACCCAAGACTAAACGTCCGACGTTCAAATTTAACAGCTAAACCAGTTGTTGGGCTTTGCGAGGGAAGGGGACATTATTCACGTTACCAAAGTCGATTGAATGGCGCGTAATACCATCGATGCATTGCAAATTACCGCTCAGCTCGCGCAAAAGAAAGCCGGTTTGGTTTTTCATGATTTGTGCTATTTGGAGCTCAATAGCTATGTAGGCCGGATCATTTACACCACCAAGATGGAAAGAAAACACATCTTGCAGCGCTGTAATGAGGGGGTTGGCACGAAAATAGGGCTTGTTTTTTCCAGCTTTACGTTTCATGAAAACGGTTGAGGGGACGTTTAAGTGTACTGGGTTTTGTTTTTATGTTCGATGCAGTTTTTAGGAGGCCGCATGACAGTTTGTCCCACAAGATCCGCCGAGACATATCTAGGTGAATTCGACCGATTTTGACTCCACCGTAAAGGCGGTTTAGGTACATGAGGTGCTCGTTAAGGATTTCGAATCTACCGACTCCATAAGACTAGAAGACAATCTAGGTTAAGGTGTCAGGATTATATATTGTGACGGCGTAACAAGTTTTGAGCCGATGCGAGAAGATTACGTTTGCGAAGAAAGTAGAAAGGACGAGAGAAACAACGTTCGCGTATCGGCCTCTTCTCTTTATGACGACTAGGAACAGGCTCTTAACGTCGATATCACGTTAAATAATCGTTAATATTTACTTCATCAATTTGCTCAGGCTGTAAATAGTCATCAGTAAGACGTTTACAAACCCTCGAACTTAAAAAAAAAGCGAACAGAGCAGGGTCAACGCTTCAAAGAGATCGGCAATGGCCATGACTTTTGTGGTAAGAGGCATCTCTGAGCCCGTTAAGCCCATAGGTTACACTTACCATTAATTTTCTCATGGTGGCCTCCCGCAATTTTTGCCAAGTTTCGAATATGTTGTGGGAACGGTAGCTACTCCAAAATATGGATGGTTTGAACAATGTGATCGTTGATGATAAACCGTTCTTTCTCTGTTAACGTGCCGCTCTGAATACCTAAGTTGTGCATTTATCCTTTATTCGCCTGATATTGCTTCGGCTGGGTATTTATCTTTTTTCGTGTACTGCTTCATTTCTTCTGAAGATGTACCGAGTTGTTTACTTAAGGTTAGAGTCCACATTCGTGAGATGATATTAGGTTCAGTTGGTGTGATAAACTCTGCTCCCAAATTAAGCTGAGCTAAAAATTAAAAATATTGATTCAACTGTTCACAATTTTCTATTAGTTGATCTCACCATCCAACTGGATACGCTTGCACCAAAGACTTCAATTTCGTAATTTCTTCCTCACGTTTAAGAAGCTTGAAGCGTATTCTTACTTCGTGGATCCGGTTATAAATCGCTTCCAGTTTTGTTGCTTTTTTGACCACACCTTCGGGTGTCGTGATTTTTCCACAGTCATGTAGCCAACTCGCCATTTTCAACTCTTGCCACTCTTTTTGAATTAAGAAAAAAGTGGTCAAAAGGCGGTAAGGTAGATTCTTGAGCTGCGCGAGTTAACCACTCGGCTAAGATTGGAACACGTTGGAAATGGTTTCTGTATAAAGGGATTTTTTGTCTAATAATCCTGCAATAAATTTGATGAATTGGTTAAGGAGTCATGTATGGTTTATGGTGTGCACGACATGGAAATTTGATTCGATAGGGACAGCAAGGAGTGCCTTGAAAAGACATTTATTGCCAGAGTTTGTGTGCTATCCCGTCAGTAGCCTTGATTCATACCATGTACAACGTTGATTTGATGAATTTAGTTGACTTAGGCTGGCGCTGCCAACCGTAACCTTGATGTGCTTCGTTCTATTTTTAAGTATGCTGTTCAGCAGCGTCTTGTATGGAGAATCCTTGTGATGGCATTAAGCAAAACCGTAAAAAATAGCTTAATCACACATCTTAAGTATGGAAGAGCCAAAGCAGCTTAAAATCGTTTTAAGGTGCTAAAATTGCTCCTTTTAATGGGTTGTCTAATTTAAGAGGTGACGGGGCTGAGATGGTCTTTTGTCAAAAATGATGAATGGCACCGCAGTTGTTAGGTCATAAGCGTATTCCGTCAACGCTTCGTTTGCCCATGTGAATGATGCGCAAGTATCGCTATCTTCTGAGGCGATAGGGGAAGTCATTCGTGGAATATTATCAGGTCAGTTTATGAGTAAACCTAAAAATCGAAAAGTGAGAGCATCCAAACCTAAACAGACGAGCTCCCAAGCGCAGAGGAAGACTTATCAAAGCAATGCCAACACGTACTGATGAGGAAGTTGAACGGTTTAGGTATCTGTGTTGATATTAGGATGTTAATTGAGTCGATTCTCGGGCGATAACTCACTCTAGTAAGGGCTAATTTTCAAAGTGATAGACGCAGAAGTGTCTTAATATTAACCAACAATAGTCTGGTAAGTGTGTTACCTTGGTTTTTATCCCTACCGCTTAGTAGGGACTTCTTTTCTTTTCCGAACTCGCATCTCGGCACTCCTTAGTTGCCCTTCTAAGCCTCACCGCAGGCTTTAATTATGTCCATTTCAACCCAAAAGTTAAGAAACATCTTCAAATTCACTAGAATTGAAAATTTCAAAACCAACTACAATGTAACTCATATCGCTCCTTGGCTACCACTTGCTCAGAAAGTGAAACCTGTCATCCCTTCGGCAATTATATATTGCGAAGGTAATTTCGGTGAAATTGATGGTAAAACCGCTAATGGGCTAGTGAGGCATTCATTAAGCTATCGTATTCTATCGGTTATTGATAGTGTATCTGCCGGCTTAGATGCTGGAGAAGTACTTGATAACAAAGCCAATGGAATACCGATCCTTGCCAATGCTGAAGAAGCTATCATTCACGCGGAAAGCATTCCTGATTACTTCATCTTTGGCATTGCGCCATCAAGTGGTTTTTTATCTGACTTAGATAAAAGCATCATTTTAAATGCCATGTCACTAGGAATGAACATCGTAAATGGCTTACATGAATTCCTAACTGATGATCCTCTATTTTTAGAAGCTAGCTTAAAGAATAACGTTCGAATATTCGATACTCGCAAACCCAAAAGTAAAGGCGATCTGAAAACGTTTAGCGGGAAAATACATAACGTTAAATGTCCGAGAATTGCTGTAATGGGGACGGATTGCGCGCTAGGAAAACGAACAACAGCAACAATATTAGCGAATGAACTGACTAGAAAAGGCCTTAACGTCGTTCTGATTGCCACTGGTCAAACAGGTATTATGCAAGGCGCACAATACTGCGTTGCACTCGATGCTGTCCCTTCACAATTTTGTGCCGGTGAGTTGGAATCTGTCATTGTACAGGCCTATGAAAAAGAAAATCCGGACCTGATTATTATTGAAGGGCAAGGAGCCTTGAGTCATCCTGCGTTTTCAACCAGCGCATTTATCTTACGTGGCAGTTGTCCAGCGGGTGTGATATTGCAACATGCTCCTAAACGTTTATATCGTAGTGATTTTCCTGATTGCCCAATGCCTTCGATTGCCTCAGAAATCAATCTTATCGAAACGTTTTCTAATACCAATGTTATTGGACTAACACTGAATCATGAAGATATGTCTTTAGATGAAACCTGTCGTGCGATAGACAGCTACACTACCGAATTTGGTATACCGGTTACTGATGCATTATCACAGCCTGTCGAACATCTACTGCACATCGTAACGTCAGCCTTCCCTATGATAGCAAGAAAACTGGCCGCAAAAGGGTGAACTGCCCTAGATTAGACATTGATTGTGGGAAGATTCACCATAACGCTCAGTACCTGATCACTCAGCTCTCACTAAAAAATATATCCGTTACACCTGTAACAAAAGTCTTCCTCGGCCACCCTATCATCGCACAAGTTCTTATTGATGCTGGCGCAACAATGTTAGCCGATTCAAGAATGGAAAACCTTCAAAAGATGACTGAATCAGGCATTGCTATCCCTAAAATGCTGATACGTACGCCCATGCTAAGTCAAGTGGCGAGTGTAATAAAATACAGTGATATGAGTTTAAATTCTGAAGTTGAAGTAATTCAGAGGCTTTCACATGCAGCGGAACAACAAAATTGCCGTCACGGTATCATTATTATGGTTGAGCTTGGCGATCTCAGAGAAGGTGTGATGCCGAATCGCGTGATTGATTTTATCCGAGAGATTATTTCTTTACCGAACATCACGATAAAAGGAATTGGTGCGAATTTAGCCTGTCGGTATGGCGTCGCTCCAAATGAACAAAATATGAATATTCTTTCTGATCTTGCCGATGGAATTGAAGCTACATTTGGGGTCAATCTAGAAATTATTTCA
>NZ_JBFRSC010000012.1:0-920 GCF_041473335.1 Vibrio sp. 10N.222.55.C7
GAAGGTGTGACCTACGATGGTGGCGACGGTATTCTTACTGATAACGGTAATGGTACGTACACCTTTGCTCCGAATGAGAACTTCAATGGCGACGTAAACTTTGGCTTTGATGTATCAGATGGTACCGATACAGTCTCTGCAAACATCGACGTAAGCGTAACAGCGGTTGATGATGCGCCTGTATCGGGTGACCTAGCGTACTCAATCGACGAAGACGGTTCGATTCGTCTAAGCCAAGAGCAGCTTCTATCGCAAGCTTCTGACGTAGAAGGCGATGACCTAACAGCTAGCAGCCTAACGGTTGACGGTGATGCAACGGTTGTAGCTAATGATGACGGCAGCTTCACGATTACGCCAGATGAGAACTTCAATGGTGACATCGATATCAGCTTCGATATCTCTGATGGTACCAACACCGTTCAGGCTTCTGCGGATCTAACGGTTAACCCAGTTAACGACCTGCCAGTCCCTCAAGATCAACAGTTCAGCGTTGAAGAAGATGGAACGCTTATCTTCACCGATGCAGACCTATTAACAGGCGCTACTGACATTGAAGGTGACAACCTTACTATTGAAAGTGTGACCTACGACGGTGGCGACGGTATTCTTACCGACAACGGTAATGGTACGTACACCTTTGCGCCGAATGAAAACTTCAATGGCGACGTAAACTTCGGTTTTGATGTGTCTGACGGCACCGATACGGTGTCAGCAAACATCGACGTAAGCGTAACTGCCGTAGATGATGCGCCTGTGTCTGGTGACCTAGCGTACTCAATCGACGAAGATGGTTCGATTCGTCTAAGCCAAGAGCAGCTGCTTTCTCAAGCATCAGATGTGGAAGGCGATGACTTGACGGCCAGCAGCCTAACGGTCGACGGTGATGCAACGGTTGTAGCTAATGATGACGGCAGCTTCAC
>NZ_JBFRSC010000013.1:0-494 GCF_041473335.1 Vibrio sp. 10N.222.55.C7
GGCACCAATACGGTTCAAGCTTCTGCAGACCTAACCGTTAACCCAGTAAATGATTTGCCAGTACCTCAAGATCAACAGTTCAGTGTTGAAGAAGATGGCACGTTAATCTTCACTGATGCAGACCTATTAACAGGCGCTACTGACATTGAAGGCGACAACCTAACGGTTGAAGGTGTGACCTACGATGGTGGCGACGGTATCCTTACTGACAACGGTAATGGTACGTACACCTTTGCTCCGAATGAAAACTTCAATGGCGACGTAAACTTCGGTTTTGATGTATCTGACGGTACCGATACGGTCTCTGCCAACATCGATGTGAGTGTAACTGCCGTTGATGATGCGCCAGTGTCTGGCGATTTAGCGTACTCAATCGATGAAGATGGTTCTATCCGTCTAAGCCAAGAGCAACTGTTATCACAAGCATCTGATGTGGAAGGCGATGACCTGACTGCTAGCGGCCTAACGGTTGGTGGTGATGCAACCGTTACTCA
>NZ_JBFRSC010000013.1:1299-1689 GCF_041473335.1 Vibrio sp. 10N.222.55.C7
CAATGGTGACATCGATATCAACTTCGATATCTCTGATGGCACCAATACGGTTCAAGCTTCGGCTGACCTTACAGTTAATCCTGTAAATGATTTACCAGTCCCTCAAGACCAACAGTTCAGTATTGCAGAAGACGGTACTTTACAGTTCACAGACGCGGATCTGCTTACAGGCGCGACAGACGTTGAAGGTGATAACCTGACGGTTGAAGGTGTGACCTACGATGGTGGCGACGGTATCTTGACCGACAACGGTAACGGCACGTACACCTTTGCGCCAAATGAAAACTTCAATGGTGACGTAAACTTCGGCTTCGATGTGTCAGACGGAACCGATACGGTCTCTGCGAACATCGATGTAAGTGTGACTGCGGTTGATGATGCGCCTGTATC
>NZ_JBFRSC010000014.1:0-78619 GCF_041473335.1 Vibrio sp. 10N.222.55.C7
AAAACTTTTTTCAAGCGCTTGGCTTGGCTAATTTGGCTTGCTGATTCGTTCTGGTTTCCTAAGAAGCCATCCCGTGTCAGCGAGGTGGCATTATAGAGATTTCGATCACACTGGCAAGCCCTTTTTTAAGTTTTTTTCGTTTTTTTATTCGTTCGATTAAAAAGAACTCAAAACGCCTCAAAAGTAGGCTTTTATCTTACATATTCTTCAGTTTTTCAGTGAACAAAGAGACTTTTTCCCAGTTTGTGTACTCAACTTCCTTCGTTGTATCCGTTTCACCACCTGTCATATTCATAATAAAGCGGATCATGGTTCTATCGAACCAGTTATAACGTGGGTAATAGAGGGCACCTGCAAATACACCGATTAAAGTCGGCTGCCATGGAGACTTGGTAAGGAACTTCTTAATATACGCACTGCCTTCTGGTGTATCTTTGCCTTGGTCTTCTTTACGCGCCGTTAAGTTAACACAGAAGAACGCAACCTTGCTTGATTGCAACTGAGTAAGGTTGGCATCAATAAATTGATATAGCTTCTTATTAAGGTGGCCATAACGAATCGATGCGCCAATCAACACTCTGTCGTACTGAGCAAAGTCCACCTTGCCAATAGTGTGCAGATCTTGAAGCTCACATTCGAACTCACTCATTTCTTCTTTTATATAGTTCAAGATTTTCTTGGTCTGCCCTTCACGGCTTGAATACAAAAATAGAGCTTTTGCCACAATGTTGTCCTTAGCTACGCCAAAACGTAGGGGTCAATAAGATTAATAAGGTGAAGATTTCTAATCGGCCAAACAGCATAGATACGATAAGTACCCATTTTGCTTTGTCGTTCACATCGCCAAAGTGCACCGCGACTTCACCAAGGCCCGGGCCAAGGTTATTTAATGTCGCCGCTACCGCAGAGAAAGCACTCAACTCGTCCATACCAGTTGCAATAAGAGCCAGCATACAAACCACAAACACTAATGCGTATGCAGAGAAGAAGCCCCAGACCGCATCTACAACACGTTGTGGTAGTGCAGAACCGCCAACCTTGATGGTATAGACAGCCCGTGGGTGAACAAGACGCTTCATTTCACGAGCACCTTGCAGAGTAAGTAGTAAGATTCGAATCACTTTCATACCACCACCCGTAGAACCTGCACATCCCCCTATAAAAGAAGAGAACAAAAGCAGTACGGGTAAGAACAATGGCCACTCTGAGAAACCCGTCGTTGTAAAACCCGCGGTCGTAGAGATAGACACGGTTTGGAACAAGGCTTGGTCGAAAGCATCGTAGTACGAATCATAAGAGTGATGATTGAGCAGTAATAAGAAACAAACCAAGAACAGTACTGCCTGAATAAAGATAAAGGCGCGGAACTCAGGATCTTTCCAATAATACTTAGGATGCACACCACCTGAAGCAAATGCAGCAAAGTGAAGCGAATAGTTACATGCGGATATAAGAAGGAACACAACTGTAATCATGTTGATCGCAGGGCTATTGAAATACCCCATGCTCGCATCGTGAGTCGAGAAGCCACCAATCGCAATAGTAGAGAAGCTATGACTGATGGCATCAAAGAAGCTCATCCCAGCAAGCCAAAACGCCACTGCACAAGCAATGGTTAAGCTCAGGTAGATGTACCAAAGCGCTTTTGCCGTTTCAGCAATACGCGGAGTCATCTTGCTATCTTTTACTGGACCCGGGATTTCAGCACGATATAACTGCATACCACCGATACCCAGAACAGGGAGGATAGCTACCGCTAATACGATGATACCCATACCACCAAACCATTGTAGGAACTGACGATAAAAAAGAATCGCCTTAGGCAGATCATCGAGGCCGACAATTACGGTCGCACCTGTCGTAGTTAATGCAGAGAAGGATTCGAAGAAAGCATCGGTTACCGACACATTGGGGTTATCGGCGATCAAAAACGGCAGCGCACCCGCACTACCGATTACCGTCCAAAACAGAACAACAATCAAAAAGCCATCACGCGCTTTCAATTCATGCTTATAACGTCGGTTTGGAAACCAGCAAGTTGCTCCACAGAATAAGAGAACGAAGAAGGTCGTCACAAATGGCACACCCGCACCATCTCGATAGATCAGTGCGACGAGCGCAGGAGCAAGCATTGATACACTAAAAAGTGCTAATAATAATCCGACGATTCGAATAATTGAGCGAAATTGCATGAGCTATTGAACGAAGCGAAATGCTTCACACTTCCTAGTTGTCTTTGACTTTCGTTACCAGTGCCTTAGCACCGCTTTTATTGATCATGGTTTGGGTAAACGAATCTACCTGAAGGAGCTCTATTTCAATAATAAGCTCAACTTGAACACCATAATCCGCTTGGACCTCAACAGCCTGATGCTGAGCCATGATGGATTGTGCGATCGGCACAAAGCCATAGTCTAACTCTAGCCGTAATTTTGTGGTTATTTTTTTCTCGATAGTTTGAAGCAGCTTGAGAGCTTGTTGTACGCCACCGCCGTAAGCCTTAACCAAACCGCCGGTTCCAAGCTTAATTCCGCCAGAGTAGCGCGTCACAACAGCCGTTAATTCACCGACACCAGAGCCCGATAGTTGCGCCAAGATAGGCTTACCCGCTGTACCCGAGGGTTCACCATCATCACTGAAACCCCAAAGCATTGAGTCTTCAGGTCGACCAGCAACAAAACCCCAACAGTTATGTCGTGCTGAAGAATGCTCTTTTTTCACCTGTTCTACGAACTGTTTTGCAGCTTCAACACTTGGAGTATGAGCAAGATGCGTAATAAAGACGCTCTTTTTTATCTCTTCTTCAAACAGAGCCGACGCAGAAGGTATTAAATAAGGCTGTTCATTCATATCGTTAACTTAGTTAATAAGAGCGACGAAGTGTATCACGCGTGAATAATAAGGGTTAGAGGATCTGTGCTATCGCACAATGTTAAACAATTGTTTAAAAAATGTATTGAAATTAATCAAGCAGAGGTACAGACTAAGATAACTGGTCTTACCAGGTATTCTACAATAATAGAAAGATAACAAGATTCTCTCAAACAATCGTGGATTGTATGTCATGGAGATAGACAATGATTTACCAAGCTAACACCCTACAGGTAAAGGAATTACAAGATGGTATTGCGGAATTAAGCTTCTGTGCACCAGCCTCTGTAAACAAACTCGACCTTGCTACTTTAGAATCACTAGATAAAGCGTTAGATGCTCTTAATGCTCACGCAGGATTACGTGGTTTAATCTTAACTTCAAACAAAGACGCGTTCATTGTAGGCGCAGACATCACTGAATTTCTTGGCCTATTTGCTAAGCCAGAAGCAGAACTTGATGAATGGTTAAGATTCGCTAATTCAATCTTCAGCAAGCTCGAAGACCTTCCTGTCCCAACTCTTTCAATGATGCGTGGCCATGCCCTTGGCGGCGGCTGTGAATGTGTACTCGCTACCGATTTCCGTATCGGTGACAAGACCACCAGCATTGGCCTACCTGAAACCAAACTTGGCATCATGCCTGGTTTTGGTGGTTGTGTACGCCTACCTCGTGTTATCGGTGCTGACAGCGCAATGGAAATTATCACGCAAGGCAAAGCATGCCGTGCAGATGAAGCGCTTAAAGTTGGCTTGTTAGATGCGATTGTTGAAACAGACCAGTTACTAGAATCGGCAATCAATACCGTTTCTCTGGCTGCTAATGAAAAATTAGACTGGCAGCTACGCCGTAAACAAAAGACATCAGCGCTTTCACTAAGCAAACTCGAAGCGATGATGAGCTTTACCATGGCGAAGGGCTTAGTTGCTCAAAAAGCAGGGCCTCACTACCCAGCTCCGATTACTTCTGTGATTGCGATTGAAGAAGCAGCACGCAGCAATCGCGATGCAGCACTCGACATCGAACGTAAGCACTTCGTTAAGCTAGCGAAATCGGAAGAAGCAAAAGCATTAGTTGGCTTATTCCTGAATGACCAGTACATCAAAGGCTTAGCGAAACAAGCGGGTAAGTCAGCAAACAAAGCAACTGAGCGTGCAGCCGTACTTGGTGCAGGTATCATGGGCGGCGGTATTGCTTACCAATCAGCTCTAAAAGGCGTGCCAGTGATGATGAAAGACATCGCACAAGCATCGCTTGATCTAGGTATGAACGAAGCATCTAAGCTGTTGAATAAACGCTTATCACGCGGTCGCTTAGATGGATTCAAGATGGCAGGTATTCTGTCTTCTATTACTCCAAGCCTGCATTACGCGGGTGTAGAACAGTCGGATGTGATTGTTGAAGCAGTAGTAGAAAACCCGAAAGTAAAAGCAGCAGTACTGAGCGAAGTGGAAGGTTTGGTTGGTGAAGACACGGTTCTAACATCAAACACCTCTACAATTCCGATCAACCTGCTAGCGAAATCACTGAAGCGCCCAGAAAACTTCTGTGGCATGCACTTCTTTAACCCTGTGCATCGCATGCCTTTGGTTGAGATCATCCGTGGTGAACAAACTTCAGAAGAGACCATCAATCGCGTGGTTGCTTACGCAGCGAAGATGGGTAAATCCCCAATCGTTGTTAACGACTGCCCAGGCTTCTTCGTTAACCGTGTACTTTTCCCTTACTTTGGCGGTTTCAGCATGTTGCTACGCGACGGTGCTGATTTCACTAAGATCGATAAAGTGATGGAGCGCAAGTTCGGTTGGCCAATGGGCCCGGCTTACTTACTAGACGTTGTAGGCCTAGACACTGCACACCACGCACAAGCTGTGATGGCGCAAGGTTTCCCAGAGCGTATGGGCAAAGAAGGTCGTGATGCGATTGATGCACTTTACGTTGCTGAAAAATACGGCCAGAAGAACGGCAGCGGTTTCTACACATACAGCGTAGACAAACGCGGTCGTCCTAAGAAAACCTTCTCTGAAGAGATTCTTCCTATCTTGGCTGACGTATGCCAACAACCGCAAGACTTTGATGACCAAACAATTATCCAGCGCGTGATGATTCCAATGATCAACGAAGTGGTGCTTTGTCTAGAAGAAGGCATTATCGCGACACCGCAAGAAGCGGATATGGCACTGGTTTACGGTTTAGGCTTCCCTCCATTCAGAGGCGGCGTATTCCGCTACTTAGACAGTGTGGGCATTGGTAACTTCGTTGAAATGGCGAAAGGCTACCAAGACTTAGGTGCAATGTACCAAGTACCTCAGCTATTGCTTGATATGGCAGCGAAGGGCGAAAGCTTTTACGACAGCCAACAAGCCAGTTCTCTGTAACCCACATTTGGAAAAGGAATAGCAAAATGAAAAATGTAGTTGTTGTTGATTGCCTTCGTACCCCAATGGGACGTTCCAAAGGTGGAGCTTTCCGTCACACTCGTGCTGAAGATCTGTCGGCACATTTGATGAAAGGCATTTTAGAGCGCAACCCAGAAGTAAACCCTGTCGAAATTGAAGATATTTACTGGGGTTGTGTACAACAAACGCTAGAGCAAGGCTTCAACGTTGCACGTAACGCTGCCTTGCTTGCTGGTCTACCGATTGAGATTGGTGCGGTGACGGTCAACCGTTTATGTGGTTCATCTATGCAAGCTCTGCATGATGCAACTCGCTCTATCATGGTTGGTGATGCTGAAATCTGCCTGATCGGTGGTGTGGAGCACATGGGCCACGTACCAATGAACCACGGTGTTGATTTTCACCCTGGCATGTCGAAACACGTAGCGAAAGCTGCCGGTATGATGGGCCTAACCGCTGAGATGCTAGGTAAAATGCACGGTATTAGCCGTGAAGACCAAGATGCATTCGCAGCACGCTCACATGCTCGCGCTCAAGCAGCAACAGTTGAAGGTCGTTTCAAAAATGAAATCCTGCCAACCGAAGCTCACGCAGCAGATGGTTCTCTATTTACCCTAGACTACGACGAAGTGATTCGTCCTGAAACCACGGTTGAAGGCCTATCCCAACTGCGTCCTGTATTTGACCCAGCAAACGGTACGGTAACAGCAGGTACTTCATCAGCATTGTCTGATGGTGCTTCTGCAATGCTTATCATGAGCGAAGAGAAAGCCAACGCACTTGGCCTTAAGATTCGTGCTCGCGTGAAGTCGATGGCTATCGCAGGCTGTGATCCTTCAATCATGGGTTACGGCCCAGTACCAGCAACCCAAAAAGCACTAAAACGTGCGGGCCTAACCATTGAAGATATGGGTGTAATTGAGCTCAACGAAGCGTTTGCCGCTCAATCTCTTCCATGTGCGAAAGACCTAGGTCTACTGGATGTGGTTGATGAGAAAGTAAACCTTAACGGCGGTGCGATTGCTCTTGGTCACCCACTAGGCTGTTCTGGTTCTCGTATCTCGACGACCCTAATCAACCTGATGGAAGCACAAGATGTGAAATACGGCTTAGCGACCATGTGTATTGGTTTAGGCCAAGGTATTGCAACGGTATTTGAACGCCCATAGCGATCACTGACGGTAATACTTGAAGGGTAATCTTTTGTGCAGCTATATTTATATAGCTGCACTTTTTATTGCTTGGCATCCAACAATGCATCGATTGTGTTCAGCGAACTCAACGAGAGAAAAACCAACCCTGACATCTATGCACAAAACGCATATATTCAATGTTGATGTTTCATTATTTTTTCTCGGATGATTCAACTAAAGTTACTTCAGTTTCCTAATATTCCTCCACGGAGCAGATCATGTTTAAAGCACTTGTACTAAACCAAGAAGACAAAAAAACTATCGCGTCAGTTTCTCAAATTGAAGAATCTCAATTACCAGAAGGTAACGTGAAGATTGATGTTAGCTACTCTTCTTTGAACTACAAAGATGGTTTGGCGATTACAGGTAAAGGGCGCATTGTTCGCAACTTCCCTATGGTTCCTGGTATCGACCTTTCTGGTGTGGTTTCACAATCTGATGACCCTCGCTACAAAGCAGGCGACGAAGTGGTTCTAACTGGTTGGGGTGTTGGTGAAGGTCACTGGGGCGGCATGGCTGAGAAAGCAAGCCTAAACGGTGACTGGTTAGTGCCGATGCCTAAAGGTCTAGACGCTAAGAAAGTAATGGCGATTGGTACAGCAGGCTTCACAGCAATGCTTTGTGTTCAAGCTATTGTCGATGCTGGCATCAAGCCTGAAGACGGTGAAATCCTAGTTACCGGCGCAAGTGGCGGTGTAGGTAGCGTATCTATCACTCTACTAAACCAACTGGGCTACAAAGTGGCAGCAGTGACTGGCCGTGCTTCTGTAAACGGTGAACTACTTAAATCACTAGGCGCGACACGTATTGTAGAGCGTGCTGAACTAGAAGAACCAGCTAAGCCACTAGAAAAACAACTGTGGGCTGGCGCTATCGATACGGTAGGCAGCAAAGTGCTTGCGAAAGTATTGGCGCAAATTGATTACAACGGTGCGGTTGCGATGTGTGGTCTAGCAGGCGGTTTTGACTTACCAACCACGGTAATGCCATTCATTCTGCGTAACGTTCGCCTACAAGGTGTTGATTCTGTAATGTGCCCTCGTGAAAAACGTATTAAAGCGTGGGAACAACTGGCTGAGCTACTACCAGAATCTTTCTACGCTCAAGCAACCAAAGAAGTGTCTTTAGACGGTGCAATTCAAGCAGCAGAAGACATCACTAACGGTCAAATCACTGGTCGCGTAGTCATTAAACTATAGGCTCTCAAACATAAAATTATCAAACCTTAAGCAACAGCTTTAGGCTTGGATAACCCAAAACAACAAAGGGCTGATTTTTATCAGCCCTTTTGCGTTTTTGTCATTCGGGTCAAGTGAACTCAGACTCAGATCCGGTTAACCCAAACCGACATCCGCAATCCGTTTTTGAATCAACTCACCACACTCTTCTTTTACCACTCTTCTTAACCATTGTTGTGAAGCAGAAGAATCGCAACGCGAGTGCCAGATCAGTGAGTAATCAAACGGCATAAATTCAAATGGTAATGGCTTAACAACCAAGTCATAACGCTCTGCTACCAAATAAGCCAAATCAGCAGGCACAGTAATCACCAACGGCATTCTATCGACAATCGCCAATGCCGCTTCAAGGTGATAAGCACGCAGTACCATTTTTCTGGGTTGTTGATTAGCTAAAGCGTTGTCCAATAAAGCCTTAACACCATCACTGATCGCAATCATCGCATGTGGGAGTGAAACATAGTCTGCAAGGCTTAAAGGTTGATCGGCTAATGGATGGTTTTTAGATAACAGACACGATACACCAACCGGCCCCAAGACTTCTTGATGAAGTGGTGCAATGCTGCCACTCGGACGACAGATCGCCATATCAACGCGTTCGGTGCTGAGCTGTTTAAACAAATGCTCATGCTGCAACGGAGCAAACTCCAAAGAGATATTGGGTGCTTGTTCATAAATCTTAGGCAACGCATAAGGCAAGATGGTTTGCATCGCATAATCGGTGGTAGCGATCAGAAAACGTTCGCTGCAATAGTAAGGGTCAAAGTCACTCGGACTCAGCAATTGGCGAAAAGACTCCAAAGGCTGATCAATACGCTGACTGATCTCGAGTGCTTTCTTGGTAGGAATAAGGTGCTGACCTTGACGTGTAAACAACGGATCGTTTAGTAATTCTCTTAAACGCCCTAATACTCGACTGGTTGCGGATTGGCTTAAGTTAAGACGAAGCGCGGCCTGGCTTACGCTGCCCTCTTCAATCAATACCTTTAAAGCGACCAATAAATTAAGGTCTCTACGATAGATGTCTTCTAATTCCACGCCACTTACCTAGCTGTATACGATTGCCATTAGTCACTAAGTTGTTTATAGCATGCTTTAGATAAAAAAAATCCCGCAATTACGCGGGGAAGCCCAAGAAAATTGGGGGATAGTGTCGGAATGTTGTCGTATCGGAATTCGCTTGCTGTATTCGGGTTAGTGCTCTTGCTCTTCGGCTATGCCTTGCCAACGGCGCATCTCTACCCAAATACCAATAATCGTTGCTACTATGCCAAAAATAGGCATCAGTGAGGTCTCTGTCGATGAGCGTAGTACTAACGCACAAAAAGAAATAAAACAGAGAACCGAATAAATTGTTAATCTATCTAATCCTGTCAACATCGCCACTCCTTAGCTAGTTGCCTTTGCTTCAAGTTGTTATCAACTTGTTAACTAATTTATAGGAAATGATTCTGTTTGCCAAGCACTTATTGCATATTTTTTCTGCAGACGTATTATTCACTCGTTAGATAGATATAGAGATACAAACCATGACATTCAAACCTGAACTGGCAACCCATACTTTAGAAGCTGAAGGCCTGCGTTGCCCGGAACCAGTAATGATGGTCAGGAAGACAATTAGAAACATGCAGGATGGCGATGTGTTACTGGTAAAAGCTGACGATCCTTCGACAACTCGAGATATTCCGAGCTTTTGTCGATTCATGGATCACCAGTTGGTAGGCCAAGCAACAGAAACGTTGCCTTACCAGTATTTGATCAGAAAGGGATTGGAGGCGTAACGCCCCACCGACTATCAAGTATCAAAAAAGCCGCTCGTACCTTATGTTCTTAAACAGAACTCAGAGTACGAGCGGCTTTTTATTTATTCGCTTCTAGATTTGTTTTGCAGATGCTCCAGCTGATGCTGAATTTCTCGGATATCTTTACGCATCGGAATAATATGCGCGACCCGAATCCAAGCCTCTACCGCAAGTGCAGTCATGATGATGGCACCCGCGACCATTGGCAGCCACATGTCCGTCAACACCATGCCTAACAGTGTAAGTGCAAGACCAAAAGTAAATAGATAACTTTGGCTTTGTGGAGTAATACCCATATAACGCGTCAACATAATCATGCCCTCGTGTTCTTAACTCACAAGATTAAAATATCATGACAAGTATGACAGTTATATGTCCATTCGCTCGATAAACCCCACAATACTGTAAGAGTATGACCTACAACACATTACTCTACTGATTGAGTATAATAAGACTCAATACCACCTGTTAATAGAAAGCAGCAGCGATAGCTAAACCCACGAATAGCAAGGCTGTGATCTTACGAATCAGATCAAGAGGCATCTTATCAGCAGAGAGCTTACCGATGATCACCACAGGCACATTTGCCAGCAACATACCAATGGTTGTACCCAGAATCACCCACGCTAATGCATCCGCATATTGAGCCCCTAGGATAGAGGTCGCAATTTGGGTTTTATCGCCGATCTCAGCAATAAAGAAAGCGATAAAACTGGCGACAAACGGTCCTCGGTTTGAGATCTGTTCATCGTCATCTAACTTATCGGGAATCAAAATCCAGCCAGCCATCGCAATGAAACTGACCACCAGCACCCACTTTAATACTTCAGGTGAAAGATAATCAGCAACCACGACCCCGAGCCATGCTGCAAGGGCATGATTGGCAATGGTGGCAAAGAAGATAGCTGCGATGATAGGTATCGGCTTGCGATATCGACTGGCTAATAAAAGAGATAGCAACTGAGTCTTATCACCGATCTCGGCTAAGGCGACAGTTGTAATTGAAATTGCTAAAACGCTCACGACATGCTCATTTGGGATGGGGATTATTATATTTAACCAAAGACAAACCTCGCGCCCCATCCCGGTTCACGATGCTTGTCTATGGTCTTGCTAAGCACCACCAAGGTGGTGGTTGCCTCGAACGCCATGATGATTTTGCATCAATTATGTTGACGAACGAACTCATTCAATAGGATATGAATAAGTAAGCTACTCCCCAAAGACCGCGAGATTTTAATAGCCCATGCTTTCAAACACAAGTGTCAAAGTTATCAAAATATCCACTTGTGCCGAAAAACAAACATTAAAGGCACAAAAATCCACTAAACGACATTTTAGACCACTAATTAAACAAGATTACCCCTACTCGCTTTACGAATATCTCGGTATACTCAGAGGTTATTTTTCTCATTCATTTAAAAGAATCGCGCGAACCTGACTATGCAAAAATACGATATCAAAACCTTCCAGGGAATGATCCTCGCGCTGCAGGATTACTGGGCTCAAAACGGTTGTACCATTGTTCAACCTCTAGATATGGAAGTAGGTGCAGGCACCTCTCACCCAATGACATGTCTACGAGCACTTGGCCCAGAGCCAATGTCTACAGCTTACGTTCAACCTTCTCGTCGTCCGACCGATGGCCGTTACGGTGAAAACCCGAACCGTCTGCAGCACTACTACCAATTCCAAGTAGCGCTAAAACCATCGCCAGACAATATCCAAGAGTTGTACCTAGGCTCCCTAGAGGTTCTTGGTGTTGACCCACTTGTTCACGACATTCGCTTCGTTGAAGATAACTGGGAAAACCCAACACTAGGCGCATGGGGCCTTGGTTGGGAAGTATGGCTAAACGGCATGGAAGTAACACAGTTTACTTACTTCCAACAGGTTGGCGGCCTTGAGTGTAAACCTGTAACAGGTGAGATCACTTACGGTATCGAGCGTCTAGCAATGTACATCCAGGAAGTAGATTCTGTTTACGACCTAGTATGGAACGTAGCACCAGACGGTTCTAACGTGACTTACGGTGACATCTTCCACCAAAACGAAGTTGAGCAATCAACCTACAACTTCGAGTACGCAGACGTAGATTTCTTATTCACTTTCTTCGATCAGTGCGAGAAAGAGTGTAAAGAGCTACTTGAGCTTGAGAAGCCACTTCCGCTTCCAGCTTACGAGCGCATTCTAAAAGCAGGTCACGCATTCAACATCCTTGATGCGCGCAAAGCTATCTCTGTAACAGAGCGTCAACGTTACATCCTTCGTATCCGCAACCTGACTAAATCAGTTGCTGAGGCGTACTACGCGTCACGTGAAGCGCTTGGCTTCCCAATGTGTAAGAAGGACAAATAATCATGGCGAAGAATTTTCTAATTGAACTGGGTACGGAAGAGCTTCCACCAACAGCACTTCGTTCTCTAGCAGAAGCCTTTGCTTCTAACTTTGAAGCAGGTCTTAAAACGGCTGAGCTTTCTCACGAAGGCATCAAGTGGTACGCAGCACCTCGTCGTCTAGCACTTAAAGTAACTGCACTGGCTGAAGGCCAAGCAGACAAAGTGGTTGAGAAACGTGGCCCTGCTGTTTCTGTGGCGTTCGATGCTGAAGGCAACGCGACCAAAGCGGCACAAGGTTGGGCTCGTGGTAACGGTATTACTGTTGAGCAAGCTGACCGTCTGAAAACAGACAAAGGCGAGTGGCTTCTTTTCAAACAAGAAGTAGCTGGCAAACCAGTTCAAGAATTGGTGATGGACATTGCTGCGAAAGCACTGGCTGGCCTACCAATTCCTAAAGCAATGCGCTGGGGTAACTCAGACATTCAATTTATCCGTCCAGTAAAAACACTGACAGTACTACTAGGTGATGAGCTTGTTGAAGGCGAAATCCTAGGCGTAGCATCTGCTCGTACTATCCGTGGCCACCGTTTCATGGGCGAACAAGAGTTCACAATCGACTCTGCTGACCAATACCCTGCGATCCTAGAAGAGCGCGGTAAAGTAATGGCAGATTACGAAGCGCGTAAAGCGATCATCCTTGCTGATTCGCAAAAAGCGGCAGCTGCGGTTGGCGGTACAGCTGACCTAGAAGATGACCTTGTTGAAGAAGTAACGTCTCTGGTTGAATGGCCAGTAGTACTGACAGCGAAGTTTGAAGAAGAGTTCCTAAAAGTCCCTTCTGAAGCTTTGGTTTACACCATGAAGGGTGACCAAAAGTACTTCCCTGTTTACGATGACAACAAGAAGCTACTACCGAACTTCATCTTCGTATCGAACATCGAGTCTAAAGAGCCTCGTCACGTTATCGAAGGTAACGAGAAAGTGGTACGCCCACGTCTTGCTGATGCTGAATTCTTCTTCAACACAGACCGTAAGCGCCCGCTTATCGACCGTCTTGCTGAACTAGACCAGGCTATCTTCCAGAAGCAATTGGGTACTATCAAAGACAAAACAGACCGCATCACAGAGCTTGCAGGCTACATTGCTGAGCAAATCGATGCTGACGTTGAAAAGTCTAAACGTGCTGGCCTACTGGCTAAGTGTGACCTAATGACCTCTATGGTATTCGAATTTACGGATACTCAAGGTGTGATGGGCATGCACTACGCGACTCACGACGGTGAAGACGAGCAAGTTGCACTGGCACTTTACGAGCAATACATGCCTCGTTTCGCGGGTGACGATCTACCAAGCACTGGTATCTCTTCAGCAGTAGCAATGGCAGACAAGCTAGACACTATCGTAGGTATCTTCGGTATTGGCCAAGCACCAAAAGGTTCTGACCCATTTGCACTTCGTCGTGCGTCTCTAGGTGTGCTACGTATCATCGTTGAAAACGGCTACAACCTAGACCTAACCGATCTGATCGGCAAAGCGAAAGAGCTACTAGGCGACAAGCTGACTAACAAAAACGTAGAAGCTGACGTTATCGACTTCATGCTAGGTCGTTTCCGCGCATGGTACCAAGATGCTGGTTTCAGCGTTGATATCATCCAAGCGGTACTAGCACGTCGTCCAACTAAGCCTGCTGACTTTGACCAACGTGTTAAAGCGGTTTCTCACTTCCGTGAACTGGAAGCAGCAGAAGCACTAGCAGCAGCGAACAAGCGTGTAGGTAATATCCTTGCGAAATTCGATGGCGAGCTACCAGCTGAAATCGACCTAACGCTTCTTCAAGAAGACGCAGAGAAAGCACTGGCTGAAAACGTTGAAGTAATGACGGAAGCACTAGAACCAGCATTCGCAACAGGTAACTACCAAGAAGCCCTAAGCAAGCTTGCTGATCTACGTGAACCAGTTGATGCATTCTTCGATAACGTAATGGTTATGGCTGATGACGAAGCGCTTAAGAAGAACCGTCTAACGCTACTGAACAACCTACGTAACCTGTTCCTACAGATTGCTGACATCTCTCTACTGCAAAAATAAGCACAAGTGAGACAATTACTCTAAGTCATACTCTGAGTAATTAACGGTAAACACCCAAAGGGAAGCGAAAGCTTCCCTTTTTGTTTTTGTGAACCAAGCATTTGTTTGTAGAGGTCTTATTGATTAACTGAATGAAACAGCACTCAGACTGTAGAGGGCATTGTTTGCTATAACTGACCTGTTTATTCAGGGGAAGGGAACAATGAAAAAAACAGTACTCGCGCTTTCAATACTCGCACTCAGCGCATGCAGCCAAACCAGTGACAACAACCTATTACTGACAATTGATAACGACACTGTCGTATTCGAATCATCCGGTAAAGGCACCGTGATTGCAGAACAGGAACTCGCGAAAGGTAGCTATACCTTCTCTATCAGCGATACTCAAAATACCTGTGGCACCAACTATGCGCTGGCTGAAGAAAACCGCATCAAATTCAATAAACCCCTTCGCCTAGACGACTGCGCCGAGAAGTCTGAATTAGATATCAAGATCTTTCGCGCTAACACCTATCAGTTTATGCTCAACCCACAAACCAATGAACTGACCGTTCAGATAAAGCCGAAGCAACAACAAGTACAAAGCTTTGCTTGTCCGGTTCCTAGTGACGAACCAACCATCATCGACGTTGCTCAAACCTTTGATGATGGCACCGTGGTTAGAGACGCTCTTTCAGGCAAACAAGTCACAGTAACGAATGGCAGCGTCACCATGCAGCCAGCAGAAAATAGCCAAGGTGTTCTGCTGCTTGAGAAAGTAGAACCAGAAACCAAAGCTGACTTTAGTTGGGATAACGCCACGGTTTACTTCGTAATGACTGACCGTTTCCACAATGGTAATCCTGATAACGACAACAGTTACGGTCGCAGCCAAGATGGACAAGACGAAATCGGCACCTTCCACGGTGGTGACTTGGCAGGCTTAACCGAAAAACTCGATTACATAGAATCACTCGGTGCTAATGCTATCTGGATAACGTCTCCGTTAGAGCAAATCCACGGCTGGGTTGGCGGCGGTGATCGAGGTGACTTCAAACACTACGGCTACCACGGCTACTACCATCAAGATTGGACCAAGCTCGATGACAACATGGGCACCGAAGACGAGCTAAAAACCTTCATCGATACCGCGCATAGCAAAGGCATTCGTGTTGTTTGGGATGTGGTAATGAACCACACCGGCTATGCGACGCTTGCCGACATGCAAGAGTTTGATTTTGGTAAGCTCAACCTAACTGACGAAGAAGCCAAGCAAACACTTGGCGAAAACTGGACAGATTGGCAACCTGCCAAAGGTCAGAACTGGCACTACTTCAACAACTACATCTCTTACAGCGACAAAGAAGCGTGGGAAAAGTGGTGGGGCAAAGCTTGGCTACGCAGCGATATCGGCGCCTATGACTCTCCGGGCTACAATAACCTCACCATGTCTTTGGCGCATCTGCCCGATTTCAAAACAGAGTCGACAGAGACAATCGGGCTGCCTAATTTCTATCGCAATAAGTCCACCAGCGCGACCGATGAACTCAAAACACCTCGTAACCATTTAATCACTTGGTTATCGGATTGGGTGCGCGAATATGGTGTCGATGGTTTCAGGGTCGATACCGCTAAACACGTTGAACTCGAAGCATGGGCAGAACTGAAAGAGAGCACCAACCAGGCACTTGCCGAGTGGAAACAGAACAACCCAGACAAGGCCTTGGATGACTTACCCTTCTGGATGACTGGCGAAGTATGGGCACACAGCGTGGTCAAATCAGATTACTTCGCTAACGGATTTGATTCGATCATCAACTTTGAATTCCAGAGTGATATCGCACCAAAGGCGCTCAAGTGCCTATCCGATCTTGATGCTGATTACCTTCGATACGCAGAGAAGATCAACAACGACAGCGAGTTCAACGTACTGAGTTACCTTTCGTCTCACGACACCTCGCTATTCTGGACACAACATGGCAGTGACTTTGCAAAACAAACCAAAGCTGCAAACGCGTTGATGCTGGCTCCCGGTGCGGTACAGATCTATTACGGCGATGAAATCGCCCGAGACTTTGGCCCAACGGGTTCTGATCCAATGCAAGGCACACGCTCAGACATGCCTTGGGATCAAATCACTGGCGAACGTGCAGAGCTGCTAGAACACTGGCAAGCGCTTGGCCAATTCCGCCAACGCCACCCAGCCGTTGCTCAGGGTAAGCACATCATCCGTAACAGCAAGGGCTACTATGCGTTCGAACGCCAATACCAAGATGACAAGGTATTAGTCGTTTATACCGGTTCGAACTAAACCTTCATTAACATAAACACCAGAAACTAAAGGGGAAGCTTAGGCTTCTCCTTTTTTTATCGCTAAAGGTACGTTCAATAAGCAAGCTGTCACTCATTAACCAAACTTTATAGAAGTTTTTTACGTGTTAGAGCATTTGGCGCTATGCGTCGCAAAAACATTGCGGTATGTTCAAGGAATACACTGATGGCAGACATAAGGTCTGCCTTAATGACACGTAACAAGCAATCACAATGAATTAGGTAAAATTAGTAATGCAGTTCTCTAAGTTTGGTGAAAAGTTTAATCGATACTCTGGAATCACTCGTTTAATGGATGATTTAAATGATGGCCTGCGCACTCCAGGCGCAATCATGCTCGGTGGTGGTAACCCAGCCGCTATCCCAGCCATGCTCGATTACTTTAACCAAGCCAGTGCCGACATGCTCGCCAGTGGAGAACTCATCGCCGCCCTCGCCAACTACGATGGTCCGCAGGGCAAAGACAGCTTCATCAAGTCGTTAGCGGCAATGCTGAAAGAGACCTATGGTTGGGACATCAGCGAAAAGAACATCAGCCTGACTAACGGCAGTCAAAGTGGCTTCTTTTACCTGTTCAACCTTTTAGCAGGTCAACAGCCTGACGGCTCACATAAGAAAATCCTACTGCCTATCGCACCGGAATACATCGGCTATGGCGACGCGGGTATTGATGACGATATCTTTATCTCTTACCACCCAGAGATCGAGCTGCTAGAAAACCGCCAGTTCAAATACCACGTCGATTTTGAACAACTAAAGGTTGATGACTCAGTCGCGGCTATCTGTGCATCTCGTCCAACCAATCCAACAGGCAACGTACTGACCGACGATGAAGTACGTAAACTGGACAAGCTCGCGCGTGAAAACAACATCCCGCTACTGATCGACAATGCTTACGGCCTGCCGTTTCCAAACATCATCTTTGAAGATGTCGAACCGTTCTGGAATGAAAATACGATTCTGTGCATGAGTTTATCTAAGCTTGGTTTGCCGGGTGTGCGTTGCGGTATCGTGATTGCGAGTGAAGAAGTAACCCAAGCACTAACCAACATGAATGGCATCATCAGCTTAGCACCAAGCAGTGTTGGGCCCGCTATCGCCAACCACATGATTGAGAACGGTGACCTGCTGCGCTTGAGCAGTGAAGTGATTAAGCCTTTCTATAAAGAGAAATCTTTACGTGCAGTAGAACTACTACAAGACGCTATCGATGACCCACGCTTCCGTATCCATAAACCTGAAGGCGCTATCTTCTTATGGTTATGGTTTGATGAGCTACCAATCACCACAATGGAACTGTACGACCGCCTTAAAGCTCGCGGCGTATTGATTGTTCCGGGTGAATACTTCTTTATCGGCCAAGAAGACGAGTGGGATCATGCTCATCAGTGCCTACGTATGAACTACGTACAAGATGATGAAGCAATGCAGAAGGGTATTGCGATCATTGCTGATGAAGTGAAAAAGGCTTACTCAGAGCAGTAATAAGAGCTTTTAGCTTACTGTAGGCCAAATACAAAAAGAGCACCTCATGAGGTGCTCTTTCACTTTTACTTCCCGATATTTTTTAGCTCTAAGGAGCTAACAGTAATTAACCTTCTAGTAGACTATTACCATTGATAGCAATCTTACGTGGTTGCATCGCTTCTGGGATTTCGCGTTCGAGGTCGATGTGAAGAAGACCATTTTCCATGCTTGCACCTACCACTTTTACGTAGTCAGCCAGTTGGAATTTACGCTCGAAATCGCGCTCTGCGATACCTTGGTATACGAAGGTTTTCTCTGCTTCTGCTTTACGCTCACCTTTCACAATTAGCATGTTCTCTTTCTGAGTCAGATCTAATTGATCATCAGCAAAACCAGCGACTGCCATAGTAATACGGTAGTTGTTCTCGTCTTTTTGCTCGATGTTGTATGGAGGGTAACCGCCAGAAGAGTTCTTCGATGTATTCGCTTCCATCATGTTGAATAGACGATCGAAGCCGATTGCGTTGCGGTAAAGTGGAGTGAAATCTACAGTTCTCATAATGCTATCCTTTTAGTAAGCAATAGTCTTAGCTGCGAATTTTACTTGGATCTAACCTGTGTGTGACCCAGTAAACAGCTAAGAGATTCAATTCGCATTCCTCGGGTTTCACCTCTATTGGCGACAACGCTGGGACATGGCAATGAATCAATTTTTAAGTTGTGTGCTGCCAAAGTTATCCTCTATTGAGCGATACTTCGTTAGCGGTAATGAAGGTTCTGTTTCTTCTCTTGTAGAGCAAGACAGTCATCCTCTTCACAAATAGATATATGGATTGAGCAAAATAGTTTCAAGGGGTTATTTTCAATTATTTTTGCAACTCAATATTTTTCAATATCTTACAAACATAAAAAAGCACCATCCAAAGGATAGTGCTTTAAAATGATTTTAGTTTTTTGAGACGAAGCTATTTGGCTTTAGTTCAAGGAAGAGGCGCGGAGCATACGAATGTATGTGAGCACCTCTGACACAGAAATTAAGCCAAAGAGCGAAGTATCAAAGAGACTAAACGTCTAGGTTTGCTACTTTCAGTGCATTCTCTTCGATGAAGTTACGACGAGGTTCAACTTGGTCACCCATTAGCGTCGTAAACAACAAATCAGCACCAACAGCGTCTTCAATTGTTACTTGCATCATACGGCGAGTTTCAGGATCCATCGTGGTTTCCCAAAGTTGATCAGGGTTCATCTCACCTAGACCTTTGTATCGCTGTAGGCTTAGACCACGACGAGACTCTTTCACTAACCAGTTCAGAGCATCAACGAAGCTAGAAACTTCTTGAGTACGCTCACCACGCTTAATGTAAGCGCCTTCTTCAATCAAGCCATCAAGAGCTTCAGAAAGATCCGCTAGCTTACCAAACTCTTTAGAGTTAATAAGATCGATGCTTAGTAGGTGTTCATGAGTCACACCATGAGTACGAACCACAATCTTAGGAACGCTTAAGCCTAGCTCTTCGTGTTTTTCAACTTCAAGGCTGTATTGGCTTGCACCTACTTCTTTCGCGTTTAGCTGTTCAACAAGCTGCTTACCCCAAGCTTCAACTGCCGCGTCATCATGACACTGCTCGGCCGTTAGACGAGGAACGTAAATCAGTTCGTGAACCAATGCGCGTGGGTAACGGCGGCTCATACGATCAACAAGCTTGATGCCTGCATTGTATTGCTGAACAAGCTTCTCTAAACCTTCACCTGCAAATGCTGGCGCTTCAGGGTTTACGTGCAGTTCTGCGTTGTCTAAAGCCAAAGATACTTGATACTGGTTCATCGCATCTTCATCTTTAATGTACTGCTCTTGCTTACCTTTCTTCACTTTGTAAAGTGGCGGTTGAGCAATGTAGATGTAGCCACGTTCAATCAGCTCTGGCATTTGACGGTAGAAGAACGTCAGTAGCAGGGTACGGATGTGAGAACCATCGACATCGGCATCGGTCATGATGATGATGTTGTGGTAACGCAGTTTATCTGGGTTGTATTCGTCACGACCAATACCACAACCAAGAGCGGTGATTAGCGTTGCTACTTCTTGAGAAGACAGCATTTTATCGAAACGTGCTTTCTCTACGTTAAGGATTTTACCTTTCAGCGGTAGGATTGCTTGGTTCTTACGGTTACGCCCCTGCTTAGCTGAACCGCCAGCAGAGTCTCCTTCCACAATATATAGTTCAGACAGTGCAGGATCTTTTTCCTGACAGTCAGCAAGCTTACCAGGAAGACCCGCTAAATCTAATGCGCCTTTACGACGAGTCATTTCACGAGCTTTACGCGCTGCATCACGAGCACGTGCTGCATCAATAATTTTAGAACAAACTGTTTTCGCTTCACCTGGGTTCTCAATAAGGAACTCAGACAACTTCTCACCCATTGTAGATTCAACGGCAGACTTCACTTCTGAAGAAACCAGCTTATCTTTAGTTTGGCTTGAGAACTTAGGATCAGGCACTTTAACAGAAACAATCGCCGTCAGACCTTCACGAGCATCATCACCAGAGGTCGCAGTCTTCGCTTTCTTAGAGAAGCCTTCCTTGTCCATGAAGCTGTTCAGAGTACGCGTTAGCGCCGCACGGAAACCTGCTAAGTGAGCACCACCATCGCGTTGAGGGATGTTGTTGGTGAAACAGTAGATGTTTTCTTGGTAGCCGTCATTCCACTGCATCGCAACTTCAACGGTAATACCGTCTTCGCGCTCAGAGTTAAAGTGGAAGATTTTTTGGATGATTGGCGTTTTGTTAGTATTAAGGTGTTCAACAAACGCTTGGATACCGCCTTCGTATTCGAAGTGATCCATTTTGTCTTCTTCGCGCTCGTCAATTAGCTTAATTGATACACCTGAGTTCAAGAATGATAGCTCACGTAGACGCTTAGCTAAAATGTCGTAATGGAACTCGATGTTAGTGAAGGTTTCTTCACTCGGCCAGAAACGAATCTCTGTACCTGTTTTATCCGTGTCACCGATAACCGCTAGTGGCGCTTGAGGCTCACCGTGGCTGTAGGTTTGAGTGTGGATTTTGCCACCGCGGTGGATAGTAAGAGTAACTTGCTTAGAAAGTGCGTTAACTACTGAAACACCAACACCGTGCAGACCACCAGATACCTTGTACGAGTTATCATCGAACTTACCACCAGCGTGAAGAACCGTCATGATTACTTCGGCTGCAGATACGTTTTCTTCTGGGTGCAATTCTGTTGGAATACCACGGCCGTCATCGCTCACAGACACAGAACTATCTTCATGGATAGTTACAATGATGTCATTACAGTGACCAGCTAGCGCTTCATCAATAGAGTTATCTACCACCTCAAAAACCATGTGGTGCAGACCGGTACCATCATCCGTGTCGCCAATGTACATTCCAGGACGCTTACGTACCGCATCCAGACCCTTCAGTACTTTAATACTCGATGAATCGTAATTATCTGACATAGTTACTCTCTGACTAATTATCCTTGCTCTATTTTGCCATGTTCCACATGAAACATCCTGCTATTTTCGTCATGCATATCTGCAATCTGATCAGCGGTAATAGAGCTTACAAAAACTTGAGCCTGGGTCGCCTTTAAACACTCAGCAAGACGTGCTCGGCGTTGGCTATCTAATTCGGAAGCGAAGTCATCTATCAAATAGATGCACTGCTTACCTGTCATTTGAGTGAGGTGTTGCCCTTGTGCTACTCGTAGCGCGCACACCATCAACTTCAATTGACCTCGTGACAAGACATCTTCCACTGGAGTGCCGTTCACTTTTATCTTCAGATCCGCTTTGTTTGGCCCACTAAAGGTGTAACCAAGCTGCTGATCCCTTTCAAAATTCTTTTCTAATATATCGGCGTACGGGGTGTCTTTGTCCCAGCCACGATAGTAGTTAATCTTTATCTCAAACTCAGGAAGGAAGGTCGCACAGATTTCTTCGGCGACTTCTTTGAGCTGATCAACGTAGGTGGCACGCCACTGACTGATGCTTTCTGCTAAACGGGCCAATTCTTGGTCCCAATAGCTCAGCTCTCGATAGTGCGTTGCCGTTTTCAATAAGGCGTTTCGCTGCTTATTGAGGCGCTTTACCCTGCCCCACGCATCATAAAAGCCCGACTCACTGTGGAAGACTCCCCAATCAATGAATGCTCGGCGATGCTTAGGTCCATCGGTTAGTAAATCAAACCCTTCAGGGTGAATCAACTGCAAAGGTAAGACTTGAGCTAACTGAGCCAACTTTTGCCCAGTTTGACCGCTTATTTTAACCTCTGTCGTGCCATCGCGCTGCTTATTAATGCCAATTGGCAGCTCAAATTGATCCGAGGTCATAAAACGGCCATGTACAAACAGCTCACTACACTCGTTTTGTATGATACGACCGGTAAGTGAACTCTTGAATGAGCGACCATGTCCGAGCAGATACACAGCTTCAAGGACACTGGTTTTGCCGCTTCCGTTAGCCCCTATAAGAAAGTTAAAGCCTGATGACGGTTGAATGTCACAGGCTTCAATATTTCTAAACTGCTTAACGATTAAGCGCGATAAAGGCATAACGTCTTCATATTAATCTTCAATCACGACTCGGTAGGTCAACATAGGGCTGCTTATAAGCGAATTGGCATAACAACGTACATCGCGCTGTCATCTTGTGCGTTCTCGATAAGAGCACTCGCATTGGCGTCTGACATTGAGATGCGAACCTGTTCACAACGCAGTGTGTTCAGAACATCCAATACGTAGCTTACGTTGAAGCCAATCTCTAGCGCGTCACCGTCGAAGTTAACATCGAGTACTTCTTCTGCTTCTTCTTGCTCTGGGTTGTTCGCGGTAATGCGCATCTCGCTATCCGCAAGGTTAACGCGAACACCACGGAATTTTTCATTCGATAGAATCGCAGCACGAGAAAATGCTGAACGTAATTCATCACAGCCAGCTTCAAGTGTCTTGGTGGTATTTTGCGGCATTACGCGGCGATAATCAGGGAAACGACCATCAACCAGCTTAGAAGTGAAGACATAGTTGTTCACTTCAGCTCGCACGTTAGAGTTACCAATTTGCAGTGTTACTGGCTGTTCAGGTGCATCCAATAGCTTCACTAACTCTTGAACACCTTTACGAGGAACAATGATCTGCTTCTGAGCAAAATCCGCACCCAGTTGTGCTTGAGATACTGCCATACGGTGACCATCGGTCGCTACGCTGCGCAGGATAGAGCCTTCAATCTCAAACAACATACCGTTGAGGTAGTAACGAACATCTTGGTTAGCCATTGAGAATTGTGTTTTCTCGATAAGACCGCGAAGTTCAGCTTGTGTCACTGACACTTCAACTTCACTGCTCCAGTCTTCAATATTTGGAAAATCTGCCGCAGGTAATGTTGCTAAAGAGAAGCGGCTACGACCAGAGCGAACCTGAATACGGTCACCATCCAATACCACCGTGATCACTGAGTTATCTGGCAATCCACGGCAGATATCTAGGAATTTACGTGAAGGTACGGTAATGCTACCCGCTTCGAAATCACCTTCAAGCGTTACACGGCTGATCAGTTCAACTTCTAGATCCGTCGCTGTCATCGACAACACGTTATCTTCTACTTTAATCAGTAGGTTTCCTAGAATTGGAAGCGTTGGCCTGCCACCGAGTGCGCCAGATACTTGTTGTAATGGCTTAATCAGGTGACTACGTTCAATGGTAAATTTCATATCTTGCTCTTACGGTCTAAATGGCACTGCGTAATAGTACGTGGCCAAGATTCTGCTTATTAAGGTTAAGAATACTGTGTATTAAGAAGAAAGGGTACGAATCAAGTTCGAATAATCTTCTTTAATGTCGTGGCTCTCTTCACGCAGCTGAGCAATCTTACGACAAGCATGCAGTACCGTCGTGTGGTCACGACCACCGAATGCATCGCCAATCTCAGGCAAGCTATGGTTTGTTAGCTCTTTCGCCAGTGCCATCGCCAATTGACGTGGACGAGCAACAGAACGAGAACGACGCTTAGACAATAGATCAGCGACTTTGATTTTGTAGTACTCGGCTACTGTCTTTTGAATGTTATCAATAGTGACCAGTTTTTCTTGCAGTGCAAGTAGGTCACGCAGTGCTTCACGCACGAAGTCGATCGTGATCGGGCGGCCAGTGAAGTTTGCATTCGCAATAACACGGTTCAATGCGCCTTCCAGTTCACGAACGTTAGAGCGTAGACGCTTGGCAATAAAGAACGCCACTTCATCCGCAAGGTGAATTTGGTGGTCTTCGGCTTTCTTCATCAAGATCGCAACACGTGTCTCAAGCTCTGGTGGCTCAATCGCTACCGTCAAACCCCAGCCGAAACGAGATTTAAGACGATCTTCTACCCCGTTGATCTCTTTTGGATAACGGTCAGACGTTAGGATGATCTGTTGATTGCCTTCAAGCAGCGCGTTAAAGGTATGGAAGAACTCTTCTTGAGAACGCTCTTTATTAGCAAAGAATTGGATGTCATCGATAAGCAATGCATCAACACTACGGTAGTAGCGCTTAAATTCTTCGATCGCGTTGTTTTGCAGAGCCTTTACCATATCCTGAACAAAACGCTCTGAGTGCATGTAAACCACTTTCGCATTCGGCTTATTATCAACAATGGCGTTACCCACCGCATGCAACAAGTGCGTTTTACCTAAACCAGTGCCGCCGTATAGGAACAACGGGTTGTAGGCTGTACCTGGGTTATCAGAAACCTGACGTGCCGCAGCCAAACCGAGTTGGTTCGACTTACCTTCAACAAAGTTATTGAACTTATGTTTTGGGTTCACGTTTGAGCGGTGATTCAAGTCAACCGCGACAGGCTCTTCATCACGCCAGATATTATGGACAGGTTTGCGAGCTTGTAATTGCGCAGGTGCTGATGACTCAGCGGCCACATCAGCTGCAGTGCGAGTCTGAGTTGGTGTCGGTGTCGCAGGCTTTGGTGCAATCACACGCTTGCTTCCCACTTCAAAATGAAGATGTGGGATATCGTTACCGCAATATTCTTGCAGCAGACGGTTAATGCTATTTAGATACTTATCACGAACCCAATCGAGTACGAAACGGTTCGGTGCAAATAGAGTTAGAGTATTGTCATTGAGTTCCGCTTGTAACGGACGAACCCACATACTGAATTCTGTAGCTGGTAACTCTTCTTGAAGCTGTTGCAAACACTGCAACCAAAGCGAAGATGACACGGTGCCCTCACTCTATTTAAAGTAATATGAAATGACCGCTAATTTTACCTGTTGATAAGTCAGATCACCAGCAATTGATCACAGATCCAGTGAATAAGATCCAAGTTATTCACAATAAATTTGTAATTTATCGGTGGATCCACACATCTTGCCCCTAATTTACTCACACAATGATCCACTTATGCCCGGATCCTTGCTAGTTATCCCCAAATCGGGAATTCAATCTGGTTATGGTTAATAACATCTGGTTATTTATTCTAGTGAGCATTTTCCCAGTAACATCCAAACCCATAAATATAAGGAGTTACCAAATGAATAACTGGATTAAGGCTGCAATTGCGGCTATCGCACTCTCTGCTGCTACTGTTCAAGCTGCGACTGAAGTTAAAGTCGGCATGTCTGGTCGCTATTTCCCGTTTACGTTCGTTAAACAAGACCAGCTACAGGGTTTTGAAGTGGATTTATGGGATGAGATCGGTAAGCGTAACGATTACAAGGTTGAATACGTAACGGCAAACTTCTCTGGTCTGTTTGGTCTTCTTGAAACGGGTCGCATCGATACCATTTCAAACCAAATTACAATGACGGATGCACGTAAAGCGAAATACCTATTCGCAGACCCATACGTAGTAGACGGCGCACAAATTACCGTTCGTAAAGGTAATGACAGCATTAAAGGCATCGAAGACCTTGATGGCAAGACGGTTGCGGTAAACCTAGGCTCAAACTTTGAACAACTGCTTCGCAGCTACGACAAAGATGGCAAGATCAATGTCAAAACCTACGATACAGGTATTGAACATGACGTGGCACTGGGTCGTGCCGATGCATTCGTAATGGATCGCCTATCAGCACTAGAGCTTATCAAGAAGACTGGTCTACCATTACAACTAGCAGGTCAGCCATTCGAAACAATTGAAAACGCTTGGCCTTTCGTCGACAACGATAACGGCAAAAAACTGCAAGCAGAAGTAAATGAAGCATTAGCAGCAATGCGCGCAGATGGTACGCTAGAAAGTATCTCTCAGAAATGGTTTGGTGCGGACATTACTCAGAAGTAATTACTCACTTTCTCCATTCAAGGCCCACTGCTTTATACAGCGGTGGGCTTTTTGCTTTTGTGCACTGATTAAAAAACCTGATACAACAGTACTTACATATAGAACAAAACTGCCAATAAAAATACGAGATAGATTATGGGATTTGACTTTAATTACATGCTAGAGCTGTTGCCAATACTACTGAAGTATTTAGGCACCACGATGGAGATGGCGACCTGGGGCTTGTTCTTTGCTCTGATCCTGTCTCTGATACTGGCGAATATTCGTGTATTCAAAATCCCAGCGCTCGACCAACTGAGCCAGCTGTACATTAGCTTCTTCCGAGGCACACCACTGTTGGTGCAGCTGTTCCTCCTTTATTACGGCTTACCACAAGTCTTCCCGTGGATGGTTGGGTTGGATGCCTTCAGCGCCGCTGTGATTGGCTTAACCCTGCACTTTGCCGCGTATATGGCAGAAAGTATTCGTGCCGCGATTATCGGTATTGATCGCAGCCAGATGGAAGCCAGCCTTTCGGTCGGTATGACAACCAGCCAAGCGATGCGCCGAGTGATCTTACCGCAAGCAACTCGCGTGGCACTGCCGTCGTTGATGAACTACTTCATCGATATGATCAAGTCGACTTCACTTGCCTTCACCCTAGGTGTCGCCGAAATCATGGCTAAAGCTCAGATGGAGGCTTCTTCAAGTTTCCGCTTCTTCGAGGCTTTCTTAGCAGTCGCACTGATTTACTGGGGCGTGGTGGTTATCCTCACTCGTATTCAAATTTGGGCCGAAGTGAAACTGAATAAGGCGTATGTACGATGATCAAATTACAAAGTATCCACAAGCAGTTTGGTGACACCGAAGTTTTGAAAGGGATCGACCTAGAAATCAAACAAGGTGAGATAATTGTCATCATAGGTTCAAGTGGTACGGGTAAATCTACCCTACTGCGTTGTGTGAATTTTCTAGAGCAAGCCGATCAAGGCACGATTTCGATTGATGATATCAAGGTTGATACTCAGAAACACACTAAGGCAGAGGTGCTTGCACTGCGTCGTAAGACCGGTTTTGTGTTCCAAAACTATGCACTGTTCGCTCACCAAACCGCGAGACAGAATATTGCTGAAGGTTTAATTACCGTTCGTGGTTGGAAAAAACAGCAAGCCCATGAAAAAGCACAACAAATACTTGATGATATTGGCTTAGGTGACAAAGGTGATAGCTACCCAGCCGCGCTCTCTGGTGGCCAGCAACAACGGGTGGGTATTGGCCGTGCAATGGCACTACAACCCGAGCTTTTACTGTTTGATGAGCCGACTTCAGCGCTCGATCCTGAGTGGGTTGGCGAAGTGCTTAACCTAATGAAAAAACTGGCAAATCAGCATCAAACCATGCTGGTGGTTACCCATGAAATGCAGTTCGCGAGAGAGGTCGCAGACCGAGTGATCTTCATGGCTGACGGTCATATTATCGAGCAGGGATCTCCACAGGATATTTTTGGTAATCCACAGGATCCTAAATTAAAAAAATTCTTAAATAAGGTTGGGATCGACTAAGGATCCTTGTGATTTTAGTTATTCTACGTATAATCCCCCGACCGGAATTTTAGTTAACCCAATCATTGACACTTTTTGTGACAGTGATTACAATTCCGCCTCTTTGTTGAGAGGCGTCGGTTTTCCTTTCTTATATAAAGAAGAGAAAAAATGCCCACGCCGGGTTTAACAAAAACCTAAAACTACTGATCAGTAAGGTAATTACAATGAAACGCACTTTTCAACCTACAGTTCTAAAGCGTAAGCGTACTCACGGTTTCCGTGCTCGCATGGCTACTAAGAACGGTCGCGCAACAATCAATGCACGTCGTGCAAAAGGCCGTAAGCGTCTTTCTAAGTAATCTTTGATTATTTTGAATAAGCTAGCCTTCGGTCGGGAGTTACGCTTGTTAACTCCCGAACATTATCAAAATGTCTTCAAGCAAGCTCATCGAGCTGGCTCCCCTCATTTCACCATCATTGCCCGAAATAACTCTCTTTCAAATCCTCGTCTTGGATTAGCCGTTCCGAAAAAGCAGATTAAAACCGCCGTGGGTCGTAACCGATTCAAGCGTCTTACTCGTGAAAGCTTTCGTAACACTCAACACAAACTTCCTAACAAAGATTTTGTTGTAATCGCTAAGAAGAGCGCGCAAGATTTAAGCAATGAAGAAATGTTCAAGCTACTCGACAAATTATGGCTTCGCCTGTCTCGCCCTTCGCGTGGATAGCGCTAATACCCATCTATTTTTATAGATGGTTTATTAGTCCACTCATCGGCCCACGCTGCCGATTTACTCCAACCTGCTCTTTATATGCGATAGAAGCGTTGAAAGCTCACGGTTTTGTAAAAGGGTGTTGGTTATCAGGCAAACGTCTATTAAAATGCCATCCTTTGAACGAAGGGGGCTTTGACCCCGTTCCACCAGTCCAAAAACAAGACAGAGATAAATAACGATGGATTCTCAACGTAATATCCTGTTAATCGCATTGGCTTTGGTTTCTTTCCTACTGTTCCAACAATGGAACGTAGCTCAGAATCCAGCACCACAAGCGGTTGAGCAGGCACAATCTGGCAGCACCCTACCAGCGCCATCTTATGCAGATGATCTAGACCCGGCTCCTGGTCAAGTTGCTTCTTCTGCTAAAACTATCACAGTAACAACTGATGTACTGACTCTGTCAATTGATACGGTTGGTGGTGATGTCGTTAAAGCAAACCTAAACGATTACTCTGCTGAGTTCGATTCTGAAGATACGTTTGTTCTTCTTAAAAACGAACCAGGTCACCAATTTATCGCACAAAGCGGTCTAGTGGGTCCTCAAGGTATCGATTTAAGCAGCACAAACCGCCCAAGCTACACAGTTTCAGCAGACAGCTTCACGCTTGCTGATGGTCAGGATGAACTACGCATCCCGATGACTTACCAAGCGAACGGCCTTGATTACACGAAAACATTCATCCTTAAGCGTGGCAGCTACGCAATGGATGTTGAATACGATGTAGTCAACAACTCTGGTAACAACGCGACATTCGGCATGTACGCTCACCTGCGTCAGAACGTAATGGATGACGGCGGTAGCCTAACAATGCCAACTTACCGTGGTGGTGCTTACTCTACGGAAGATACGCGTTACAAAAAATACAGCTTCGACGACATGCAAGATCGCAACCTGTCTCTTAACCTAGCAAACGGTCAAGGTTGGGCAGCGATGATTCAGCACTACTTTGCAAGTGCATGGATCCCACGCGACGAAGCAGGCAGCAACCTTTACACTCGTGTAATTGGTAACCTTGGCGACATCGGTGTTCGCATGCCGAACAAAACCATCGCTACTGGCGACGAAGCAAACTTCAAAGCAACGCTTTGGGTTGGTCCTAAACTTCAAGACCAAATGGCTGCTGTTGCACCTAACCTAGACCTAGTAGTTGACTACGGTTGGTTATGGTTCATTGCTAAACCACTTCATACTCTGCTTTCGTTCATTCAAGGCATCGTTGTGAACTGGGGTCTGGCAATCATCTGTCTAACTTTCATCGTTCGTGGTGCTATGTACCCACTAACGAAAGCTCAGTACACGTCTATGGCGAAAATGCGTATGCTTCAGCCTAAGCTGACTGCAATGCGTGAGCGTATCGGCGACGACCGTCAACGCATGAGCCAAGAAATGATGGAGCTTTACAAGAAAGAGAAAGTAAACCCACTAGGTGGCTGTTTACCTATCCTTCTGCAAATGCCTATCTTCATTTCGCTATACTGGGCACTAATGGAGTCTGTTGAACTGCGTCACTCACCGTTCTTCGGTTGGATTACTGACCTTTCAGCACAAGACCCATACTACATCTTGCCACTTCTGATGGGTGCTTCAATGTTCCTAATCCAGAAGATGAGCCCGACAACTGTAACGGATCCAATGCAGCAGAAGATCATGACCTTTATGCCGGTTATGTTCACATTCTTCTTCCTGTTCTTCCCTTCAGGTCTGGTTCTATACTGGCTAGTATCGAACATCGTAACTCTGATTCAGCAAACGCTTATCTACCGCGCGCTGGAAAAGAAAGGCTTACATTCTAAGTAAGTTCGATAATAGAAAGAGACAAAGAAAGGCGACCAAAAGGTCGCCTTTTTGTTTTTAGCTGATTACAATTCAGCTAATTGATTAATCGTGAGCGCCCCTTTTTGGCTTTCACATGCTAGCAGGCACAACTATGACTACAGATACGATTGTTGCTCAAGCGACTGCACCCGGCCGTGGCGGCGTCGGTATTATTCGCGTTTCAGGCCCACAAGCAGCCCAAGTTGCGCTTGAAGTTACCGGCAAAGTACTGAAACCACGTTACGCTGAGTACACCCCTTTTAAATCTCACGATGGTTTAGAGCTAGACCAAGGCATCGCGCTTTACTTTCCTAACCCGCACTCGTTTACCGGTGAAGACGTTTTAGAGCTGCAAGGCCACGGTGGTCCTGTGGTAATGGATATGCTCATCAAGCGCATCCTCGCTATTCCAGGGCTACGCGCAGCACGCCCAGGTGAGTTCTCGGAGCGTGCCTTCTTGAACGACAAGATGGATTTAACCCAAGCAGAAGCGATTGCTGACCTCATTGATGCCAGTTCAGAAGAAGCGGCGAAATCAGCTCTGCAATCGTTACAAGGCGAGTTTTCAAAACGCATTAATACGCTGGTGGATTCTCTGATTCACTTACGCATCTATGTTGAAGCCGCTATCGACTTCCCAGAAGAAGAGATTGATTTCCTTGCTGACGGTAAAGTAAGTGCTGACTTACAAGCTATCATCGACAACCTCGAAGCGGTTCGCCAAGAAGCCAATCAAGGTGCCATCATGCGTGAAGGTATGAAGGTGGTGATTGCAGGTCGTCCTAATGCCGGTAAGTCGAGCTTACTGAATGCATTATCGGGTAAAGACTCCGCGATTGTGACTGATATTGCAGGTACAACCCGTGATGTACTTCGTGAACATATCCATATTGATGGTATGCCACTGCACATTATTGATACCGCAGGCCTGCGTGAAGCCTCGGATGAAGTCGAAAAAATCGGTATTGAACGCGCTTGGGAAGAAATTGCTCAAGCCGATCGCGTTTTATTTATGGTCGATGGCACCACTACCGATGCAACCGACCCGAAAGATATCTGGCCAGATTTCGTTGATCGTCTGCCGAATAACATCGGAATGACCGTGATTCGTAACAAAGCCGATCAAACCGGTGAAGATCTCGGGATTTGCCATGTTAATGATCCAACTCTGATTCGACTATCAGCAAAGACGGGACAAGGCGTTGATGCACTACGTAATCACTTAAAAGATTGCATGGGCTTTGCTGGTGGCAATGAAGGTGGCTTCATGGCACGTCGTCGCCACTTAGATGCCCTAGAACGCGCATCTGAGCATCTAGATATTGGCCAGCAACAGCTCGAAGGCTATATGGCAGGGGAAATCTTGGCAGAAGAACTGCGTATAACGCAGCAACACCTTAACGAGATTACTGGTGAATTCAGTTCCGATGACCTACTCGGCCGTATCTTCACCTCTTTCTGTATTGGTAAATAACCTTTAAAGGCCGGCTCATGCTGGCCTTTTTCTTTAGTAAGGACAGCTTAATGATCCACATTATTACAGGCAGCACCTTAGGTGGTGCAGAGTACGTTGGCGATCACCTTAATGATCTTCTTGAAGAGCAAGGCCACGAGATCACCCTTCATAATCAGCCTGAATTCGATGATATTCCCCAACAAGGCTTTTGGTTGCTGGTGACTTCAACTCATGGTGCGGGTGAATTTCCAGATAATATTAAGCCGTTTATCGACGCATTGACCCAGCAATCTCCAGATTTAAGCCCGGTTCGCTTTGCTGTCGTGGCGCTTGGTGATTCGAGTTACGATACCTTCTGTTTGGCGGGAAAATCAGTCCACAGCCAGATGAAAGAGCTCGGTGCTCAGCCTATTTCTGACTGTTTTACCATCGATGTATTGGAAACTCCGGTACCAGAAGACGCAGCAGAAGCTTGGTTCAACGATCATAGCGACCAGTTTTAACCTCTCTCGTCTCTCAAAAAGCGGCTTATGCCGCTTTTTTTGTCTCTGAACATCGTGATTGTGAATAACTTTTTTTCAAAAACACCGAAAATTAGCGATCTATTTTCAATTTCTGCTGTGGATAAGATCATACATATACGGTGATTAACCTATAGTTATCCAAATAACAAGTTTTAGGCTAATTTCCTCCTGTGAATAAGTAGCCATTTTGATCCCAGCTAATCCTCATCCTGATCAAAGTTAGATCACATCATTTGATCCAAAAAAGATCCATGATCTCGTTGATCATTTCCGACTTATCCACAGATACCCTCGATCCTAATAATAGATCTAATAAAAGATCTCCTTAAAGATCTTATCTATATTAATTAAAAACAGCTTTTTCGAAAAATCCCAAAAACGTTTTCTCAGGCTATGAAAACAGGTAGAATATCGCTCCTTTTTATCAATCTAGAAAACGTTTGAATACCTGAGGTCGGTTCATGCTTTATCACGAAAAATTTGACGTCATCGTTGTTGGTGGTGGCCATGCAGGAACGGAAGCCGCACTCGCATCTGCACGTACTGGTCAAAGTACGTTATTGCTTACTCATAATATCGATACACTAGGACAAATGTCTTGTAACCCAGCCATTGGCGGGATCGGTAAGGGCCACTTGGTAAAAGAGGTCGATGCAATGGGTGGATTAATGGCGCAAGCTATTGATCATGCAGGTATTCAGTTCAGAACATTGAACGCATCAAAAGGCCCTGCGGTTCGTGCTACTCGTGCACAAGCTGACCGCGCACTGTACAAAGCCTTTGTTCGTAACGTTCTTGAAAACACGCCAAACCTGACTTTGTTCCAACAGTCGGTTGATGACTTGATCGTTGAACAGGATCAAGTGGTAGGTGTGGTAACGCAGATGGGCCTTAAGTTCCGCGCAAGCGCTGTGGTTCTGACTGTGGGCACATTCCTAGGCGGCAAGATCCATATTGGTATGGAAAGTTCTTCAGGTGGCCGTGCTGGTGATCCACCATCGATCGCACTGGCTGACCGTCTTCGTGATCTTCCATTCCGAGTTGATCGCCTGAAAACAGGTACTCCTCCTCGTATCGATGCGCGTAGCGTTGATTTTTCTGAGCTTGAGGTTCAGCACGGTGATAACCCGACGCCTGTTTTCTCGTTCATGGGCAGCCGAGCTCAACAACCTCGTCAAATTCCATGTTACATCACGCATACCAATGAAAATACGCATGACGTAATTCGTGCCAACCTTGATCGCAGCCCTATGTACGCGGGTGTGATTGAAGGCATTGGCCCTCGTTACTGCCCTTCGATTGAAGACAAAGTAATGCGTTTTGCTGACAAGAACAGTCACCAAATTTTTATTGAGCCAGAAGGTCTAACGACTCACGAGCTATACCCGAATGGTATCTCTACCAGTCTGCCGTTTGATGTACAGGTTCAAATTGTTCGTTCGATGAAGGGTTTTGAAAATGCTCATATCGTTCGCCCTGGCTATGCGATTGAGTACGATTTCTTTGATCCTCGCGACCTTAAGCTGACTTACGAAACTAAGTTTATCAAAGGTCTATTCTTTGCGGGTCAAATCAACGGTACCACTGGCTATGAAGAAGCGGCTGCACAAGGCTTGATGGCCGGTCTGAATGCAAGTTTGTTTACTCAAGGCAAAGAAGGCTGGAGTCCACGTCGTGACCAAGCTTACATGGGCGTGCTTATCGACGACCTATCTACCATGGGTACCAAAGAACCTTACCGCATGTTTACGTCTCGCGCGGAATACCGTCTGCTGCTTCGTGAAGACAACGCCGATATCCGCTTGACTGAAAAGTCGCGTGAACTTGGCCTTGTTGATGACGCTCGTTGGGCTCGTTTCAACGAGAAGATGGAAAACATGGAGAAGGAGCGTCAACGTCTGAAAGAGACTTGGATTAATCCAAAATCTGAAGATATTGATCAACTGAACCAAATTCTGAAAACACCAATGTCTCGTGAAGCGAGCGGTGAAGATCTTCTTCGTCGCCCTGAAATGACTTATTCACAGTTAACCGCATTGGATCGTTTTGGTCCTGCACTGGAAGATCAACAAGCGTCTGAGCAAGTTGAGATCCAAGTGAAGTACGATGGTTACATTCAGCGTCAACAAGACGAAATTGAAAAATCACTGCGTCATGAAAACACCAAACTGCCTGCTGATATCGATTACAGCAAGGTAAAAGGACTTTCTAACGAAGTGGTTCTTAAACTAACGACAGCTAAGCCTGACTCAATTGGTATTGCTTCGCGAATTTCAGGTATCACACCTGCAGCAATCTCAATTCTGTTGGTTTACTTGAAAAAACACGGTCTGTTGAAAAAAGGTGAGGAAGCATAATGAGCGCATTACGCGAAAAACTGGATCACCTTATTGGCCAGACTGAACTTGAAGTATCTGAAAAACAACGTGGCCAGTTGGTTGGCTACGTTGAGTTACTGAACAAGTGGAACAAAGCTTATAACCTAACATCAGTTCGTGACCCACAAGAAATGATGGTGAAACATATCTTAGATAGCATCATTGTTAGCACTCACTTACAAGGTAAGCGCTTTATCGATGTGGGTACGGGACCTGGTCTTCCTGGGATTCCGCTCTCAATCATGAATCCAGACTGCGAGTTTTACTTGCTAGACAGCCTAGGTAAGCGTATTCGTTTTATCAAACAGGTGATTCATGAGCTGGGTATCGACAACGTGGTACCGGTTCAAAGTCGCGTTGAAGAATTTCAACCAGAAGAAAAGTTTGATGCAGTGCTCAGTCGCGCATTTGCGTCAATGACAGACATGGTAGAGTGGTGTCACCATTTACCTAAAGAGCAATCCGGTGTATTTTTGGCTCTTAAGGGACAACATCCTAGAGACGAAATCGACCTGTTACCTGAATGGTGTTCAGTGACAGACATTAAAGCTTTGCAAGTGCCAGAGCTTGATGGAGAGCGTCATCTAGTTACTTTATCGCGTCAGGGATAATCAGCGAGGCCATAGTGGGTAAAATCGTAGCAATTGCCAACCAGAAGGGCGGCGTAGGAAAAACAACAACTTGCATTAATTTGGCAGCATCAATGGCGGCAACAAAACGCAAGATATTGGTTGTTGACCTCGATCCTCAAGGTAATGCCACTATGGCGAGCGGTGTCGATAAGTATCAAGTTGAAGCAACTGCTTACGATTTGCTGGTTGAAGACACCCCATTTGATGAGGTAGTTTGCCGAAGTACATCTGGCAATTATGACCTCATCGCCGCAAACGGTGATGTGACTGCGGCAGAAATCAAGTTAATGGAAGTATTTGCTCGTGAAGTTCGTTTAAAAAACGCACTCAAATCCATTCGCGACAACTATGATTTCATCTTTATTGATTGCCCACCTTCATTGAACCTTCTTACAATCAACGCGATGGCTGCGGCCGATTCCGTATTGGTTCCTATGCAATGTGAATATTTTGCTTTGGAAGGTTTGACTGCGTTGATGGATACCATCAGTAAGCTCGCTGCGGTAGTAAACGAGAATCTGAAGATCGAAGGTCTTCTTCGTACAATGTATGATCCTCGTAACCGCTTATCGAATGAAGTCTCTGATCAACTCAAAAAACACTTCGGTAGCAAAGTTTACCGAACTGTGATCCCTCGAAATGTACGTTTGGCAGAAGCGCCGAGTCATGGCAAGCCAGCAATGTACTACGACAAGTATTCCGCAGGTGCTAAGGCATATCTTGCTCTTGCAGGCGAAATGTTGCGTCGTGAAGAAGTCCCAGTATAGGTCTAACCAAAGGAATTCGCTCAATGTCTAAGCGTGGTTTAGGAAAAGGGTTAGATGCATTACTTGCAACTAGCTCATTGGCTCGTGAAAAACAGCAAGTTGCTTCTCATAGTCAGGCGTTGTCGGCTGATGGTGAGCTTATTGAACTGGCTGTTGGTTGCTTGAAGCCTGGTGTATATCAACCGCGTAAGGATATTGCGCCTGAAGCGCTAGAAGAGCTGGCAGCATCAATTCAATCTCAAGGCATTATCCAACCGATCGTAGTTCGCCCATTGGCGCACGACCAGTTCGAGATTATTGCTGGTGAACGTCGTTGGAGAGCGGCTCGTCAAGCTGGCCTTAAACAAGTGCCATGTTTGGTCAAGAGAGTCGAAGACAAAGCCGCTATCGCGATGGCGTTGATTGAGAATATTCAGCGTGAAGATCTGAATGTTATCGAAGAAGCACAAGCGCTAGAGCGACTACAGAACGAATTTGAGCTGACACACCAACAAGTCGCTGATGTAATCGGTAAATCGAGAGCTACGGTGAGTAACTTATTACGTCTAAATCAGCTCGAAAATGAAGTAAAAGGTTTAGTTTCCAATAAACAACTGGAAATGGGGCATGCTCGAGCACTGCTTGCGCTTGAAGGTGATACCCAGGTTGAAGCAGCAAACACTGCGGCAACCAAAAAAATGACCGTGCGTCAAACTGAGCAACTTGTCAAAAAGTGCTTAAAACCAGACGTTGAAGGTGAATCGAAGCCTGAAGACACAGAAGCTATCGAACTTTCACGAAGACTCACGGAAAAATTGCAAGCAAACGTTTCAGTTACTCGTTCTGTTAGCGGTAAGTCAAAAGTGACAATTACTCTTGATGAGCCTCACAAATTAGAGCAACTTATTGCTAAACTAGAGTACTAAATGAGATAATTGATTTAGGTCAATTATGTAATAAACAAGTAATTTCGTACAAAAGTTGTAGGTTTGTATGCAAAAATGTAAATGATTGCTGCATTGTTATTGCAATCAATTTGGCTGAACGTATAATTTTCGCCAATTTCTCAGCACGCTTTTAAGCGAGTAGTAAAGAAGGCTTAAAAGAGGAACGAATACATGGTAGCGGCGTTAGCAAGACCAGGACGAGTGCTTGCAAAGCAAATGTTATTGATCGAGCTTAGCGCGGTTATATTAGTGGCGATAGGGTTAGGTTTAGCTGTTAATCCTGATTGGGGTTTTGCTGCATTAATCGGTGGCGGTATTTTTGTCATCGCAAATGCAGTTTTTTGTGTGTGTGCTTTCCTATTTAGTGGAGCTCGCGCAACTAAGTTAGTTGCGGCGTCGTTCTATGCAGGCGAAGCGCTAAAAATCCTTATCACAGTTCTACTATTCTCTATTGTCTACATGTATATGCAGGTGGAATTAGTTCCCCTCAAACTGACCTATTTACTGGTTCTAGGTATTAATATCTTTGCGCCAGTGCTTTTCATTAACAATAAAAAATAGGATGAGTTATGGCTGCGCCAACAGCATCCGGATACATTGAGCACCACTTACAAAACCTTTCTTTAGCTAAGTTTGGTCTTGTAGAGGAGACAAGTTTCTGGAACGTACATATAGACAGTCTGTTTTTTTCGGTGTTGACAGGGATGTTATTCCTTTGGGTTTTTCGCTCAGTCGCTAAGAAAGCAACAGTAGGTGTACCTGGTAAGCTTCAGTGTTTTGTTGAAATGGTAGTTGAATTCGTTGATGGCAACGTTAAAGACACTTTCCATGGCCGCAACCCTCTGATTGCTCCATTAGCACTGACTATATTCTGCTGGATTATTTTAATGAACTTGATGGACTTAGTGCCTATCGATTTCTTACCATATCCTGCGGAGCATTGGCTAGGTATCCCTTATTTGAAAGTGGTTCCTTCAGCTGATGTTAATATAACCATGTCAATGGCCTTAGGTGTTTTTGCTCTGATGATCTACTACAGCATCAAAGTAAAAGGCTTAGGTGGATTTGCCAAAGAACTTGCTTTACATCCATTTAATCACCCAATCATGATCCCGTTTAACCTACTGATTGAAGTGGTATCGCTACTCGCGAAGCCTCTATCACTTGGTATGCGTCTATTCGGTAACATGTTCGCAGGTGAGGTTGTATTCATTCTTTGTGCGGCAATGCTACCGTGGTATTTACAATGGGTAGGCTCTCTACCTTGGGCTATCTTCCATATCTTGGTTATTTTGATTCAAGCATTTGTTTTCATGATGTTAACAATTGTTTATTTATCAATGGCCCATGAAGATGGCGATCACTAAAAATTTTTAAGTTTTATTCTAACTATTAATGTTAATCGGAGAACGTAAATGGAAACTGTACTAAGTTTTTCAGCAATCGCTGTTGCTATTATTGTTGGTCTTTGTGCCGTAGGTACTGCAATTGGTTTTGCTATTCTTGGTGGTAAATTCCTAGAAGGCGCTGCGCGTCAACCTGAAATGGCTCCAATGCTACAAGTTAAGATGTTCATCATCGCTGGTCTACTGGATGCTGTTCCAATGATCGGTATCGTAATCGCACTACTATTCACGTTTGCTAACCCATTTGTTGGTCAACTAGCAGGCTAATTAACTGTTAATTAGTTAATTAAATTTTTGTAGTTGATTCTTAACGAGGGGTAGCTGTTGTGAATATGAACGCAACTCTGTTAGGTCAAGCAATTGCTTTTTCTATGTTTGTTTGGTTCTGCATGAAATATGTATGGCCACCAATCATGCAAGCAATTGAAGAGCGTCAGAAAAAAATTTCTGACGGTCTAGTAGCCGCTGAACGCGCTGCTAAAAACTTGGATCTAGCACAAGCCAACGCTTCTGACCAATTGAAAGAAGCGAAGCGCACCGCAACTGAGGTTATTGAACAGGCAAATAAACGCAAGGCTCAAATTATTGATGAAGCTCGCGAAGAGGCTCAGGCAGAACGCCAGAAAATCTTAGCGCAAGCGGAAGCCGAAATTGAAGCTGAGCGCACACGTGCCCGTGATGACCTGCGCAAACAAGTCGCAACTCTGGCAATTGCTGGTGCTGAGAAAATCCTTGAGCGTACAATCGATAAAGATGTACACGATGATCTTCTTAACAACATTACTGCAAAACTTTAAAGCAAGGGGCTGTATATGTCTGATTTGACTACAATCGCACGCCCCTATGCTAAAGCAGCGTTTGACTTTGCGGTAGAGAAAGGTGAGCTAGACCAATGGGGTCAGATGCTTACTTTTGCTGCCGAAGTGGCACAAAATGATGATGTTCACAATTTCTTAAGCAGCTCTCAAACTGCTGAAAAATTAGCTGAAGTATTCATTGTAATTTGTGGCGAACAATTTGATGAATTCGGCCAGAACTTGATAAAAGTAATGGCAGAGAATGGCCGCTTAATGGCTTTTCCTGATGTTTGCAAAGAGTTCTTATTGCTCAAACAAGAGCACGAGAAAGAGATCGACGTTGAAGTCACTTCAGCGGTTGAACTTTCTAAAGAACAACGCGCAGAGATCAGCAGCAAATTGGAACAGCGCTTAGCGCGCAAAGTTCAGCTGAATTGCAGTATAGATGAGACTCTACTTAGTGGAGTTATTATTCGAGCCGGAGACCTAGTCATCGATAACTCAGCGCGCAGTCGTCTAGACCGCCTGAGCGATGCATTGCAGTCTTAATGGGGATTGGAGCATGCAACTTAATTCCACTGAAATTAGCGATCTAATTAAACAACGTATTGAATCTTTCGACGTTGTTAGTGAAGCTCGCAATGAAGGTACTATCGTTTCTGTAAGCGATGGCATCCTTAGCATCCACGGCCTAGCGGACGTGATGCAAGGTGAAATGATCGAACTACCGGGTGGCCGTTACGCTCTAGCACTAAACTTGAACCGTGATTCGGTTGGTGCTGTTGTAATGGGCCCGTATGCTGACCTACAGGAAGGCATGAAAGTTACAGGTACTGGTCGTATTCTAGAAGTACCAGTAGGTCCTGAAATGCTTGGTCGTGTTGTAAACACGCTAGGTGAGCCAATTGATGGTAAAGGTCCAATCGAAGCTAAATTGACTTCGCCTGTAGAAATTATCGCACCAGGTGTAATCGACCGTAAATCGGTAGATCAACCTGTTCAAACTGGTTACAAGTCTGTTGACTCAATGATCCCTATCGGTCGTGGTCAACGTGAACTAGTAATCGGTGACCGTCAGACTGGTAAAACAGCAATGGCGATCGATGCGATTATTAACCAAAAAGATTCTGGTATTTTCTCTATCTACGTAGCTATCGGCCAAAAAGCGTCGACTATTGCTAACGTAGTTCGCAAACTAGAAGAGCACGGCGCACTAGCAAACACTGTTGTTGTTGTTGCATCTGCTTCTGAATCTGCAGCGCTGCAATACCTTGCACCGTATGCTGGTTGTGCGATGGGCGAATACTTCCGTGATCGCGGTGAAGATGCACTGATTGTTTATGATGATCTATCTAAGCAAGCTGTAGCTTACCGTCAAATCTCGCTACTACTTAAGCGTCCACCAGGTCGTGAAGCGTTCCCAGGTGATGTTTTCTACCTTCACTCTCGTCTACTAGAGCGTGCTGCTCGTGTAAGCGAAGCATACGTAGAAAAATTCACTAACGGTGAAGTGACAGGCAAGACTGGTTCTTTAACTGCTCTACCTATCATCGAAACGCAAGCTGGTGACGTATCTGCATTCGTACCAACGAACGTAATCTCGATTACTGATGGTCAGATCTTCCTACAAACTGAGCTATTCAACGCGGGCGTACGTCCAGCTGTTGACCCAGGTATCTCAGTTTCTCGTGTAGGTGGTTCGGCGCAGACTAAAATCATCAAGAAGCTATCTGGCGGTATCCGTACTGCTCTAGCTCAATACCGTGAACTTGCAGCATTTGCTCAGTTCTCTTCGGATCTTGATGAAGCGACTAAGAAGCAGCTAGACCACGGTCAAAAAGTTACAGAACTGATGAAGCAGAAGCAATACGCTCCTATGTCTGTATTTGACCAAGCTCTAGTAATCTTCGCTGCAGAGCGTGGATACCTTCAAGACGTTGAACTTTCTAAAGTTCTAGACTTTGAAGCTGCTTTACTGTCGTTTGCTCGTGGTCAATATGCCGATCTAGCAACACAGATCGACACAACGGGTGCTTTCAATAAAGAAATCGAAGCTGAGCTGAAGAAGCTTGTTGACGATTTCAAGGCAACCCAGACCTGGTAATTGGTAGGTGGTCTTAGGGCCACCTCATACCATTAACGGAGAGTAACGATGGCCGGCGCAAAAGAGATACGTAATAAAATCGGTAGTGTTAAAAGCACACAGAAGATTACGAAAGCAATGGAAATGGTAGCAGCTTCAAAAATGCGTCGTTCTCAAGACGCAATGGAAGCTACTCGTCCATATGCAGAAACAATGCGTAAAGTGATCGGTCATTTGGCTAATGGTAGCCTCGAGTATAAGCATCCTTATCTTGAGGAACGTGAAGCCAAACGTGTTGGTTACATCATCGTTTCTACAGACCGTGGTCTTTGTGGTGGTTTGAACATTAACTTGTTCAAAAAAGCCATGAACGATATGAAAGATTGGTCTGAGAAAGGTGCTGACGTTGAACTTGCAATTGTAGGTTCAAAAGCGACAGCATTTTTCAACAACAGCGGCGCGAAAGTGGCAGCTCAAGTTTCTGGTCTGGGCGATCGTCCAAGCCTTGAAGACTTGATTGGCTCTGTAAGCGTTATGCTGAAGAAATATGATGAAGGCGAATTAGATCGCCTGTTCGTAGTGTTCAACAAGTTTGAAAACACTATGGTTCAAGAACCAACGATCGATCAATTACTTCCTTTGCCTAAATCAGACAGCGAAGAAATGAAACGCAGTCATTCTTGGGACTACATTTATGAGCCCGAGCCAAAACCACTACTAGATGCATTATTGGTTCGCTATGTCGAATCTCAAGTGTACCAAGGTGTGGTTGAGAACCTTGCTTGTGAGCAAGCGGCTCGAATGATTGCAATGAAATCAGCAACAGATAACGCTGGTGACATTATTGATGACTTAGAACTTGTGTATAACAAAGCGCGTCAAGCGGCGATTACACAAGAACTTTCTGAGATCGTTTCAGGCGCAGCTGCGGTTTAAGCTTAGGTAAAACTAAATAGTTAGAGGATTAACGATGGCTACAGGTAAGATCGTACAGATCATCGGTGCGGTAGTCGACGTAGAGTTCCCACAGGGTGAAGTACCTCGTGTATACGACGCTCTGAATGTTAATGAAGTACAAGAACGTCTAGTTCTTGAAGTTCAGCAACAACTTGGCGGTGGCGTAGTTCGCGCAATCGTAATGGGTAGCTCTGATGGTTTACGTCGTGGTTTGACAGTTGAAAATACTGGCGCTCCAATCTCAGTACCAGTAGGTACTAAGACATTGGGTCGTATCATGAACGTCCTAGGTGACGCGATTGATGAGTGTGGCGAGATTGGTGCTGAAGAGCATTACGCCATTCACCGTGAAGCTCCAAGCTACGAAGAGCAGTCTAACGAGACAGCTCTTCTAGAAACTGGTGTTAAAGTAATCGACTTGATTTGTCCATTCGCTAAGGGTGGTAAAATCGGTCTATTCGGTGGTGCTGGTGTAGGTAAGACCGTTAACATGATGGAACTTATCAACAACATCGCACTTCAACACTCAGGCCTATCTGTATTTGCAGGTGTAGGTGAGCGTACTCGTGAAGGTAACGATTTCTACTTTGAGATGCAGGAAGCAGGTGTTGTAAACATCGAAAAACCTGAAGAATCAAAAGTAGCGATGGTTTACGGTCAGATGAACGAGCCACCAGGTAACCGTCTACGTGTTGCACTGACTGGTCTAACAATGGCAGAGCGCTTCCGTGACGAAGGTCGTGACGTTCTATTGTTCGTTGATAACATCTACCGTTACACACTAGCAGGTACTGAAGTATCAGCACTTCTAGGTCGTATGCCTTCTGCGGTAGGTTACCAACCTACACTAGCTGAAGAAATGGGTGTTCTACAAGAGCGTATCACGTCAACTAAATCTGGTTCTATCACGTCTGTACAGGCGGTATACGTACCAGCGGATGACTTGACTGACCCGTCTCCAGCAACAACGTTCGCTCACTTGGATGCAACGGTTGTACTTAACCGTAACATCGCATCTATGGGTCTATACCCAGCGATCGACCCGCTAGATTCTACTTCACGTCAACTGGATCCATTGGTAGTTGGACAAGAGCACTACGACATCGCTCGTGGCGTTCAGTCTACTCTTCAGCGCTATAAAGAGCTGAAAGATATCATTGCTATCCTAGGTATGGATGAGCTATCTGAAGAAGATAAGCAAGTTGTATCTCGTGCTCGTAAGATTGAGAAGTTCCTAACTCAGCCTTACCACGTAGCGGAAGTATTTACAGGTGACCCAGGCGTTTACGTACCTCTTAAAGAGACTCTACGTGGCTTCCAAGGTCTTCTATCTGGTGAATACGATGACATTCCAGAGCAAGCGTTCATGTACTGTGGTGCAATTGACGAAGCTATCGAGAATGCTAAGAAGCTATAAGGCTAACTAGGAGGCGATATGGCAGCAATAACCTTTCACCTAGACGTTGTAAGTGCAGAGAAACAAATTTTCTCAGGCCTTGTAGAGACGTTTCAGGTGACCGGTAGTGAGGGTGAGCTTGGTATTTTCCATGGTCATACTCCACTGCTGACCGCTATCAAGCCTGGTATGGTGCGTATTGTTAAGCAGCACGGCCACGAAGAAATCATTTATGTTTCTGGTGGTATGGTAGAAGTTCAGCCTGGTACAGCGACTGTACTGGCTGATACAGCTATCCGTGGTGAAGAGCTAGACGCAGCAAAGGCGGAAGAAGCTAAACGCAAGGCTGTGGAGAATATCCAAAATCAGCATGGCGACATAGACTTCGCACAAGCGGCCGGTGAACTGGCTAAAGCCATTGCTCAGTTACGAGTTATCGAACTGACAAAACAGCGTCGTTAATCTTTTTAAGATTATAGACTCTGAGACAAAGGCGACCTAAGGGTCGCCTTTTTGCATTTTTAGATTCTCAAAAATGCTTCTTTTACGTATCACTACTGGTTAAATGGTTATTGCGATTTAATTTTTTGCCCAAAAACGGTTACAATATCGGCTTAATAAAAATAACGTTGGATAGGTTTACAATGAAGTTTAGCGCGGTAATTCTCGCGGCGGGCAAAGGCACTCGCATGTATTCAAACACACCAAAGGTTCTGCACACACTTGCGGGTAAGCCAATGGTGAAGCATGTTATCGATACATGTAATGGTCTAGGCGCTCAAAACATCAACCTGGTTTACGGCCACGGTGGTGATCAGATGAAGGCTACCTTAGCTGAAGAATCTGTAAACTGGGCACTGCAAGCTGAACAGCTCGGCACAGGCCACGCTGTGGATCAAGCATCTGCACATTTCGCTGATGATGAAAAAGTATTGGTGCTCTACGGTGATGTTCCACTGATCTCACCTGAAACCATTGAAAACCTATTAGACGCTCAACCAAACGGTGGTATCGCGCTACTTACTGTCGTGTTAGACAACCCAATGGGTTACGGACGTATTATTCGTCGTAATGGCCCTGTTGTGGCTATCGTTGAACAGAAAGATGCAACGGATGAGCAGAAGCTTATCAAAGAGATCAACACTGGCGTTATGGTGGCGACTGGTGGCGATCTCAAGCGCTGGTTGTCTGGCCTAAGTAACGACAACGCACAGGGTGAATATTACCTGACTGACGTTATCGCAGCGGCTCACGACGAAGGTCGTGCAGTTGAAGCGGTACACCCAGTAAGCCCAATTGAAGTGGAAGGCGTAAACGACCGCTCTCAACTGGCTCGTCTAGAGCGCGCTTACCAAGCTGAGCAAGCAGACAAGTTATTGAAGCAAGGCGTAATGCTACGCGACCCAAGCCGCTTTGATCTACGTGGTGAACTGCAGTGCGGTATGGACGTTGAGATTGACACTAACGTTATCATCGAAGGCAGCGTCAGCATTGGCGACAACGTGATTATCGGCACTGGTTGTGTATTGAAAGACTGTGAGATCGATGACAACACCATTGTTCGCCCATACAGCGTGATTGAAGGTGCAACAGTTGGTGAAGACTGTACGGTTGGTCCTTTCACTCGTTTACGTCCTGGTGCTGACATGCGTAATAACTCGCACGTTGGTAACTTTGTCGAAGTGAAAAACACTCGCCTTGGTGAAGGTTCTAAAGCGAACCACTTAACGTATCTAGGCGATGCTGAAATTGGTCAGCGCGTAAACGTGGGTGCGGGTGCAATTACTTGTAACTACGATGGTGCGAATAAGTTTAAGACCATCATCGGCGACGACGTATTCGTTGGTTCAGACAGCCAATTAATCGCGCCTGTTACGATTGGTAATGGTGCTACCGTTGGAGCTGGCTCTACCGTAACACGCGATGTTTCTGAAAATGAGCTAGTTATCAGCCGTGCGAAAGAACGTAAGATTGCTGACTGGCAGCGTCCGACTAAGAAAAAGTAGTCTCTTAATAAATAAGATGATTTAAATGAAAGTCAGTAGTACCGCTACAGGCTTTTTCTTATTTATCTAGATATAGAAAAAGAGCGAGTAATCTCGCTCTTTTTTGTTTTCGTTAATCCAGAAACTAATCTTGTTTCTCGTCAGCGACCACTCGAGAGTTGTCTGGTGTCGCGAAGTGTTCAGAAAGCTCTTTGTTCGAAACAATATAGCCAACCCACAATGCACCCAAGCAAATCACAACCGCGATACCCGTTGCGCTTAGTGCTTGGCTAGCCATTGCTGCGACCAATGCACTTGATAGGCCACTGATACTGATTTGTAGGCTGTTTTGTAGACCAGCAGCTGTTGCTGGGCTCTGTTTAGCGCTTGATAGGGCACGGTTTACTACGATTGGGTAAAGTGCGCCGTTTGCGACAGCAATCAAACAGAAAGGCGCAAGTAGAGGCCAGATTGACGTCAGTTCCCATTGTGATGCGATGAAGATAAGCATCGCCGCTACGCTGAACAAACCGATAAGGTTTCTTAGTACAACGCCATCGCCATATTTCTTCACTGCTTGCTTACCGAAGTAACCACCCGCCATGAACGCGATTGTTTGTGGGATAAAGCTCAAACCGATGTCTTTTGCTTCATAACCTAGTTGAGCCATGATCTCTGGCATACCCGTTAGGTAAGCGAAGAACGCTGCAGATGCTGATGCAAACATTAAAACATTACCCATGTAAGGCTTTGATTTAAGCAACATCTTGATGTCTGTCTTAATCGATGTCTGTTTTACTTCTGGCGCTTCTTTTGGTTGAGCCATGGTCGTTGCGATCAACAATGCGCCCATTAGCGTCAGTGTGATAAAGATACTGTGCCAACCAAAGCTGTCTGCTAGCAACACACCCAGTTGCGGTGCTAGTGCAGGAGATAGCGCAACCAAAGGCATTATGGTTGCAAAAATTTGCTGGCTACTGCTTTGCGAGTAACGCTTGATAACCATTGCTTGCCAGATTACCGCTGGAGCACATACACCGATCGCTTGAATGAATCGCAGTGTCAGTAGGTGCCATACTTCGGTACTGAATGCTAAGCCGAATGAAGCTGCAGTAAAGATAACAAGACCAACCGCTAGCGTATTACGGTGACCATACTTGTCACTCGCCAGACCCCAAAGAAGCTGACCCATTGCCATGCCACCAAGGAATACGGTTAGAGACAGAGCAATCTGCTCTGGGCCGGTTGCAAAATCGACTTCCATTGCCTTAAATGCAGGAAGGTACATATCGGTCGCAATAAAGCCAAGCATGGAAAGAACTGCAAGGTAGACCAATTGAAATTTAGAAATATTCATAAGATGCCATTAAGCTAAAGGTAGTGATGTTTTTATCATCAAAAAAATTGTTAGATACTCAGGAGAAGGAACCCCTGTTTATTTATGCTGACATTCTATTTTTCAGAGCTGATAAAATAAAACGCTAAAATATGTAGTTATCAATCAAAAAATTTGAAGGCTTATGTTCTCTAAATCCTCGTTAGAAATGCTTGATACCGTTGCTCGCTTGGGCAGCTTCACTGCGGCTGCAGAGCAATTGCACAAAGTACCATCGGCGATCAGCTATGGGGTTAGGCAGGTAGAGCAAGAGCTTGATGTTCTACTTTTCAGACGCTTACCAAGAAAAGTAGAGCTGACGCCTGCTGGGGAGCTGTTTATTGAAGAGGCTCGTCAACTGCTGAGACAGATGGAAGAACTCAGTGCGCAAACTCGCCGAGCTGCGCGTGGTTGGAAGAAAACCTTACGTCTAACCCTTGATAACGTGGTTAAGCTCGATAAGATGAAACCGATGATTGAAGAGTTTTACCAAACCTTTGAGTTTGCAGAGCTTCAGATCAACATGGAGGTGTTTAACGGATCTTGGGAAGCCATTGCACAGGGCAGAGCGGATATTGTGATTGGTGCAACCTCGGCGATTCCGGTTGGTGGAGACTTTGAGGTCAAAGATATGGGGCGCTTAGATTGGGCGTTTGTGATGTCGCCGAGTCATCCGTGTGTGCGAGAGCAAAACCTCAATGAAGAGTTTGTTAGCCAGTATCCCGCGATATGTTTGGACGATACCTCTAGCGTGCTCCCTAAGCGACACACTGGCCACTACTCAAATCAAAGACGCCTGTTGTTACCCAACTGGTATAGCGCGATTGAATGCCTTAAAAATGGAGTAGGGGTGGGTTATATGCCAAGACACATTGCTGCACCTATTATCGAGCAAGGCTTGCTGGTGGAGAAAATACTGCCTGAACCGAGCCCGCAGAGTCATTGTTGTTTAGTGTGGCGAAAAGACGATAACCATAAACTGATCGAATGGATGGTCAATTATTTAGGATCGAGTGAACAACTTCATCAAGATTGGCTGGATCATCGCAAGGCGATCTAATGATCTCTTTATAAGAAGATCCTTTTCAAGCTCGAGCTGAATCAGTACCAATAAAAAGAGCGAGTAAATACTCGCTCTTTTTGATTCGGTCGTTAACTCTTAAGACAAGAAGAACTTGTAGGAAGGGTTATCGGTTTCATCTTTACACTGATAGCCAAGTTCTCGTAGATGTGTTGAGAACTGAGCTAAATCATCATCATCCAGTTCGAATCCACACAATACACGGCCGTAATCAGCGCCGTGGTTACGGTAGTTGAACAGGCTGATATTCCAATGGGTACCTAAGGTATCAAGGAACTTAATCAATGCTCCTGGGTATTCAGGAAACTCGAAGCTGTATAGGCGCTCTTTCAATGGTTTTGATGGTTTGCCACCAATCATGTAACGAATGTGCAGTTTTGCCATCTCATCATCAGAGAGATCGACAACCGGGTAGCCGCCCTCACGTAAGTCATTGATGATGTGTTCGAGTTCTTCTTGACCACCTTGTAGGCGTACACCAACGAAGATATTCGCTAGGCTTTCGTCGTTGTGGCGGTAGTTAAACTCAGTTACCGCTCGACCACCAATAATATTACAGAACTCTAGGAATGCTCCTTGTCGCTCTGGAATCGTAACCGCAAGTAGACCTTCTCGCTTCTCACCTAGTTCACAACGTTCAGACACATAGCGCAGACCATGGAAGTTGGTATTAGCACCAGAAAGTACAGTTGCCAGTTGTTTGCCTTGCAGTTGGTTCTGCTCTGCAAACTTCTTTAAACCAGCCAGAGCAAGCGCACCAGAAGGCTCGGCAATCGCACGAGTGTCTTCAAAGATGTCTTTGACCGCAGAGCAGATCTCATCGCTAGACACGGCAATGTGACCATCGATGTACTGCTGACACAGACGGAATGTCTCTTCACCAATGCGCTTAACCGCAACGCCATCAGCAAACATGCTGACCTGATCCAGTACCACAGGTTCACCGGCATCGAGGGCCGCTTTTAAGCAAGACGAATCTTCTGGTTCTACTGCAATGACTTTAATCTCTGGCATCAGCTGTTTTACTAGCACAGCAACACCCGCAGCTAAGCCACCACCACCAACCGGCACAAAGATATAATCCATGTGACCGTTTTGCTGCAGCATTTCCATACCCATCGTGCCTTGTCCTGCAATCACCAGTGGGTGATCGAAAGGAGGCACAAAGGTAAAGCCATGTTCAGCAGAAAGACGCTCGGCTTCTGCCTTGGCTTCATCAAAGTTGCTGCCGTGCAGAACCACGTTACCGCCAAAGCCTCGTACCGCATCAACCTTGATGTCTGGCGTGGTTTTTGGCATCACAATCGTAGTCTGAATGCCCAGCTTAGAGCCAGACAGAGCCATACCTTGAGCATGATTACCCGCCGATGCAGCAATCACACCTGCGGCTTTTTGCTGCTCAGAAAGGCTTGATACCATGTTGTAGGCACCACGTAGCTTGAACGAGTGGACCGGCTGACGGTCTTCTCGTTTAAGCTGAACCTGATTACCAATGCGCGCGCTTAGACGCGGCATATCCTGTAGAGGTGTTACGATTGCCGCTTCGTAAACCGGCGCTCTCAGGATCTGACGCAGGTAATCTGCGCCACTTTGTTTTTTGGGACTGGAGGTGCCGTCACTCATAGTTAGCCCTCAAGTTTAGACTTATCACGTACTGCGCCTTTGTCGGCACTGGTCGCCATGCTTGCGTAAGCTTTCAGTGCGAAAGACACTTCACGCTGACGGTTTTCTGGTTTCCAGCCTAGTGCGTCTTGCTTAACACGACGCGCTTCTAGTTCAGTTTCAGGCACATCAAGTGTGATCGAACGGCTAGGGATGTCGATAGTGATGATATCGCCAGTGTTTACTAGACCAATCACACCGCCACTTGCTGCTTCTGGAGAAGCGTGACCGATAGACAGACCCGATGTACCACCCGAGAAACGACCATCTGTTAATAGAGCACAAGACTTGCCTAGACCCATTGATTTTAGGTAAGTGGTTGGGTAAAGCATTTCTTGCATGCCCGGACCACCTTTAGGACCTTCGTAACGAATAACAACCACTTCGCCCGCTTTCACTTTGCCACCTAAGATGCCATCAACAGCACTATCTTGGCTTTCAAATACGATAGCTGGGCCTTGGAATTTCAGGTTTTCTTCATCAACGCCTGCTGTCTTAACGATACAGCCATCAACCGCGATGTTGCCCGAAAGAACCGCCAGGCCGCCTTCTTGGCTGAATGCGTTCTCTTTAGTACGGATACAACCTTCTTTACGGTCGTCATCAAGACGATCCCAACGGCAATCTTGTGAGAAGGCTTTGGTGGTACGAATACCTGCTGGGCCCGCGCGGAAGAACTTAAGTACCGCTTCGTCTTCTGTCTGCATGATGTCGTATTGAGCTAGCTGCTCTTGCATGCTTAGGCCAAGTACAGTGCGAGTTTGGTTGTTCAGTAGGCCTGCGCGGTCTAGTTCACCTAGGATAGCCATAACACCACCAGCGCGGTGAACGTCTTCCATGTGGTATTTAGGTGTTGAAGGCGCAACCTTACATAGGTGTGGAACGCGGCGAGACATCTCGTCGATATCACCCATATCAAAGTCGACTTCACCTTCTTGAGCTGCTGCCAATAGGTGAAGAACGGTGTTACTCGAGCCACCCATTGCGATATCTAGAGCCATTGCATTTTCAAAGGCTGCGCGGTTCGCGATGTTACGAGGCAGTGCTGATGCGTCATCTTGCTCGTAGTAACGCTTAGTCAGGTCAACGATACGCTTACCAGCATTGATGAATAGCTCTTCACGGTCAGCGTGCGTTGCTAGCATAGAACCGTTACCAGGCTGAGATAGGCCTAGCGCTTCAGTTAGACTGTTCATTGAGTTAGCCGTGAACATACCTGAACAAGAACCACATGTCGGACACGCAGAACGTTCTACTTGCTCACTTTGCTCATCAGAAATCGTTGGATCGGCACCTTGAATCATTGCATCAACAAGGTCTAACTTGATGATTTGATCGGAAAGCTTGGTTTTACCTGCTTCCATTGGGCCGCCTGATACAAAGATCACTGGGATGTTAAGGCGCATTGCAGCCATCATCATTCCCGGAGTGATTTTGTCACAGTTAGAGATACATACCATCGCATCCGCACAGTGAGCATTCACCATGTACTCTACTGAGTCTGCGATAAGCTCACGTGATGGCAGTGAGTACAGCATGCCACCGTGACCCATTGCGATACCATCATCAACTGCGATGGTGTTGAATTCTTTAGCGATACCGCCCGCTTTCTCGATTTCACCCGCAACCAGTTGACCCATATCTTTAAGGTGAACGTGGCCTGGTACGAATTGAGTGAAAGAGTTTACAACTGCGATGATTGGCTTACCGAAGTCATCATCTTTAACGCCAGTTGCACGCCATAAAGCGCGCGCACCAGCCATGTTGCGTCCGTGGGTAGTCGTTGCTGAACGATAGATTGGCATTGCTTAAATCCTTATAAAATATTTGGCTGTTGCTTACTTAGTTGTTTGCGTTTGGTTTTCTGAAGTTTGGTCTGCTGGGTAAACGTAGTCTAACCAGCCCCACTTATCTTCAGTGGTTCCATTGAATAGACCAAAGTAAGCCGCTTGAACTTTTTCAGTGATAGGACCACGTTTGCCTTCACCTACTGTAATTTTGTCTACGCTGCGAACCGGAACGATTTCCGCCGCTGTGCCTGTCATGAATACTTCATCAGCAAGGTATAGCGCTTCACGAGCAATGTTCTCTTCACGGATCTCATAACCCATGTCTTTTGCTAGTGTCATGATCGAATCACGCGTGATACCCGGCAGAATCGCACTGGTCGCTGGTGGTGTGGATAGCACGCCGTTACGTACCACAAAGATGTTCTCACCAGCCCCTTCAGAAAGGTAACCATCAACACTCAGTGCGATGCCTTCATCGTAACCATGACGGCGAGCTTCGCCACCAACTAATAGTGAAGATAGGTAGTTACCACCGGCTTTTGCTGCGGTTGGGATCGTGTTTGGAGCGGCACGGTTCCAGCTAGAAATCATTGCATCAACGCCGTTTTCTAGTGCTTCTTCGCCTAGGTAAGCCCCCCAAGGGAAAGCAGCGATGATCAGTTCCATCTCAGTATTTTCTGGCGGGCAGACACCCAAACCAACGTTACCTACGAAACCTAGAGGGCGGATGTACGCTGACTCTAGCTTATTTTGGCGTAGCGTTTCGCGAGTCGCTTCCATAATTTCTTCCTCAGTGTAAGGAATAGGGAAGCGATAGATTTTTGCTGAGTCTTTTAGGCGCTTAGCATGTTCAGGGTGACGGAAGATAACCGGCCCTTTTGGTGTGTTGTAACAACGAACACCTTCAAATACGGAAGTACCGTAGTGCATTGCGTGAGTCAGGACGTGAACGTTCGCCTCTGCCCAAGGAACCATCTCACCGTTAAACCAAATATAGTCTGCCGTTTTAGCTGTCATGTTTGTGGTTCCTTATGCGTTTATCTTTTGTTGTAAGTTGTTGTTTGGCAATTCATTACGACTGATAGAGATAACGTCAACGGTACGCACATCCCACAGCTTTTCGATTTGATTGACTAAGAAAGAGATCGGACGGTCACTGTCTACAATGATCTCAACACTCGCCACTTTGCTTTCGTGGTTTTGAGTGCCCGCTACTTGCTTAACAATAAAGCCACGGTGGCGGATAACACGAAGAACACGCTCTAGTAGTACAGGCTTATCATCGGCTTTGATGTCTAATAGGTATCTTTTCATGTTATGTGTTCTCCAACATCTCACTGTTTGAAGCACCTGGCGGTACTAGTGGCCATACGTTCTCTTCTTCATCGATAAGAACATGAAGTAGGTAGGCGGTTTTGCTCTCTAGCATCTCTTTTAGTGCTGGCTCTACTTCTTCTTTACGCGTGATGGTTTTACCCGGGATATCGAACGCTTTCGCTAGCATTACGAAGTCTGGGTTGTCATCTAGGATAGTTTCACTATGGCGGCCATCGAAGAACAACGATTGCCATTGGCGAACCATACCCAAGCGAGAGTTGTTAAGAAGTACCATCTTCACTGGGATTTGGCGGCGTTTCAGCGTGCCAAGCTCTTGCACGTTCATCATGAACGAGCCATCACCAGAGATAAGAATAGATTGGTCATCAGGACGCCCAACCGAAGCACCCATTGCAGCTGGCAAGCCAAAGCCCATGGTGCCTAAACCGGCAGAGGTAATGAAGTTCTGTGGATCGCGAGGCTGAATGTGCTGAGCTGCCCACATTTGGTGTTGGCCCACATCAGTCGATACGATAGAGCTTGCTGGCATCATGTCTGACAGTTGCTTCAACAGCAGTGGAGCAAAAATCAGATCACCAGGGTGGTCGTAACGCCATTTGAATGAGCTACGAAGACCTTCAGAGTGATGAACCCAAGAGGAGATGTCTTGGCTTAGCTCTAGTTGAGGCATGATCTTGTTGATGTCACCGCGAATTGGCGCATTGGCAAGACGCAGTTTGCTGAACTCAGCGGCATCGATATCGATATGGATAACCTTAGCATGCGGCGCAAAGGTATCGAGTTTGCCAGTTACTCGGTCATCAAAACGAGCACCGACAACAATCAACAGGTCACTCTCTTGAACCACAAGGTTAGCGGCTTTAGTGCCGTGCATACCCAGCATGCCAAGGTAGTGTGGGTCGTCACGTTCGATAGTGCCCAAGCCTTTCAGTGTGCTTACTGCTGGCATTGGGTTTAGGCGTAAAAACTCACGAACCGCATCGGTTGCTTTAGCAAGTTGAACACCACCACCTACGTATAAAACAGGACGGGTCGCTTGAGACAAAAAGTACTGTGCCTGTTCAATGGCATCAGTTGTCGCAACAGGAATTGCGGGTGGAGTAAATTCAGGAAGAGCGTTAACAGGTGCTTCTGCTAGTTGAACGTCTTTAGCGATATCGACGATAACCGGGCCAGGGCGGCCAGACTTTGCTACCACAAACGCTTCAGCGAGGGTTGGAGCTAGCTCTTCAATATCAGTTACTAGGTAGCTGTGTTTAGTACATGACAGAGACATACCAATCACATCCATTTCTTGGAATGCATCGGTACCAATGTGGGAACTTGCAACCTGACCTGTGATAGCAACCAATGGGATTGAATCCATAAAGGCATCAGCAAGGCCAGTGACTAGGTTGGTTGCACCTGGTCCCGAGGTTGCCATACAAACAGCGACATCTTGTGTTGCTCTAGCCATGCCGATCGCGGCCATAGCGGCGCCTTGCTCATGGCGACATAGGATATGTTCAACTCCGCCGTCATAGAGTGCATCGTAGATTGGCATGATGGCACCACCGGGGTAACCAAATACGGTCTCAATTCCTTGTTGCTTGAGTGCGGATACGACTAGTTCTGCGCCTTTCATCGGAATTCTCCCGTATTACCTTTATTTTGGTAACTGTTTCCTTTGTCTCTGCACATCTTGTGCTCCCATTCTTCCTGTAAATCGGCAAAGCCGAAAATGCTCAAAAATATAAAAATCGAATGTTTAAATTAGAAAAAACCCCCGGACTTGTCAGTGCGGGGGTTTTTTCTAATTCGTGGTTACTTTCTTCCCACTCGCCCCCGCGCAGTCTTAATAATGACTACGATAATCAGGTTAATCAGTGCGTAAATGCGAGCGTTAAAAATCATAATATTCGAGTTTTCTCGTTTATTGTCTTCAGTAAATGTCTACATCTCTAGTGTTATCACACAAATCTGCCGCATGACAAGGGAAATGTCATTCTTTTTTCACATTAAAATACCATTCCACCAAGCTATATAACAACCTTATCGCTTTGGTGAGCAACGAATATCCAGAGCGAATACTTTTAAATCAAAGACAAAGGAAAGTTATGGGACTCGCGATAATTCATAGCCGAGCTAGTGTGGGTGTAGAGGCGCCAGAAGTGACCGTTGAGGTGCATATAAGCAACGGAATGCCTGGCTTCACGCTGGTGGGTCTACCTGAAACAACGGTCAAGGAATCTAAAGACCGAGTGAGAAGCGCGATCATCAATTCTCGCTTTGAGTTTCCATCGAAAAGAATCACGGTCAATCTCGCCCCAGCCGATTTGCCCAAAGAAGGTGGCCGTTTTGACCTGCCCATCGCGCTTGGGATTTTGGTGGCGTCAGATCAGCTTCCGACATCAAAAATAGCTCAACATGAATTTATCGGTGAGTTGGCATTGTCAGGAGAACTTCGCTCGGTAAAGGGCGTTTTGCCTGCGACGTTAGCCGCCGACAGTGTAGAGCGATGCTTAGTTGTCCCACATCATAACGGTGATCAGGCTGCGCTGGTGGGCAAGGGAGCGCATAAATCAGCACAAACCTTGTTGGAGGTTTGTGCTGACATGTGTGGACAGGCTCAGCTTGGGCTATATAGAACGGAACATCATCAGGCTGATGTTTCAGTGCTTCGCGACCTACAAGATATTATCGGCCAACAACAAGGAAAGCGAGCTCTAGAGATAGCCGCTGCTGGGAATCATAACTTATTGTTTCTTGGCCCACCCGGAACCGGAAAAACTATGCTCGCTTCTCGACTGCGTGACCTATTACCTGAAATGAGTGATGACGAAGCGATGGAAACCGCGTCGGTGGCCTCGTTAACGCAACAAGAAATCAATCAATACAACTGGAAGCAACGACCTTTTCGCTCTCCTCACCATTCCAGTTCAATGGCGGCATTAGTGGGTGGTGGTTCGGTGCCTCGCCCCGGAGAGATCTCTTTAGCGCATAACGGCTTATTGTTCTTAGATGAGATGCCGGAGTTTGAGCGCAAGGTGCTTGATTCATTACGAGAGCCACTAGAGTCGGGCGAGATCATTATCTCCCGTGCTGCGGGCAAGACTCGTTTTCCTGCGCGTTTTCAATTGGTCGGTGCACTTAACCCAAGTCCAACGGGTTATTACGAAGGTAACCAGGCGCGCGCCAACCCACAGATCATCCTGCGTTACCTCAATCGCTTATCTGGGCCCTTGCTGGATAGGTTCGATATGTCATTGGAGATACCTCTGTTGCCAAAAGGAATGTTGGCCGAAGGCGGTGATCGCGGTGAAACCACTCAAGTAGTTAAGCAAAGGGTTAGGCAGGCGCGAGAGTTAATGCTATCTCGCAACCATAAATCGAATGCACTGTTAGGTAGCCGAGAAATTGAGAAGTATTGCCCACTGCGACGCGAAGATGCAGAGTTTCTTGAGACAGCACTACATCGCTTGGGTTTATCGATTCGTGCTTATCATCGAATTATTAAGGTGGCACGAACCATTGCCGACCTTGACGGTAACGAGCAGATCGAAAAGAAACATCTATCAGAAGCGCTAGGCTATCGCGCGATGGATCGCTTGCTGAAACAACTCACGGCTCAAGCTGTCTAGCAAGCAGAAAAAGCCTGCTTAGATGCAGGCTTTCGTTGGATTGCAGTTCATACTCGCTAAGGTTAGAACTTGTAGTTCAAGCCAACTGAAACGATATATTGAGACTCGTCGTAGAAGGTAATGTTCGAGTCGCTGGTGCCGTAGCCTGCCAGTGAAATAAACGACCAGTTTTCCCAATCCATGAATTGATCATACTCATAGGCGGCGAATAGGTTGATATTGTCGTCGCTGCGTTTCTTGTCGTAGATCGGGTTGCTCGCATCGTAAGAGCGTTGGTTGTAACCCGCTGTTAGTGCGTACTGGTGACGCCCCATGCCACCAAACAAGCTTACCTCACCACCGAATTGGTCGTAAGATTCAGCTTTACCATCAGCATCACGTGTTTGATAGATGACGGATGGAATAAGCATCATGGTACGACTAAGTGGCAGGCGATATTGACCTTTCAAGTAGAGAGTATTGGCATCTCGTTTGAGCTCTTGATCTTGAATATCATCCTTGTCGACATCTTTGGTCGCATAGGCCATGTCTAGCGAGAAAGCTGAGCCCGCAATGTTGCTTAGCTTCAAACGAAACGCATTGCCAGTTTCATCGGTCTTGGTGCGAGCTGATGTGGTGTTGTATGGATCAGCCCAAGTTTCACCAGACATAATGGTTGGCAGCAGTGAAGCGTCGATCACCATGCCTGACTCAAGTTGGTATTTGTAACCGACTTCGAGAACTACAGTACCTGTTGCTACATCATCTCGCGCGGTACCTGTGTATACCTGATGGTTTAGCTTTTCACCAAAGGTATAAGCAACACTACCTAAAGGAGCAACCAGAAAAGAGCTTTCCGAAGAAGCCTTCTGATCTGTGGATGAAAGATTGCTATCAGCATCGGTATTAAAGTTCGAGGTGGAAGAGGTAACCCCGGTATTGAGAGAGATTTCACCACTGAAACCTTGTTGGTCTGCAAGCTTGGCAAAAGCGGGAGAAGCCGCAACGCTCAATGCCAAGAGAGTTATTTTTATTTTCATTCAAGGGCTCCTTGCCCACAGGTTCTTAGGACGGGTTATTAATAGCAGTAAAGCTTTAAACTTCCAGGTTAATTATTTATCAATAATGATTTTTGAACTAGCAAAAAAAAAGGAAGCCGAAGCTTCCTTTCATCAATGGCTTACTTCTTTAATAAGAAGTTCACGAGCTCGAAGTACTCATCAAGAGAGTTGATACCTTGAGCTTCTACTAGGTAGCGGTTGTTAACCACAACAGCGGGTACACCTGAAAGGCCGCTGTCTTTGAATGCTTTGTCGAAGCGACGAACCATAGAATCTACAGCAAAGCCGTTATACGCAGCATCGAATTTCTTCGCATCAACGCCTTCGTCTAGGAAGATTTGACGCAGTTCTTCTTCATCACGTGGTGGCTTGTTCATTGTGTGGATGCGGTTAAACATCACTGGCACCATTTTATCTTCAACTTTCAGTGCAATCATTGTCGCGTAAGCTTTGCTCATTGGCAGACCCATGTTGCCACCCATGAATGAAACATGGTTCTTCTGTAGCTTAGCGTCTTTAGGTAGCTGTTGTTTTAGCTGCTGGATGATTGGCTCAAAGCTATTACAGTGTGGGCAGTAAAAAGAGAAGAACTCTGTCACCATTGGTTTTTTTGATGCTTCTAGGTCGAGAACTTTGTAGTGTTCACCTTCGTTAAATTTCGCAGCGTGAGCGGTAAGGCTCAACATGATCAATGAGAAAAATGCGAATAGCTTTTTCATTTATCCAATCTCCATTATGTTTGAATTTTTATCTAGTTGTATGTTGCGATTGCTGTTACCACTGAGGCATTAACGAAAGTGGTGGCTCTTGCAGGGTAGCAATTTGCTCTTTACAAGCAAGTACTTGTTGCTCCCAATATTTCGGATCATTAAACCACGGGAAGGCCAGAGGAAACGCAGGATCGTGCCATCGTTTCGCCAACCATGCCATGTAATGCACCATACGTAGACCGCGTAGTGGTTCGATTAGTTTCAGTTGTGCGGTATTAAAATCGCAAAACTCTTGGTAACTCTCTAGCAAAATATCCAGTTGCATCAGCTTATCTTGGCGCTCGCCATTGAGCAGCATCCACAGATCTTGTATCGCAGGGCCGTTACGTGCGTCATCAAGATCGACGAACATTGGCCCATCGCGCCACAAAATATTGCCAGGGTGGCAGTCACCGTGCAGGCGGATATTCTCAATGTTGCTCGGCCACTGGCTCTCTAGCTCTTTGATCAGAAGGTCAACGTCATTGAAGAAGGCATTTTCTAGGTGCGTCGGGATAAACTGAGAGTTCTCTAGAATCTTACGTGGCTGATAAAGGTATTCATCTAAGCTGATGGTCGGGCGATGCTGGAATGTTCTTCCCGCGCTGGCTTTATGAATACGACCAAGAAAGCGTCCTACGCCTTCCAATTGATCTAGATTGTCAACTTCATACTGTCTGCCGCCAACACTTTCAAATAGTGCAAATAGGTAGCCTTGGTATTCATGTAAGGTTGCACCGTTGATTCGCATTGGAGGAGCAACAGGCATCTCTTGCTCGATAAGCTCGAGTGCGAAGTCATGCTCTTCTTGGATCTGTGCCTTGTTCCAGCGTTGCGGACGATAAAACTTAACGACGTAGCGCTTACGGTCTTCATCGGTGAATTGATACACCCGGTTTTCGTAGCTGTTGAGAGCGAGAAGCCCGGATTCAGCACGAACTCCGATGCTCTCCAGTGCGTACCACATGAAGTCAGGAGTCAGGTTATCAAAGTTAAAGGCTTGCATCGTCATAGAATAAAAAAGGCTCATTACTGAGCCTTTTTCCATTTATTGGGTTGTTATACCAAGCACTACGGTGCGGGTATCAGAGCTTCTTGATAAAGCGGCTTTCGACTTCCATCGTAAACTCTTCATTATCCGAGAGTATAAACTGAATTGTCGAAACTGGTGAGCTCAGTTTTTCTGGGTCGGCGCCCAAACTGATAGGTAGGTTCAAAACCTCGCCTGGATTGACAGTAATCGTCTGTTTACCATACCAGATAGAATCGGGCAGTCCGCTAACATCGAGTTTGTACTCTTGCTCTTGTTGAGTCTTGTTGATCACTTTCAAGGTGTAGGTGTTTTCAACCAACCCTTGGTTATTGACTCTAAACAGTTGGTTTCGGTCACGCAGAACACTTAGGCCGGCAGGATCAACGCTCGCGATTTGGGCGAAGAACAAGCCCAGCATCACGATCAAGATAGCGCCATAGCCCAACAGCTTGGGACGCATTACCTTGGTCGAGTGACCTTCAAGTCTGTGCTCGGTGGTGTAATTGATCAGGCCTTTCTCATAGCCCATACGCTCCATCGTGTTGTCACAGGCATCAATACACGCGCCGCAGTTAATACACTCGTATTGCAGGCCGTCACGGATATCGATACCCGTAGGGCACACTTGTACACACAGATTACAGTCAATACAGTCGCCTAGACCAAGCTCTTTTGGATCGGCTTTACGAGAGCGAGGGCCACGGCTTTCACCACGTTCTGTGTTGTAACCAACGATGAAGGTGTCTTTATCGAACATTGCCGACTGGAAACGCGCGTAAGGACACATGTGCAGACAAACAATTGAACGCATCCAACCCGCATTGGCATAAGTACATCCAGCAAAGAACAGTACCCAAAACACCGGCCAGAAAGACGAGTTAAAGGTAAAGAAGCCAACCACTAACTCTTTGATTGGGATGAAGTAACCAACAAAGGTTAAGCCCGTCGCAATGGCAATCGCCCACCACGCAATGTGTTTGAGGGTTTTTCTGAGGATTAAATTGCTCGTCAGTTTGCCCGAGTCTTGCTTTCTTCGCTTATTGGCAGCGCCTTCTAGCTTCTCTTCGAACCAGATATACATGAAGGTCCAGACGGTTTGTGGGCATAAATAGCCACACCAGACACGGCCTAAGAAGGTGGTTATGAAAAACAGGCCAAACGCGGCAATCATAAATAGGATCGCGAGTAGGGTCAGATCTTGCGGGTATAAGGTGGTGCCAAAGAAGTTGAACTGTTGGCTGCCGATATCGAGCAAGATCGCTTGACGTTCACCAAAGGGAATCCATGGGATAAGCGCAAAAAGTAAAAGTAAGAACCAACCGCCATAGCGACGCAGTTGTTGGAATTTACCTTTGCTTTCTCGAACATAGATTCGGTTACTTGGGTTAAATCGATCTCCATTACCTTTATGTGTTTTCGGGTTAAAGGTTTTAGGAGTCACATCTTTGATATCGATTTTATCCTGACTCATGGACTATCCTTTTTGTGGCTTGTTTGCCCGGTTAAGTCGGGCATGACGACATTACTTGAAAGTATGGTTTAGAGAACCTGTTGAAATTGAGCTTGGTGCATTTGTTGTTATCGCACTCACTCTTATTATTTTAGAAGATTCTTATGGATGGCGATTATAGCGACAATCTTGTTCTCATTTCTTTAACGCTATCAACCTTTAACAACAAAAGTCATAACAGTTGTGACGAAAAAATAGCGAACAGAAACAAAAAAGCGACCTGGTGGTCGCTTTTTAAAATTGAGTGTTTTATCTATACGGCAATTGAGCTCTAAACTAACGGGCGACTAAAGAAGGCCACGTGCTTTTAGAATTGCGGTTTTGAAATCATCTTCTTGGTCTTTTTTCAGGCCCGGGATCATCTCATCTTTTTCGCTGTTGCGCATTTTTAGGTGATAGATAAGAACATCGTCAGTCAGTTCTTCAAGCTTGCCTTGGTAGCCCGCTTCTTTTGATAGCTTAATGATGAACTCTAATAGGTTAAGCTCTTGATCTTTCTGCCACTCAGGCTCCATCAGTTCAAGCAGTTCTTCAATGCGGTGACACTTCATACTTTATTTCTCCACAAATTTTATAATGATTTGTGGCTAAGGTATCAAATCGGGTAGGGAATACCAATGTGTAAACACATTTCAAGATGGGAGCGGGCAAGAAAAAAGCGCAGTAAAAACTGCGCTTTTTGTTAAGCGGCTTTAATCACTTTCGTTGTAGTCGGTGCTAATAAAGCAGTCTTCTCAACTAGAGTCATTGTAGGAGCCAATTTCTTAGCCATTGGAGCAGCAACAAAGCCACTACGACGACGCATCGCACTACGGTTGGTGTGCGAGAACCTGACAGCTGTTGGGCGCATTAATTTACCTAACGGTCAGGCATATCCATTGCCAATCTAATGGCCTGATTTACCATGAGCTCCACCTCAATTGCTTGAAGCGTCACTCGTCTGGCTTTCGCCAATCCGAAGAATAAATCAGGATAATGATATGCATGCATATCAAGGCTTAGATTATCACTATCTAAGTTATCGATCGACGCCTGAGTGATAAATAGACGATATTAGAGCTAAAATAGTGTGAGCAGTATATTTGAGTTTGAACCTCTTTCAGGCTTAAGATGATGCTTTAAAGGAGGTGCATATGTCGTTCTTAAAGAAAACGTTAGCAAGTTTTGGAATTGGATCTGCCAAGGTGGATTCTGTATTGCAACAGGAAGTGCTTTATCCAGGCAAGAAGGCGAGCATTATTGTGCATGTCTATGGTGGCGCTCAGCCACAAGAGATCGACAATATCGATCTCAACTTGTGCTGTCGTTACGTCAAAGAAATTACTATGAATTCGCAAAGGCAAGAGGGCGGTCAAACACGTCGAATGCACCAGACATACTCGTTGGCCAAATGGAGCCTGCCGTATGCCTTTGTTATTCAGCCGGGTGAAACCCGTGATTTTGAATGTGAGTTTGATGTCCCGCTGAACACACCTGTCACGATTGGTGATTCAAAGGTGTGGCTAGAAACCGGGCTCGATATTGCGATGGCGATTGATCCATCGGATAAAGACATCTTAACGGTGCGCCCTGACGCACTCCTCGATGGTATTTTTAACGAGCTTGAAGCTCAAGGGCTGCGTATTCGCCAAGTGGAGTGTGAAGCGGTAGAAGGCTTTGAACTGCCATTTGTACAAGAGTTCGAGTTTGTTCCGACGACGGGTCCTTATCATGGCCGTTGGCGTGAGCTTGAGGTTGTAGCTCATCGTGATGAAACTGAGCTTAAGTTGTGGTTTGAGATAGACCGTAATCGCGATGGTGCAAAAGGCATGTTGGCGAGCTTGTTAGGCATTGGCCAACTGCAGCGTCAATTGAGTGTGCCATTGGATACGTCACCACAAGATGCGGGCAAGATGGTACTTGAGTATCTAGACAACGCATCTTAGTTAGCTCTTTGGTTCTGTAGCTTTAGAGACCTTAGCTTCATCACACCGTTTAGGCGTTATTAATGTCATAAAAGATGTCATAAAAATTTAAGCTTACACGTGTAAGCTTAATGTGCAATACTAGGCAAATCGAACATTTACTCTAGTAGGATAATCATGTCTGCATCATCGGCGAGCGAATACAGTGACATCGAAGAACGCGCCAATGCGATAACCCATGGCTTGGGTGTTGTGCTTGGCGTGGTTGGTTTAGTCCTGCTGCTGATTCGTGCGTTTGACCATCAAGCCGACATACTGACTATTGCGAGTATGGCGGTATATGGCAGCAGTATTATCCTACTCTTTCTCGCTTCCACGCTTTATCACTCGATCACCACAGAAAAGACCAAGCGATTACTGAAAACTCTCGATCACTGTGCGATCTACTTATTGATCGCGGGCAGTTACACGCCATTTTTATTGGTGAGTTTAAGAACACCATTGGCGATGGGTTTGATGGCAGTGATTTGGGGTATCGCGCTAGTCGGAATCATTATGAAGATTGCCTTCGTCTACCGATTTAAGCGTTTGTCATTGGTGACTTACTTGGCGATGGGTTGGTTATCGCTGATTGTGGTTTATCAACTGGCGATGAATATCGAGATGGGTGGTTTGGTGCTACTAGCACTCGGTGGCGTGATTTACTCGTTGGGTGTGATTTTCTATGTGGCAAAACGCATCCCTTACAATCATGCCATCTGGCATTTGTTTGTGTTGGCGGGCTGCGCTTGCCATTTCTTCGCTATTTATTTGTACGTGACTCCGGTTTAGCGAGCCAGTACCTCAGTAATCTCAGCTTTAATCTGATATTCAGGGTGTTGTTCTAGGTCGAGCTTGATGAGCTTGCCTTCTTCACCCGTCTTTGGTCGTAGGTATGTGTCGGCCATTCGTTTGATTGATTTCCACACAGCAACTTCTTCTTCTGCCAACAACTCACCTTCTGCAGTAAATACGCTGATGTTAAGTGATACCAAAATGACCGCTTGAGTGCCTTGGTTAGTGATGGCTGTCGGAATGATAAGCTCACCATCTTCATAGCGACTTGCACCCAGTACAACATCCACTCCTGACTGAGACAGCTGTAAGCTTGGCTTTTTACTATTAACCACAATCGTAGTGCCATGCGTGTTCGTTGCGACAGGTACGGCTACGACAGGCACTGCAGTCTCTGATGTTGTCGTTGCTGCTTCCGTTTGCTTTGGTGCCACGTATTGCCAAGTAAAATCATCTTTCAGCAGTATCTGTTTTCCATCTTGAAGAGTTACCATTTGGTCGGCGAAGGCTGAACTGCTTAGCAGTGCGCTTGCGATAAGTAGGTATGGTTTCATCTCTGTTTCCTTAAATATTCGTGCAATTAGCGTCGCCAGAAGGCTGGGAAGAATAGAACGATCAGCGTCAGTATCTCAAGCCTTCCCATCAACATACCAAGGCTTAATAACCACTTAGCAGCGTCTGGTAGGGGAGCAAAGTTCCCGGTTGGACCGATAACGCTACCCATACCCGGGCCAACGTTAGCTACCGCAGTAATAGCGCCCGAGATACTGGTGATTGGGTCTAAACCCATCGCACTTAAGCCGCCAGCGATTAAGATGATCGTAATAAAGAACATCAAACCAAACGCCACCAACGAACGCACGATGTCGTCGCTGACAGGGCGTTGGTTATAGCGTTGAACAAATACGCCTGATGGGTGAATCAGCTTCATCATCTGTTTGTGAAGCATAGTCATCGCTATCTGGAAGCGGAAGATTTTGATACCACCAGAAGTTGAACCTGAACAAGCCCCTGCCATCATCAGAAATGCAAACAGTGTCGTTGGTAGTGCGCCCCAGGCTGTGAAGTCTTCCAAGCCAAAGCCTGTAGTTGTTACAACCGACACGATGTTGAACATTGAGACACGCATCGCATCCATGACTGTGTAGCCATCTCTAACCACCAACCATGTCGATATCACGGCACTGGTGACCAAGAATAGATAGGTGAAACCTCTCACTTGCGCGTCTTTGTAGAGGATTGAGAGTTTTCTACCACGCAGTGCGCTAACAAACAGTAGGAACGGCAGACCACCAAGGAACATGAACAGGGTTCCTACCCAGTGAGCACTGTTAGAGAAGTGGTTCATTGAGCCATCTGATGTTGAGTAACCACCCGTAGACAGTGTTGTGAAGGCATGATTGATTGCGTCAAAGATACCCATGCCTGCAAACAGGTAGCTAATGATGCACAACCCAGTCAGAACCAGATAAACCGCCACGATGTTCTTGGCGACCGTTTTCGCTCGTGGGCTGCTTTTATCTGACCAATCGGATGATTCGGTTTGGAACAGGCGCATACCACCGACGTTGAGCATTGGCAGAACCGCTACCGCCATAACGATGAAGCCGATGCCACCTAACCATTGCAGTATAGAACGCCACAACAGAATACTTGGAGCCATGCTGTCTAAGCCGCTTAATACGGTTGAGCCTGTCGTGGTGATACCAGACATGGTTTCAAAATAGGCGTCAATGAAGCTGATGTGGTTGATGAAGACAAACGGCAGTGCAGCAAAGGCACTGGCTATCGTCCATACCAGAGAGGTGATCAGGAACATGTCCCGTACCCCAAGTCGGAACTTAGCTGAACGGCCTAAGCTCAAGCAGATGAACGCCACAATGTGCGTGATCACTACCGACTGACCAAACTCGAGGAAGCCACCGGTGCCTGTGAAAAAGGCAACCAATGTAGGGATGTACATGAAAAGGGCGAGTTTTGATAACACTAACCCTATCACTAATAATATCGGACGAAAGTTGACCATAGCTTAATAGACCATAGCTTTAATTGATTACAGCTTTGTGCCGGAGCGCCGTTCTCACAAAAGAAAGTTGCGAGAAGAAGCTCACGAGAACAAGGCTATAAGAAGAACGGGCTCGGTTGGAATAGAGACTCAACATCAGGTACGTATTTCTTGTCCACTAGGAACATCACTACGTGGTCATCTTGTTCGATTACGGTTCTATCGTGCGCGATAAGTACTTCTTCTCCGCGAACAATCGCACCAATAGTGGTGCCCGGTGGTAGCTTGATGTCGCCAATCGCTCGGCCAACCACTTTCGATGTGGTTTCGTCACCGTGAGCAATGGCTTCGATCGCCTCTGCAGCGCCGCGACGTAGAGATGATACGTTAACAATATCAGCACGACGAACGTGAGTAAGCAGCGCAGAAATGGTCGCTTGCTGTGGAGAGATAGCAATATCAATCACGCCACCCTGAACAAGGTCTACGTAAGCACCACGCTGAATCAGTACCATTACCTTCTTGGCACCCATTCGCTTCGCCAGCATTGCTGACATGATGTTGGTTTCATCTTCATTGGTTAGGGCAATGAACACGTCCACTTGATCGATGTTCTCTTCGGTTAGCAGCTCTTGGTCTGCCGCATCGCCACAGAAGACGATGGTGTTTTCTAATTCTTCAGACAGCTTTTCGGCACGAGTGTAGCTGCGCTCGATAAGCTTGATGCTGTAGCTCTGCTCAAGGCGTTTTGCCAAGCTTGCACCAATGTTACCACCACCGACAATCATGATGCGGCGGTACGGTTTCTCTAGGCGTTGTAGCTCACTCATTACTGAGCGGATATGGTTACTCGCTGCCACAAAGAAAACCTCATCATCGGCTTCAATGATGGTGGTGCCTTGTGGGCGAATAGGGCGACCTTGACGGAAAATAGCGGCAACACGGGTATCAATGTGCGGCATGTGCTCACGCAAAGCAGACAGTGCGTTACCCACCAGTGGACCACCGTAGTAGGCTTTTACTGCTACTAGGCTAACCTTCTGTTCAGCAAAGCTCACAACCTGCAGTGCGCCTGGGTATTGAATCAGGCGCTCGATGTAGCTGGTCACTAGTTCTTCGGGTGCGATCAGGTGATCGACTGGGATGGCACCTGATTTGAATAGCGCTTCTTTCTCTTCTAGGTATTGAGGAGAACGAATACGAGCAATTCGGTTCGGCGTATTGAAAAGAGAGAAAGCAACCTGACACGCAGCCATGTTGGTTTCATCCATGTTAGTTACGGCAACTAACATGTCGGCATCTTGCGCACCCGCTTCACGTAGTGTGTTTGGGTGGCTGGCATAACCGTTTACAACCCTAAGGTCGTACTTATCCTGAAGTTCACGAAGTCGGTCAGCATTACGGTCGACAATGGTGATGTCGTTGTTTTCACCAACCAGGTTTTCAGCAAGGGTACCGCCAACTTGTCCAGCACCTAGGATAATGATCTTCATAGCCTTTCTCTTTTCTTTACCGTGGTAATTCTAGTTATCTAACTTTGTTTTGATAATGCACTAGAAAGAAACAGCGGCTAAGAAATAAATTCTTAGCCGCTGTTAGTTGTTATGCCTGTTTTACTAGAACTGCGTAGTAGAAGCCATCCATATCTTCTTCTCCAGGTAGTATTTGACGACCCGGATTTTCGATATCAGACCCAACCAGCGTTGCGTTTTCAGTACGTGCTAGGAATGCTTTCACTTGCAGCACGTTTTCTTGCGGCGTGATAGAACATGTCGCATAAACCATGGTGCCGCCTTCTTTCAGCTGACGCCACATTGCATCCATAATCTCGCTTTGCAGTTCAGCCAGCGCATCAATGTCAGACGCACGACGTAGCCACTTGATGTCAGGGTGACGGCGAATAACGCCAGTCGCTGAACAAGGTGCATCAAGCAGAATACGGTCGAACTTATCACCCATCCACCACTCTTCAGGGTAGCGAGCATCACCACAAATTACGTCGGCACGCAGTTGCAGGCGCTCAAGGTTATCGTAAACGCGGTCTAGACGTTTGATGTCGCAGTCAATCGCAACCACTTCAGTATCTTGAGTGTGCTCAAGAATGTGTGCCGTTTTACCACCTGGTGCAGCACAACAATCTAAGATCAGCTCACCATCTTTTGGTGTTAGGTAATCAACCGAAAGCTGAGCGGCAGCGTCTTGCACTGATACCCAACCTCTGTCGAAGCCAGGAAGCAAAGTAACATCACAAGGTGCAGCTAATTTTATGGCATCAGCAGCTTCAGGGTGCAATGTGTATTCAATGTTTTCGTTTTTAAGCAGTTCAACATACTCGTCACGAGTGTGGTGTTGGCGGTTAACGCGCAGCCACATTGGTGCCTTGCTGTTGTTTGCTTCAACCAGTTGCTCCCATTGATCTGGGTAGCTCTCTTGAAGCATTTTTAGAATCCAGCTTGGGTGGCCGTATTTGCCTGCATTGTGGCTAACGGCTTTCTCGTCTAGTTCTTCTTGGTCACGTAGGTAGCTACGTAGTACAGCGTTGATCAAACCACTCAGGCTTGGACCACGCAGTGTTTTAGTACCCTCAACCGTTTCAGCAACCGCAGCATGCGAAGGGATACGCATAAAGCTTAGTTGGTAAATGCCCACCAAGATTAGGTGGTGGAATACACGCTTTTTACCTTTAAGCGGGTTTTCCATCAGTTCGTTAGCGATTGACTCTAAACGAGGCAGGTAACGAAGTGCGCCGTAGCAAATCTCTTGCAGTAGAGCATGGTCTCGCGGACGGATCGTTTTTTGAGCCGCAGGGAGAGCGTGTGAAAGAGAGTGGCCTTTATCGACAACTTGGAATAGGACATTTGCAGCAGCAGCGCGAACATTCATGAGGGGTACCGAATATTTATTTGAATACATGAGGGCATCTCTGCCCTCGTAAAGGTTTTCTTAGCTGCGTAATTAGCAGCTTTAAAAGCGGATTAAGAAAGCTGTGTACCAACTTCAAACCAGCTTGCACGTGAGTTCAAGATATCCTGAACTGACATGGCTTTTTTACCTGGAACTTGCAGCTGTTCAAGAACAAGTACGCCTTGTCCTGTCGCTACATAGATACCAGTTTTATCCGCTTGCAGAATGGTACCTGCAGGCTTATCAGAAGTTTGCTCTGCCACACGGCTTTGCCATACTTTAATGCTGTTCTCAGCGGCTTCAAAGTGGCTCATTGGCCATGGGTTGAAGGCACGAACGCAGCGCTCAATATGAGCTGCTTCATCACTCCAGTTGATACGCGCTTCTTCTTTACTTAGCTTCTTCGCGTAGTTAGCAAGCTCATCGTCTTGCTTCTCTGCAACCGCTTTGCCAGAAGCGATGTCCGCTAGACATTCAACAAGCGCGTCAGGGCCAAGGCCCGCTAACTTCTCGTACATTGATGCGCTGGTATCTGTCGCTTCGATAGGCAGCGTCGCGATACTTAGCATGTCGCCAGTATCTAGGCCGATATCCATCTGCATGATCGTCACGCCTGTCTCTTTATCACCTGCCCAAATAGAGCGTTGAATCGGAGCAGCACCACGCCAGCGCGGTAGGATAGAGCCATGTACGTTGATACAACCTAAGCGAGGTGTATCTAATACAACTTGCGGAAGCAATAAGCCGTAAGCGACAACAACCATGATGTCAGCGTTCAATTCAGCTAGCTCTTGCTTAGCCTCATCTGACTTGAAGTTTTCTGGTTGGTAAACCGGAATATTGTTTTCAAGTGCGATGTTTTTTACTGGGCTCGCAGTGAGTTTTTTACCGCGGCCTGCTGGGCGATCTGGCTGTGTGTAAACAGCAACAACTTCATGCTCCGAAGACAACAACGCCGCCAAGTGACGGGCGGCGAAATCCGGAGTACCTGCAAAGACAATTCTTAAAGACTGACTCAAGGTAGGCTTCCTTCTAATTTAGTAATAGCAGCGGTTATTAACCTTGTTTCTCGTTGAAACGTTTAATCTTCGCTAGCTTATCTTGGATACGTTTACGCTTTAGTGGCGATAGGTAATCAACAAACAACTTGCCTTCTAGGTGGTCAAGTTCGTGCTGAACACAGATAGCCAGAAGGTCGTCAGCGTCGAATGTGAATTCGTTGCCGTCACGGTCTAGTGCTTTAACCGTTACTTCTGCAGCGCGAGGTACTAGAGCTCGAGCGCCTGGTACAGATAGGCAGCCTTCTTCGATTCCATCTTCGCCGCGCTTCTCAGTAATTTCAGGGTTGATAAGCACCATTGGCTCATCACGTGTTTCTGAAATATCGATAACAACGATGCGTTGATGGAAATCTACTTGCGTTGCCGCAAGGCCGATACCTTCTTCGTCGTACATGGTTTCAATCATGTCATCAACGAACTTTTGAATCTCTGGGGTAACTTCTTTTACCGGTTTCGCCACGGTACGTAGACGATCATCTGGTAATGTTAATACTTGTAATACAGACATATACACTCGAAATATTGAACTGTGCCGAAACAGCTTAAACCTTGTTGGCTCAATTCTAGACATTTTAGAGGTCAAATGACAGCATCCTGAAGGTAATTCTCAAATCAGATGTCATATATTCAGACCAAGGAACCTAGGTCATGCGTCATTTTTCCCCCGCTTTATCTCTTATTTGTGCCTCGCTTTCGTTCGCCGCTATGGCTGAAAATAGTGAGCAACCTTTAACCATTAAACAAGGCGCACCCGAGGCGTATGTGGTGGTTAAGGGCGATACCTTATGGGATATCTCCGCGATGTATCTCGATAGCCCTTGGCTGTGGCCAAGGTTATGGCAGGTAAACCCTGAAATAGAAAACCCTCACCTTATTTACCCTGGAGATAAATTGTCTCTGGTTTGGATTAATGGTGAGCCGGTATTGAGTCTTAAACCGGTTATCAAGCTGAGCCCTAAGATTCGTGTCTCGGAGAAGAAAGCGGTGCCAACCGTCAATGAAGGATTGGTTCTTCCTTACCTGCAATCTGATCGCTTGGTTGAACTGCAAGATATTCAATCGGCTCAACGAGTGTTAGGAACGAGTGATGGGAAGAGATTCTTATCGGGTGAAGACCGGTTGTTTATCTCGGGCAACCAACAACATCAAAAGTGGGGTATTTACCGCGCCGTTGAAACCTACCAGCGACAGCAACCTCAAGCGAGTATGACCTCGTTGCGTTTGGTCGCCACGGCACGCTTAAAAGAAGTGGACGCTGAGTTCAGTAGCTTACAGATAGAGACTCAACTGCAAGAGGTACTGCTTAACGATCTTGTGCTACCAGAACTTGGTGTTGATCAGGTGAAGCTCTCTACCACGTTTTATCCTGCACCTAGTGCTGCGGGTCAGTTTGCCAATATATTGGGTTCATTAGATGGCAGCCAATACAGCGCGAAGAATCAGGTGGTAGTGATCAACAAAGGTTCACAGGATAACCTTCGCCAAGGTTCTATGTTTACCCTCAGCGAAAGCGGTGCGGTGGTGTTTGGTAAGCAAGGTGAATACAGTTATAAAGAGTCTGCGGCGAGCGATAAGGTGCAATTGCCAAGTACCTCGCTGGGTAGCTTGATGGTCATTCGTCCTTATGAGTATTTTAGCCTCGCGTTGATCACTCAGAGCTCTAAGCCCGTTAGCAAGGGCATTCTGGCAGTATCGCCTTTGGATCTTGCTTTGACAGAAGAGGTTAAGGGCACCGAGTGAATGAGCAACAACTGAGTGCTTGGCTAACTCTAAGTTTTGTTCCTCAATTGGGTGGCAAACGCCTTTCTCGCCTGCTGAGTATCGATTCCCCTTCGAACATTGTTGGCTACTCAAGCCAGCAGCTGCAAGTGATGGGTTTATCAGGCAAACAAATTTCTTATCTAAGAGAGCAAGCCCCAAGAGAAGTGGAGGCTTGCTTATCATGGCAAGCAAAACAGCCTAACCATCACATCATTACCCCTAATTGCCCACATTATCCCAAACTGCTTAATGAGATTGCCTCTGCGCCCAGTGTTCTTTTCGTTAAAGGTCACGTTGAAAAACTGATCGAGCCTCAAATCGCGATGGTCGGCAGCCGCAATGCCAGTATTGAAGGACTGCAGACCGCCAAGTCCTTCGCCAAAGAGTTTGTCCAAAACGGTTTAATTGTCACCAGTGGCTTAGCTTTAGGTATCGATGGCTATGCTCATGATGGTGCTCTAGATAAAAGAGGGGAAACTTTTGCAGTGTTGGGGTCTGGCTTGGACTCCATTTATCCTGCCCGCCACCGAAATCTAGCTGAGAGGATCTGTGAGAACGGAGCGCTGATTTCAGAGTTTCGACCGAGTGCTAAACCAAGACCTGAACATTTCCCCCGTCGTAACCGTATTATAAGTGGCTTGTCGTTAGGAACCTTGGTGGTGGAAGCGGCTGAGAAGAGTGGCTCTTTAATTACCGCTCGCTATGCCATGGAGCAAGGTCGAGAAGTGTTTGCGCTGCCCGGTTCTATTCATAGCCCAACCAGTCGCGGAGGTAACAGTCTCATCAAAGCTGGAGCATGTTTAGTGCAAAATGCTCAAGATGTTCTGATTGAAATAAAGAGTCTGTTAAACTGGTCTATAGATCAGCAGCCGAGCTTATTCGAACCTACGCCGAATGAGGGTGAAAATGAACAATTGCCATTTCCACAGCTGTTAGCTAACGTAGGATTAGAGGCGACACCCGTTGATATTTTGGCACAGAGAACCCATATACCTGTGCATGAAGTCATGATGCAGCTTTTAGAGCTTGAGCTCTCAGGGCATGTTGTTGCAGTTTCCGGTGGCTATATTCGAAAGGGGAGAGGCTAAGCTATGATGATGGACATACTGATGTACTTGTTTGAAACCTACATCCATAGCGATTCTGAATTGCAGGTGGATCAAGACGAACTTGAAGATGAACTTCTTCGAGCGGGGTTTCACCAAGATGATATTTATAAGGCTCTCCATTGGTTAGAAGACCTTGCTGCACTGCAAGATACCGATAACCAAGCGGCGATTACTATGTGCTCTAATACCTCGATGCGTGTTTACACAAGTAAAGAGATATCACGTATTAATATGGAGTGTCGTGGTTTCTTGTTGTTCCTTGAGCAGATCAACGTCCTCACGACAGAGATTCGTGAAATGGTGATTGATCGTGTCATGGGGTTAGAGACCAATGAATTTGAGTTGGATGATCTGAAGTGGATTATCTTAATGGTACTGTTCAATGTACCGGGTAATGAAAGTGCTTACACGCAAATGGAAGAGCTGTTGTACACCAAAGAGCAAGGTATCTTGCATTAATACAGGCTTATCATGAGTAGTAAGATTGATAATCAGCTTTTTTCAGCACATGAACATGCGTTAGAGCATGAACCATGTCCACAGTGTGGTGGGGAGCTTCAGCTTCGCCATGGTAAGCACGGCCCATTTTTAGGCTGTAAGCAGTATCCGAGCTGTGATTACATCAAGCCTCTTCATCAAAATGATGGTCATGTGGTGAAAGAGCTGGGCGTTCCGTGTCCTAAATGCCAAAACGAATTGGTATTAAGGCAAGGTCGCTTTGGGATGTTCATTGGCTGTAGCAGTTATCCAGAGTGTAATCACATCGAATCTTTGGACCAACCGAAAGAACAACCTGAAGAGCAGCCACTTGTTGCCTGCCCTGAGTGTGGTCGAGGCCACTTGGTTGAGCGTAAATCTCGCTATGGCAAAACCTTCTATGCGTGTGATAACTACCCTAAGTGTAAGTTCGCCGTTAATCAGCCACCTGTTATAGGTCGTTGTGAACAGTGCCAGTTCCCGTTGTTACTTGAGAAGAAAACAGCCAGTGGTACCAAGAAGCAATGCGCTGATCGCAAGTGTCACCACATTCAATCTCAATAACTCGATATTATAGACACAAAAAAACGGCGCTCACTGAGCGCCGTTTTTGTATCCAATAAACCTTTTATATCAATAAGCCAATGTAGGCTTACTTCATCTGCTCAGCAAACTCATGCACAGCAGGGTAGGCTTGCTTATCAAGAATCTCAGCCAATGAGCACAAAGCTCTTTGTAATTCTGCGTTGTAGTCAGCGCTCACGTTAATGTGACCCATCTTGCGACCTGCACGCTTTTCTTTGCCATACCAATGAACATGACAACCACCTTGAGCAAGAATAGCCTCAGGAAGAGTATCTTCGCCAAGAATGTTGATCATTGCGGTTGGACGAATCAGTTTAGTGCTACCTAGTGGCATGCCACACACTGCACGTAGGTGGTTTTCAAACTGACAAGTCTCTGCGCCTTGTTGCGTCCAGTGGCCCGAGTTATGAACACGTGGTGCAATCTCATTAACAAGCAGTGAACCTTGAACATCAAAGAACTCAAGTGCTAGCACGCCAACGTAATCTAAACGCTCAGCAATGGCAGTGAACATGGCTTTAGCTTGCTCTTGCAGTTCAATGTCATCAATCGCTGTCGATAAGCTCAACACGCCGTCGGTGTGAACATTCTCAGCCAGTGGATACACTTGAACCTCGCCATTGGTATCACGAGCACCAACCAGTGATACTTCGCGGTCAAACGGAACAAACTCTTCAGCCACAATCGCTTGGTTGTCGGTCGCGGTAATGCACTCAGCCATTTCTGCCCAAGTCGCGTCAACATTGTCTAATGTCTTTAAGCGCCATTGGCCCTTGCCGTCGTAGCCGCCAAGTGTGCTCTTCAACACCATTGGTAAGCCAACGTGAGCAATTGCAGCGTCAAAGTCTTCGCGAGAGTTAACCACGTAGTACTTAGCATTCTTCACGTTCGCTTCGTCTAACAGGGCTTTTTCAAGACGACGGTCACCGCCAGCTTTGATTGCTTCTGTTGTCGGTAAGAACTTACCGCTGCGCTCACACACCTCAAGTACATCGTGAGGAATATGTTCGAATTCAGCAGTAATGACGTCCGCACGCTCAATCGCATTTTCTAAGCCGTTACCTAGAATCGCTTGCGTTAATGGGTGAACAATATTTTTGCTGCCAACATCAAAAGCAGAAATTTCAATATTCAGCGGTGCCCCAGCTAGGGACATCATGCGAGCAAGTTGGCCCGCGCCTAACACAAGAACATGCATGGAAATTAGTCCTCTGCAGGGTTTGGATTAGCCAAAACCGTTTCTGTTTGCTCAGAACGGAATGCTTCTACTTTTGCCATTACTTCTTCATTGTGTGTACCAATGATTTGAGCCGCTAGGATGCCTGCATTGGCAGCGCCAGCTTCACCGATAGCCAAAGTACCTACCGCGATACCTTTTGGCATCTGCACGATAGAAAGCAGAGAGTCCATGCCTTTCAGTGCTTTAGACTGAACTGGAACACCCAGAACTGGTACGCTTGTGAAAGCAGCAGCCATGCCCGGAAGGTGCGCTGCACCGCCAGCACCAGCAATAATTACTTTAATACCGCGCTCTTTCGCACTGGTTGCGTAGTCTGCAAGCAACTGAGGTGTGCGGTGAGCAGAAACCACTTTTGTTTCGTACGCCACGCCAAACTGATCCAACATTTCTGCAGCTAGCTTCATTGTTGGCCAATCAGATTTAGAACCCATGATAATACCGACAGTCATCTCAAACTCCTTCAGGTACGATTTAATTAGTGATTAGATATTTTGCGCGCATTATACGGGTAAAATTACTTAAGGAAAACGTTTGCGTCAGTCTAAGTTGTTAATTGATACATTTTATAAACAAATAGCTTTAGTCACAGTGAATGATAATTTGTACACTTAGCGAGTTCGATAACTGACTTAATGAGGCAACTCGTGGATAACTTTCAACATACATTGCAGGCATTACAACAAGGTGAAGTCATTGCTTACCCGACCGAAGGCGTTTTTGGGGTTGGTTGTGATCCTGATAATCCACATGCCATCAAGAAATTACTCGAGTTAAAACAGCGTCCAGTTGAAAAGGGCTTGATCTTGATTGCTGCAAGTTACGAGCAGCTGCTTCCTTATATTGATGAAAGCCAGTTGACGGAAGAACAGTTGGTAACAGTGAAAGCGACATGGCCAGGTCCGGTCACTTGGATTATGCCAACCAGCAGCAAAGTTACTGACTGGGTCAGCGGCCAGTTTGATTCCATCGCGGTACGAGTGACGGATCACCCTTTGGTTCAAAGAATGTGTAATGAGTTCGGCAAGCCGTTAACCTCTACCAGTGCCAACCTGACTGGCGAGCCGCCTTGTATGACGACTGAAGAAGTTCAACAGCAACTGGGTCAACACTTAGTCGCGATTCTAGAAGGCCAAACGGGTGGCCGTGAGAAGCCAAGCGAAATTAGAGATGCAAAAACGTCGAAAATATTAAGACAGGGTTAAACCCTGCAAAGGAAGTAAGATGTCAGCAATTGATAAAGAAGCAGTAAAGCAGTTTTTACTGAGCCTACAAGATTCGATTTGCCAGCAGCTTGAGCAAGCTGATGGTGTAGCGTTGTTTGAAGAAGATGCATGGGAGCGAGAACCTGGCGATCGTCTAGGTGGCGGTGGTCGTACTCGCGTGATGACCAATGGTGCTTTATTTGAACAGGGTGGAGTTAACTTCTCTCACGTCGCTGGTAAAGCAATGCCTGCCTCTGCAACCGCTCACCGTCCTGAGTTAGCCGGACGTAAGTTTGAGGCGATGGGGGTTTCATTAGTTATCCACCCTAAAAACCCATATATCCCAACCTCACACGCGAACGTTCGATTCTTCATTGCGGAAAAAGAAGGGGAAGACCCGATTTGGTGGTTTGGTGGTGGTTTTGACTTAACGCCATTTTATCCTGTCGATGAAGATTGCCAATCTTGGCATCAAACTGCTAAAGATCTTTGTGCGCCGTTTGGTGATGATGTTTATCAAGAACACAAAGAGTGGTGTGATAAGTACTTCTATCTTCCTCACCGAGACGAAACACGTGGTGTTGGTGGTCTGTTCTTTGATGACTTAAATGAGTGGGGTTTCGATAAGAGCTTTGCTTATATGCAGGCTGTCGGTGAAGGTTTTGCTGCGGCGTACTTACCTATTGTCGAGCGTCGCAAAGATACACCTTATGGCGAACGTGAGCGTGACTTCCAACTATACCGTCGTGGCCGCTATGTTGAATTCAACCTAGTTTACGACCGTGGTACCTTATTTGGCCTGCAAAGCGGTGGGCGCACAGAGTCTATATTGATGTCGATGCCGCCGTTGGCTCGTTGGGAATATCGCTATGAACCGCAAGCGGGCTCACCAGAAGCTCTGCTTTATAGTGACTACCTCAAACCTCGAGTTTGGTAGTTCTTCCTTCCTTATAGGGATAGTGATAGGGTCATCTATATAGATGACCCTTTTTATTATTTCTGTTAGGTAAGGATATGACACAGCAAGTAGATCGTTATGCCGTTTTCGGTAATCCTATTGGGCAAAGCAAATCGCCATTCATTCACACATTATTTGCTCGCCAAACCAGCCAACAACTTACCTATACAGCATTACAGCCAGAGCACGGTCAATTTATCACTGCTGCCAAAACCTTTTTCAGCGAAGGTGGTCGAGGGTGCAATGTCACAGCGCCTTTTAAAGAAGATGCCTATCAGTTAGCCAATCGCCTAACTGAGAGAGCTGAACTAGCTGGTGCCGTAAATACCCTTAAGAAGTTAGATGATGGAGAGATCATTGGTGATAACACCGATGGTGAGGGCTTAGTTCAAGACCTGCTTCAACATCAAGTCACGCTAAAAGGAGCACGTGTTCTTCTTCTTGGCGCTGGTGGTGCTGCGAGAGGAGTGATTCAACCTCTTCTCGACCAAAAGCCACAACAGCTGGTGGTCGCTAATCGAACCAGCTCCAAGGCTGAACTTCTGGCTGAGATGTTTTCGTCGCATGGCAACATCAAGGGGATGGGGCTAAGTGATGTTAATGAAGGCTTTGATGTCATTATTAACTCTACCTCATCTGGTCTAAGCGGGCAGCTTCCTGAAGTGTCTGAGGTGATTTTCAATTCTACTAGCGCCGTTTATGACATGGTTTATGGATCTGGAACGACGGTATTCAATCAATGGGCATTAGATAATGGTGTTCATGCTGCTTATGATGGTTTGGGTATGCTAGTGGGGCAGGCAGCAGAAAGCTTTATGCTTTGGCGTGGTCTTCGTCCGGGAACAAAACAGATTTTAAGAGAATTACGTAAAAATCTAGAGATGTAATGGGGTGTTTATAAAAAATGAATCAATCAATTCTATTTCCTGATATCCAAGATTGGGATGAAGAGAGCCGAACAATCACGTTCCCAGCACAACAGTCGGGCGCATTGATTGAATGTGTCATGTCTATTGAGGAATTATCACGATTGGCAGGTAAAGATATAGAAGAAGGCGATCAAGCTTTAGTTATCTTTTCAGAGTTACGTTTCGATATTGAAGAGCTAGCGGAAGAGTTAATAGAAGAAGAGGAGTATGACTCCTCTAATCGGATTCAGATCAAAGCGCTTTAGACTGAAATTACAGAGTCTAGATAGTCATTTTTATTCTGAACGTAGTTGTCTGCAGACTTCTGTAGAAAGGCACGCTCTTTATCATTTAATGGGCGAGCTTGTTTTACTGGGCTTCCTACATAGAGGTAACCGCTTTCAAGTACCTTGTTTGGTGGCACTAAGCTACCAGCACCAATCATCACTTCTTTTTGGATAATCACGCCATCCAACACGATCGCTCCCATACCAACAAGTACACGATCCTCAATAGTGCAGCCATGCAGCATTACTTTATGCCCGATAGTGACATCATTACCTATTAAGAGAGGATAACCGTCAGGGTTTTCAGCATTCTTATGGGTGACGTGCAAGACACTACCATCTTGGATATTCGTTCTCTCTCCAATATGAATGTGGTTCACATCCCCTCGAGCTGCAACCAAAGGCCACACGCTAGAGTCGTTACCGATTTTGATATCACCAACCAGTACTGAACTGGTATCTATATAGACACCTTGCCCAATCTGAGGGGATATTCCTTTATAACTGCGTATTGAACTCATAAATCCTCCTTTATATAGGCACCTTAAGCCCTTAATTAAGAGGAATACTAGTGAAAATGGGGTGTTTTGAACAAAAAACGCTCGAACAATCAAAAAAGTAAGAAAAACTTCAAAAAGGGCTTGCCAGTGTGATCGAAATCTCTATAATGCCACCTCGCTGACACGGGATGGCTTCGTAAGAAACCAAAACGAATCAGCAGGTCAAATTAGCCAAGCTAAGCGCTTGAAAAAAGTTTT
>NZ_JBFRSC010000015.1:0-184 GCF_041473335.1 Vibrio sp. 10N.222.55.C7
GACAGCGGAAGCGACGGTGACCCTGAAAGAGAGCAACGTGGATGAGTCAGGCTCGTTCGGTGCGCAGACGGTGACGTACGCGGAAAACCAAGTGGCGGACGCGGTAGTGGGTACCTTGTCCGGCAGCGATCTGGATGGCGTGACCAAATACGAGTTCAAACACAGTGACGGCACCTTTAGCACC
>NZ_JBFRSC010000015.1:1061-156330 GCF_041473335.1 Vibrio sp. 10N.222.55.C7
CCCTGAAAGAGAGCAACGTGAACGAGGGCCCAGTAGCGATTGATGACACATATGAAACTCATAGTGAGACGCTGCTCTTCTCTGAGTCCTTTGAAAACATGACAAACACAGGTCGTTGGACAGTAGTAACTGGCGACGAACTGGGTGATTGGGAAGCAACAAATGGTCTAGAGATTCAGCGTGACGGTCTCATAGCTGAAGCGACAGACGGTGACTACCTCGCTGAGCTTGATGCTCATCAAAACACCGCGATCACAACAAGTATTAATACGTCAGACCAAGATAGCGTTCGTGTTGAATTTGATTACAACCCTCGACGAGACGGTAATTCATCTTCTGACATGACGTTTAAAGTCGGTGACACGTTAGTTACTGTTCACGCCGATGGAACTCTATCGGGTGCCGACGGACTTAATGTCCAAATAGGGCAACCTGACGCAAATGGTTGGTATAAGATCACGGCTGAGTTCGAAGTCCAAGGGGACGTTACGGACCTTACATTTGCAGGCGCTGGTGCTTCAGATAGCTACGGTGCGTTGTTAGATAACATTACAGTGACAGGTATTAATCAATCTAAACTTGTTACTGCTGAAGACACGTCTATCACGATTTCTTTTGATGAATTGTTGGCGAATGATACTGACATTGATGGTGATGAGCTCTCAATTGTTGTGGGTTCAATTACCTCCGCGACTAATGGTGAGCTGTTTGTCGACTACACAAACAATACAATTACATTCACACCGGATACCGACTATAACGGGGAGGCAACTTTTAAATATAAAGTGACCGATGGGAACGGTGGGGAAGACGAAGCAGAAGTTACGCTTAATATCACTCCTGTGAACGATGCACCAGTGCTGATAGGTGATTTGTTGGGTGAAGTGGATGAAGAAGGCAGCTACACCATTACGGCTGAGGACCTAGGCTACACGGACGTTGATGATACTGACACAGGTGTGACCTTCACGGTCGGCAACGCGAGTGACGGCATAATCTTAGTCGGTGGTGTTCCGTCGAACCATTTCACTGTGGCGCAGTTGGCGGCGGGTGAAGTGACGTTCAAACATGACGGCAGTGAAACCACGTCAGCGTCGTTCGATGTGAACGTTGAAGACGGCAACGAAGATGGTAGCACACCGGTAGACAGCACTTTCAACTTGACGGTGACGCCAGTGAATGATGCGCCGGAACTAACAGGCGATTTGGCGGCGGAAGTGGATGAGGCAGGCAGCTACACGATCTCGGCAGCTGACTTGGGTTATACAGACGTTGACGATACAGACACAGGCGTGACCTTCACGGTCGGCAACGCGAGCAACGGCACAATCTTAGTGAACGGCGTCGCGTCTAGTAGTTTCACGGTGGCGCAGTTGGCGGCGGGTGAAGTGGCGTTCAAGCATGACGGCAGCGAAACCACGTCGGCGTCGTTCGATGTTAACGTTGAAGACGGCAACGAAGATGGCAGCACACCGGTAGACAGCACGTTCAACTTGACGGTGACGCCAGTGAATGATGCGCCGGAGCTGACAGGCGATCTGTTGGGTGAAATGGATGAAGCAGGCAGCTACACGATCACGGCGGCAGATCTTGGCTATACGGACGTTGACGATACGGACACAGGCGTGAGCTTCACGGTCAGCAACGAGAGTAACGGCACAATCTTAGTGAACGGCGTCGAGTCGAGCAGCTTTACGGTGGCGCAGTTGGCGGCGGGTAAAGTGACGTTTAAACATGACGGCAGCGAAACCACGTCGGCGTCTTTCGATATTAACGTTGAAGACGGCAACGAAGATGGCAGCACACCGGTAGACAGCACGTTCAACTTGACGGTGACGCCAGTCAACGATGCGCCTGTAGCCATCAGTGATTCTTACAAAAACGTTCAAGAAACCATATTGCTCACTGAGTCATTCGAAAATATGGCAAACCCAGCGGGTTGGACGGTTGTTTCTAAAGACCCATCAGAGGTATGGGACTTTACTAATGGTATAGAGATTGAGCGAGACGGCTTAATTGTTGATGCTACCGACGGTGATTTTTACGCAGAGCTAGACCCACATAAAAACACGGTGATGACGACATCAATTGATACGTCGGATCAAGACTCTTTGAGGGTAGAGTTCGATTATAACCCTCGCCAAGACGGCAACTCGTCGTCTGATATGACTTTTACTGTTGGGAATACAACTATTACGCTGCATGCGGATGGAACAGTGACTGCTCCAGAAGGCATTTCTGTAACACTAGATGGTCCGGATAACAAAGGTTGGTATCAAGCAAATGCTGAGTTTGATGTTAGTAGTGATGCTACTTTAATCGCTTTTGCTGGTGCGGGTAAATCTGATTCGCTTGGTGCGTTCATCGATAACATTACAGTTACCGGAATAGATGCACCCAAACTCATAACGGAAGAAGATCAGGCTCTTACTATTAGTGGTAGTGAGCTGCTAGCCAATGATTTCGATGTTGATGGGGATGACATAACCATTTTTTCTGTCAACGCAACCGATGCTACAAACGGTTCTGTTCAGCTGATAGATGGCAATGTCGTGTTTGAACCTAACCAAGACTTCAATGGTGAAGCGACTTTCGAATACACCATTGTTGATACTCATGGTGAAAAAAGCACTACGACAGTGACCGTTAATGTAACACCAGTAAATGATGACCCTATCGCGAACGATGATTCAAGAGAATTAGGTGATAACCTGATCGTCAATGGTAGCTTTGAAGACTATGAATCGGTATCAAATGCCGGTTGGGGTTCTCGAATCGACCAACTAGATGGTTGGTCCTACGATGCAAGAACTGGTGCTTTAGATTCAGTTCAAGAAGGCTATGCTGTTGATGAAACAGACGGCGATCGTATGATTGATATGGAAGGTAACGGTGACAATGTAACCCTTACCCAACAAATTCAAGGTGTGGAAAGCGGTACCCTATACCAACTGTCTTTTGATACGGCAATGTACGAAAGATTGCCGAGTGCTGAGCTTGAGGTCATTTGGAACGGCGAAGTCATTGCTACGATCACCCCTGAAAGCAACATAATGCAAACTCAGTTATTGGAATTATTAGGTGGTAGTGGAGATGGTTCAAATAACCTTTCATTTAGAGAAGTTGGTACTGAAGGCGACAAGAGTGGGACTTATCTAGACAATATCAAATTTCAAGAAGTGATTAAAAGCCTTCAGACACAAGAAGATATAACTCTCGATATCCCTAGTAGCGAGTTACTTTCGAATGATTCTGACGTTGATGGTGATACGTTAATTATTTTAGATAGTTTAGTGATTGATCCAACATACGGTCAGGTTGAGTTAATTGAGCTACAAGATGGTTCTCAAACCGTTCGTTACACTCCAGCGGATGACTTCAATGGTATCGCTACGTTTACTTACACAGTTTCTGACGGTAAAGGTGGTACTGATACCGCCGTGGTTACGATTAATGTCACTCCAGAAAATGATGCCCCAATATTTGTCAAAGATGGAGTGCCGATTGGCGATACTGATCAAATAAGTGTATCGACTAAAGAGGATAATTCTGTATCTGGTAAGGTTACTGCAACTGATATTGACGACACTGACCTGACTTACACGGTGAGCCAACCTACAAACGGTAGTGTTGAGATCGACCCTGAAACTGGCGAGTGGAAGTACACTCCGAACAACGAGTTTGATGGAGATGATTCATTTGTTGTTACCGTGTCGGACGGTAACGGTGGTACAGATACGGTTGTAGTGAATGTTGATGTATTACCTGTCGCCGAGCTAACTGTTAAGGCAGGCCAACCAGTGACAGAAGCAGAAGAAGCGTTCCTATCTTTTGAAATCAACCTAGATGAGCTTGTCTCTGAGAACGTTGGTCTTGCTCTTACACTAGGGGCTGCAGGGGATTCTGCAACTAAAGGTGTCGATTACGAAGACAATATTTACGTTAAAGATGGACAAGATTATAAAGCGCTTTCAGAGCAGGAGCTTGCCGATCTAATTATTGCTAGCGGCTCGGGTAGCTTAGAAGTCTTCATCAAGGTTCTTGATGATAAATTGCTTGAGGGTGAAGAGACTGTAACCCTAAAAGCTAGCTCAACTAGTGAGTTTGTTGAAAATGACAAACAGGACTCAGGTACAGCTAAGATTGTCGATGAGACAGACACAAACGACAAAGATACCGTTACAGTTGGGCTGACTGGTCCCGATTCAGTTATTGAGGGTGATAAGACAAGTCCATTTACGATTACGCTAAGTGAGCAAGTGCCTGAAGATAGTGTGGTTACTCTTCAGTACTCTTACACAAATGCGAGCAATGAAGATATTGTTGAAGTTATAACTGTAAACGTAGACGCAAATACAAATACAGCGACCTTTGAGATTCAAACTGAACAAGACAACGAATACGAAGTTGGACAAGAGTTTAACGTTAGTGTTGTATCCGTAACCCAAGATGGTACCGATGTATTTGAGAAGCTAGATACTTCTAGTGCTGATAAAAATGTAGCTATTGACGATAGCCATGATAACCCGCCAAAAGCTGAAGACTTCTCTATTTCTCTCAATGCAGATGGCTCTTCGCAAGTTATTTTCGATACCGGGATGGGGACTATCGAAGGTGATGGTACAGACCATATTTCTGATAATGAAGATGATAACGATAATGACGCAGATACAAATCTCGGCGTGATCATCACAGAGCTGCCTGATTCAGGAACTCTTTACTATGTCGATGGTAATAACAAGGTTGAAGTGGTAGTTGGGCAGACGTATGCAGATCCTAACAACATCGTTTATGAAGATGACCAAGAATCAACAGGCTTCTTCTTAGGTGTTGATGATACATCCACATTAGATAAAGGCCCTCATAGCACTGCAGAGTTTCATAACTGGGGTGATGAAGTAGATGCGTATACTCGCGAACTGAAGTTTGATAATGGTGATGTCGTCACCATTACCTCGGAAGGTCGAAATAACGTTGACGCCAAGCCTTTAGTACAGAACAACAGCCAGCAAGGCCATATGGGTTTCGGTATTGCATCGACTAATCGCGGTATTCACCAAGATGAGGTAATCAACATTGATTTCTCTTCTCGTCCAGCGGACTCAGTAACGGTTGGTCTAAGCGGTTTGGGTGGCTGGTTTGCCCCAAATGCTGATGATAGTGTTCAATCAAGAGCCGAGATTACAGTCACCTTTGATTATGGTAATGGTGTCACAGAAGACAAAACCTTCCTTTATGATGACACCCACAATAATCAAAATGTCACGATTGTCGCTCCTGAAGGTGCTGAGATTGTTTCGGTGGAAGCAAGCACACAAGGACCAGGTAACTGGGAGCTGACTTCTCTTGAAGCTAAGGCGTCAGATTCATTCGAATATAAAGCGGTAGACAGTGATGGTAACGAAAGTGAAGTTAAGACAGTTACTATCGATAAGTCTGGTGACCTGAATGCGAATAACGATCCGCAAGGCTTCGAAGTTAAACTGGGTGAGTTCAGTGAAGACAACGACTCTCCATGGTCAGCCGAAGGCGCTGAGCTAAATGCTAGCTTCAATGGCCAAGATAAAGACTTCGCACACAGCGGCATTAAGATTGGTGTTGCCGGCAAAGTAGGTGGATTGGGTGCTCAGATTGAATATGATCGTGCAGAGCAGCAATCTGAGAAGTTTGAAATCAACTTAGATAGCCCTGCTACTCAGTTTACATTTTCAGTATCTAACTTGTTTAAAAACGAAGGTAATGACGGTGATTTCACTGATAACCATGAACAAGGCAGTTGGGTAGCGTACCTCAATGGCGTAGCGGTTGCAGGTGATACGTTTATTGCTGAAGACGGTAACAATAAAGGTACTTACGAAATAACACCGCTTGGTCCTGATGGTACTCCAATCGCGTTTGATACTGTGGTATTTGAAGCAACTGAGTATTCCAACCAAGCAACGAATGATAATGATGCGTCAGATTACTTCCTAACTGGTTTTAAAGCCTCTAGTGAAGGCGCGTATGCAGTGAATCAAGGCGGCATTCTTGAGATTCCAACATCGAAGCTTGCTGGCATTATCGGTTCTGAGCTTCTAAATAACGATATCGATTCAGATGGCGACAATCTACGTATTACCTATGTATACGGTGAAACGGAAGGTAATGCGTATATCAAAGACGGCATCGTATACTTTGATTTAACTGGCGATGATTTTGTCGGTGAAACAACGTTTAAATATCAGGTTACTGATGATAATGGCCAAATCGCGAGTGCTGAAGTTAATGTTATCGTCAACCCTTTACCGACTCCTTCTAGTGTTGCGTCTGTAGACCTGCTAGCAGACTCAGTAGTTGAAGGTGATGATCTTGGCTTTAAAGTAATTCTGGATTCAAGTGCACTTGTTGAGTCTGTATTGGACGTTACTTTTGGTAAGAACACGGATGCTGCGAATGATTCGGGTGAAGAAAAAGATCTCGACTTGAGTCAGGTTCGTTTTACTAATGGCGTCACCTATGATCAGCAAAGTGGAAAACTGATTGTCCCAATTGGAGTGAAGGACTTTGCAATCTTGATTCCGACAATTGATGACAGTCTCCATGAGATCGCTGAAACCTACACCGTGACTGTTGGTGGTGAATCCTCTGTGGGTAGCATTACTGATAACGATGAAGCTCCAATTATCGATACAGTGAGCAACGCGGTTAATCTAAATAATGAACAAGTAATTGAAGGCGATATAGCCGTCTTCACCGTGAACCTAGTTAACACAAGCAGCCAAGAGACTCGATTCGACTGGTCGTTAAACTCAGGTTCTGCCGAGCTCGGTGATAACAAAGATTTCACCGACAACGTAGAGTTCACTGAGGGCGTGACGCTTGTTAATGGTCAGCTTGTTGTGCCTGCGGGAGTAACGTCGTTTGACATCAAGGTACCAACTAACGAAGACGGCATTGATGAGTTAAATGAGAACTTCACGCTCGAAGTGGATGGTAAGCAAGGTATTGCGACGATCATTGATAACGATGAAGCACCGCAAGCACAGGACTCACATGTCATTGGCGATGAGGCACAAGCCCAAGGTTCATCGATTACGTTTAAGTGGGCCGATTTCAACGTTTCTGATGCAGATTCCAGCGAATTGTCGATTGTTATCACTAGTGCTCCAGGTGCGGGTGATATGTATCTGTACAACGAATCTACTGATGAATGGGTTCTGTTAAATACTGAAACGATTGGTACAGGTGTATCAGTAAGCCAAGAGCAGGTAGAACAAGGTTTCTTGATATTCAACCCAGTAAGCTATGAATCTAGTACATCAATGTTTGATGAAGATAATGTAGTAACTGGTAATAATCAGCAAGATTATGCGGAGTTTAACTACCACAGTTCTGATGGCATCAACACCAGCTCTAGTACGACGATGTCGATTGATATTCGCCCTGATACGACACTTGCCAAGTTAGTTGTAGAATCACCAAATGTAGATTTAGATGAAGGTTTTAAGTTAGAGCAATGGGAGAACCTAGACTTTGATTACAACAATGGTAGCGGTGTCGCTCCGGACGTTGTTGAACAAGCAATCGAGTCTGCAGGTGTTGCCAACACTTCAGAAGTTACACAGACGCCAGACTTTGGCACTCAGAACTCTCCAGCTATCGAAAACATTTCGAGCAAACTTACTGGTTTGGTATTCCTAGTTGCTGGTGAGTCATACGTGTTTAGCGGTCATGCAGATGATTCATTTAGACTTGAAGTCGGTGGTGAAACCATGGCCTCTCAAACTTGGGGCGGAGGCGGTACCTATGAGTCTTCAGCCTTTGTACCATCGGCATCTGGTTGGTACACAATTACTGCATTCCACGACAACGAGGCTGGTCCAGGTAATGCCACTATCAGTGTCGCAGTTGGTGGTAATGAACCCGTAGACTTTAACACGGACAACTTCGATATTGTTCCGGATGTAAGTTCGCTTGAGGATAAAGTTAATATCGGGGCACAGGTTGAACATGAATCCTTAGAGGGTGGTTATTACCCAGCGTTCGATATTAATGAAGGGCTGGAAGATACCTTTATCAATGTCTCTAAGATCACTACGCAGCTTGTTGATACCGATGGTTCAGAGACATTGAGACTCGTCGTGTCCGGTTTGCCTGAAGGTTCAATTGTTAAACTTGGAGATCAGGAGCTTGTTGTTAATGCTGATGGTGAAGTTGATATATCTGCTTGGTTAACATCAAATGGTACTGCCGAAACAGTGCTCACTGATCTGATGATTCAGGTTGATGAGCCAGGCACTTATAGCGTTAAGATTGAAGCTATTTCAGACGAGATTGTCGGCGATACCAGTGAGATTTCGAGCGGGGCCTTCGACTTGATTGTTCATCCAGTGTCTGTTGGACCGGATGCTGAGAGTAAGGAAGCCTTTGGACAAGAAGATACTATTTTAGTGCTATCGATTGATGATTTTGGGATTGAGTCTGGCAACGATATAGTGATAACTCATCAACCACTCGATGGAGCGTTGGTGATTAACCTTGGTACTGTTCAAGAGCCAAATTGGCAGCCACTAAACTCGAGTCAGATTACATCGGCTCAATTAATTTCAGGCGTGATCGGCTTTAATCCAGATGCTAACGAATCTGGTTATGACGGCTTTAATGTTGATGGTGTAGGCAATAAATCGAATGACTACGCTGAAATTAAGTTCAAGGCTGTAAACGAGAATGGTACGTCAGAAGAGCATACGCTTACGGTAGATATTACGCCTGTGGCTGATGCCCCATTAGTAGCTGTTTCCATTGGGGATATTACCTTTTCCAACGGTATCGACGTATATCAAGAACTTGTTGGGTTCTCCCAGTTGACTACTACAGAGAAAAACACACTACTTACAGAACTTAAATTAGATGGTTTTGAGGAAGGCAGAGTACTTAACGCGGATATTCATGAGCACTTACATCAAGGCGGATCTAAGGACAAGCTTTATGTTGGTGACCAAAGTCAGGACTCGGACCACTATATAGGTGGTGCGGGCAACGATTGGTTCGTATCAGGCGCTGGAAATGACAAAATTGAAGGTGATGAAACTACCAGTGATATAGGTGTCGATGGGTATGACACTGTAATTTACTCAGGTCCAGTTTCTCAGTACATAATCACAGATCTAGGCGATCATGGTGGAGGTGTCGGCCACTGGCTAGTGCGAGATACGAAGGGGACCGATACACCTAATGATCAATATACTCCTTCTGATGAAAATGGAGACCACTTATATGAAATTGAACGATTGATTTTCTCTGATGCTATCGTTGAACTAAACAACATAGATGGAAGCTATCGTATTGTTCAACAACAGGAAATCCCTGTCGATATAAAGGTTTCTTTGCAAGATGCGGATGGCAGTGAAATCATTAAAGGTGATTCGGTTACGGTGAGTGGTATTCCGTCAGGGGCGAAACTGTATGTAGATGGAGTACTGCAAACGCCAGTCAATGGTACAAGTAATTACATACTTGCACTTGCTGTTGATGCAGCTGGAGTTGTGGGGACGGTAAGTGCTCAATTAGTATTCCCGGCGGATTATACTGGAAATCGTGATTTTGGTATTACAGTTGAAGCAGTTAGTGAAGAGCAATATGTTACGGGAGCGGACAAATTTGCAAGCTCTACGGCAACTGCAGAAATCGAGGTTCCTGAGCCCGTAACACCAACCGCGATTAGTTCTTCTGGAGATGTCACCGACACGATTACCGTAGATGGAGCTGACCTTCAATGGCAGAAGCATCAATTCTCTGCTGGGAATACAGAAAATGAGAGAACATCAACGTTTGATAATACAAACACCGATTACCTTGTTGATGTTGGCAAAGGTGGTGACTACGTTCAACTAGGAGGTGGAAACGACACGGTTTACCTTGGGGGGAGTGAGTCATTAGCCAAGAACCCTAAAGACGGTGCGGCTGAGCGTGATGATTTTGTATCGGAAGGCGATAGTTATAGACCAAGTATGAATAAGAATGACAGCATCGATATTGCTTTCACTGGTGACGGTAACGATACAGTTTACGGACAAGCAGGTATCGACGCTATCGATGGTGGTACTGGTAATGACTACTTAGATGGTGGGAGTGGTGATGACGCACTTAAAGGTGGAGTTGGTCAAGATACGCTGATTGGTGGTCTCGGAAACGATATCCTTATTGGTGGTGATGACGCTGATATATTCAAGTGGGTTGATGGTGATTTAGATGGAAGTACCGATCGAATCTCCGATTTTAGCATCGCGGAAGGAGATAAGGTTGATTTGTCTGACTTATTTGCTGATGCGCCAACTCAACAACAAGTCACTGAGTTGTTAGACAACATCGAGGTTGAAGGAGGCGAAGTTAACTCCGCCATGGTTGTAGAAAAAGATGGGCAGCAAGTTAAAATTGAATTTGATGGCCTCTCCGCTGCAGACTTGACGAATAGTTTGTCTGACATCCTAGTTATTAAAGACGATTGAGTTTGCTGATACTAATAAAAAACCGAGATTGAAGAATCTCGGTTTTTTATGAACTGTAACGCTGTTTCTTAGACTGGTAATTTGTATTTAAAGAACCTTACAAGCAAAACCTTTTAGGTAGAAGCCTTCTGGGTAAGCAGTGTCAGTTAGATGGTCAGCTGCTTGCTCGAAGCGTTCTACGAACTTAACAGTGCGGCCTGCATCTAATGCTGCATCAGCAATGATTTTTTGGAACAAATCAGTACCCATTAAGCCAGAGCAAGAGTAGGTGAGTAGAGTGCCGCCTGGTTTCAGGATTTGCATTGCAAGCATGTTAACGTCTTTATAGCCGTTGGCGCCTGAAGTTAGGTTATTCTTGCTTGAAACAAATTTTGGCGGATCCATAATCACTACGTCAAACTTAGTGCCTTGATCACGGTACTCACGAAGCAGTTTGAAAACGTCAGCGTTTAGGAATACAGCGCGCTTTTTCGAGATATCAAACTCATTAAGTTCAGCGTTGAATTTAGCGGTATCAAGAGCAAGTTGAGATACGTCAGCGTTGATAACACGCTTCGCGTCGCCTTTAAGTGCGTAAAGGCCAAAGCCACCTGTATATGAGAAACAGTTAAGGACATCTTTGCCTTTAACGTACTTCATCGATTCTTTGCGGCTATCACGTTGGTCCATGTAGAAGCCTGTTTTGTGGCCTTCCATAATGTTCACGCTGATTTTAACGCCATTTTCTTCAATCACGATAGATTTTGGTGGCTCTTCACCATGAAGAACGCCGACAACTTGTTCTAGGCCTTCTTTCTTACGAACTGCCACGTCTGAACGCTCGTAGATGTTGCAGTCAGGGAAACACTCGATTAACGCTTCAACCAATACGCTTTTGTTAAACTCAGCGCCAGCACTTAGCAGTTGGCAAACAAGAAAGTCTTGGTATTTGTCGATTGTGATACCTGGTAAGCCATCAGACTCTGCGGCCGTTAGGCGGTAGCCCGTTAGACCATCACGTTCGATAATGTCTTCTCGTAAAGACTGTGCGTCTTGAATTCGTTTTACGAAGAACGCCTTGTTGATCTCTTCTTTTTCAAATGTCCAAACACGAGCTCGAATTTGAGATTCTGGTGAGTAAGCCGCTTTTGCAAGCCACTGACCATTTTGAGCATATACGTCTACAGTTTCACCTTGTTTTGGTTCGCCTTCGACCTTATCGATACCGCGTGAAAATACCCAAGGGTGTTTGCGGCGTAGTGATTTATCTCGGCCTTTAGCTAGATGAATTGAAGGAGTCATAATTTACTCTGTTTGTTGAATTTGAAGGAGGGGTATTGTCGGGGAAGTGCAGGTGAAAAGCAAATAAGAAAGGGCTGCAGAAGCAGCCCTAGTAATGATTAATCAACACATTGTGGTGGATATCAGTATTAAGCTTTAAGACCTGTCAGCAAACCTTCCATCGTATCGCTTTGTTTACGAAGTTGGTCAACATTGGAATTACTCTTACTGATCATCTCGCAGATACTGTCTGACTGATGACGAATCTCTTCAACACTCTGTGCAATGTTGTCAGCGACTACGCCTTGTTCTTCAGCCGCGGTAGCAATTTGAGTGCTGCTATCTGAAATAGACTGGTTTTTTTCCGCTAATGAACCGATCTCGACGTTCACTTCTGACATCAGTGTTTGGCCTTCGTTAGCATTGTTCACCGTGACTTCCATCAGCTTGGTCAGTGATTGACTGTTACGTTGTAATGATTCAATCATGCTTTGGATTTCAACCGTTGCTTGCTGAGTACGACCGGCAAGGGCACGAACTTCATCGGCAACAACAGCAAATCCACGACCTTGCTCGCCAGCACGTGCGGCTTCGATAGCTGCGTTCAACGCTAACAGGTTAGTCTGTTCAGAAATACCGTTGATGGTTGTGACTACTTCATCGATCTGCGCCGCGTTGGCATCCAGTTCTTCTACTGCTTGTGAAGCGGACTGGATCTCTTGAGATAGGCTAGAGATAGACTCCAGTGTATTTGAAACCTTGACTTGACCGCTCTGAGCAACGCCGCGAGCGTCCATCGTTTGTGAGCTAGACGCATGAGCAAGGGTAGCGACTTCGCGAATGGTAGCCGCCATTTGTTCCGTTGCACTTGCTAAGCTATTCAGGTGTTCTTGTTGGTTACCTGAGATGTCTGAACTTTGTTGTGTTGACTGGTTCAAGTCCGAGCTGATCTGCTGCATGAGAGCGACAGACTCTTGGATTGATAGAACCATGTTTTGTTCACGCTCCGCAACTTTATCGATTGTAATCGCGATTTCACTGAACTCGTCACGAACTAAGAAGTAGTTCATGCGGCAAGTTAAGTCGCCATTCGCAAGCGTGTTCAGAGCTTTGTTCATAGAGAACATCGCGCCGCCAATAAAGGTCATGATGTAGTAAACACCTAGTGCGATAAGCGTTAGGGTTACAGCGATGATAGAAACCTGAGTCGTCGATAGAGCAGACCAAAGGTTTTGGTCATGGTTAGCAACTAGGCTGAACGCTCCATTCATCACTGAAACAGAACCAGCACCGTAGCCTAAAGAGATGGTTTCAGAGCTGCTGACAAGCTGAGCTACTTGATCTTTAGTGAGTTGACCCGCTTCGATAAGCCCTTTCATCAAGAGCATTTCTTCTTGATAAAGGTGAGCAAGTAAAGAGTCCGCGGCATTATCTAAAACGAGAGTTAATATAACCAGGGCGAGAAGTGGCAATAAGAAGAGTAGATAGAACTTTTCTTGGATTTTTAGGTGAATGAGATATTTGTCAATCCAACGAAATGGGATTTCTTTCATAATCGTTATACTCGAAGTAAGTCCACCAATAAGCGGTGAATGAATAGAAACTCGACTATATCATTCATATAATTTATGAGGCAACGTTATGGAAAGTTCACAATATATTTTTGTCGTGTCAGGCGTAGTTCAATGTATTGGGTTCCGTTACCACACCAGTAGGCAGGCGCAAGCTATGGGTCTCTCAGGTTATGCAAAGAACTTAAATGATGGTCGAGTTGAAGTGTTAGTTGTCGGAGAGAGTCAGCAAATTGAGAAGTTACATGCTTGGCTCTATATTGGCCCTTCGAGCGCAACAGTAGACAACGTTGTGATGCATCAAGTTAAAGATAGTGAGCGCCAAGACGTACGCATAGGGGCGTTTAAAATACTGTAGTTGTAGCACTACAGTATTTTATATTGAACGTAACTTAATGACCTAAAGCGGGTTAGGTTTTACAAGCACTTTGCTGGTTTAGGTAAACCGGCGAGCTTGGTCGCTTGTTTTGCAGGGCCTTTTTTGAATAACTTGAAAAGGTACTTACTATTGCCTTTTTCTGGGCCATGAGCTTTTTCCATTGCTTTAACGAGCATGCGAACCGCTGGTGAGGTGTTGAACTCTTCGTAAAAGCTCCTTACAAAATGTACGACTTCTAAGTGTGCATCTGTAAGTTCAATCGCCTCGTCTTGAGCAAGAATTTCAATCATGCCTTCTTCCCATTGCGTGTAATCCAATAGGTAGCCTTGAGCGTCGGTTTCGATTTGCTTGCCGTTATATTCAAACATGTTTAATCCAGAATCCAATTAACTATGCGGATAGGGTACATGACCAAGTTTGTCTTTCTCAACAGAAATTGTAGCTATCCAATGAAATATCGTACTTATAGATACAAAAAAGCCCAAGAGGTAGGCTCTTGGGCTAGATATTCTTCAATGATGGGAACGATTAGTCGTCGCTGCCCATGATGCCTAGGATGCTTAGTAGGCTGATGAAGATGTTGTAGATCGATACGTACAAGCTGATCGTTGCAGAGATGTAGTTTGTTTCACCGCCACGAATGATGTTTTGCGTTGTAAGCAAGATAACACCAGTCGAGAACAGGATGAACATACCGCTCATTGCCAATGATAGTAGAGGCATTTGTAGGAAGATGTTTGCAACCATACCTACAAGTAGTACTACGAAACCCGCTAATAGCATGCCATTAAGGAACGACAGGTCACGCTTAGTTGTTAGTGCGTAAGCTGATGCGCCCATAAACGCCAGTGCTGTACCGCCAAGTGCAGTTAGGATGACATCACCCATGCCTGCGCCAACGTACATGTTTAAGATTGGACCGATGGTGTAGCCTAAGAAACCTGTAAATAGGAATGTGAAGACTAGACCCATGCTGTTGTCACGGTTCTTTTCTGTTAGGAAAAGTAGGCCGTAGAAGCCAACTAGCATGATAATAAGACCCGGGCGAGGAAGGTTCATCGCCATGGATACGCCTGCTACAACAGCAGACCAAAGTAGTGTCATAGACAGTAATGCGTAGGTGTTACGCAACACTTTATTGGTTTGCAGAGCACTTTCTTGAGATGCTGTGCGTGAAAACATAGGGCTGTTCATAATCTTCCTCGTAAGGTGACTTCAATAGTTATTAGTACATTTATGGGGGTGAAAGTTCGAAAAATCAAGTCTCTCATTCCTCTTGTATACGTAAAATAATAATCAAAATAGTCGGTTAAGTGTTTCTGAAGGTGTAACAAAGTATTTCTTAAAGTGCAGTTAAGGTTCGTTGTTCAATTTTAATCGCACTGAATCGCTGTTTATAATCTTGAAAAACTAATTATAACACTGAAAACAAAGAGGCGACCTAAGCCGCCTCTGTAGTTTATGCATCATAACACATTAGTGGTGTAAGATTTGGCTTAAGAAGTTCTGCGTTCTGTCTGATTGTGGGTTTTCAAAGAAATCGACAGGGTTGTTCTCTTCTATGATTTCACCGGCATCCATGAAGATAACGCGATCCGCGACCTCTTTAGCAAAGCCCATCTCGTGCGTTACACAAAGCATCGTCATGCCTTCTTCTGCAAGCTCAACCATTACGTCTAACACCTCACGAACCATTTCTGGATCGAGCGCCGACGTTGGCTCATCAAACAGCATCACTTGAGGGTTCATACACAAAGAGCGAGCGATAGCTACACGCTGCTGTTGACCACCTGAAAGCTGACCTGGGAACTTGTCCGCTTGCTCAGGGATTTTTACGCGCTCTAGGTACTTCATTGCAATCGCTTCGGCTTCTTCTTTTGGCATCTTTTTGACCCAGATTGGAGCCAGAGTACAGTTCTCTAATACCGTCAGATGTGGAAACAGATTGAAGTGTTGGAAACACATGCCGACATCTCTACGCACGGCTTCGATGTTCTTTAGGTCTTCCGTTAATTCATTACCTGAAACGAAGATATGACCTTTTTGGTGCTCTTCTAATCGGTTGATGCAGCGGATCATCGTTGATTTACCAGAGCCTGAAGGGCCACAGATAACGATTTTCTCGCCTTTTTTAACTTCTAAATTGATGTTCTTAAGTACGTGGAATTCACCGTACCACTTGTTCATGTCTTTCAACTCGATCATAAGACCTTGAGAGTTGTTTTCTGTCTGCTGCGTCATAATACGTCCTTGATCTTGTTAATTATCGTTTGTGACCGGTGTGAAGTCTGTTTTCTAGCCATATCGAATATCTCGACATGCCAAAACAAAACACCCAGAACACTAACGCGACAAATACATAACTTTCTGTTGAATACCCAAGCCATTCAGGGTCGGTATTCGCGGCTTGGCCAATTCCTAGTACATCAAACATACCAATAATCAAAACAAGACTGGTATCTTTAAACAAACCAATGAAGGTGTTCACAATTGAAGGAATCGTGATTTTAAGAGCTTGAGGTAGAATGATAAGCCCAGTCTTTTTCCAGTAGCTTAACCCCAGAGCATCAGCTGCTTCGTATTGGCCTTTTGGTATTGCTTGTAGACCACCTCGAATTACTTCGGCCATGTAGGCTGCACTGAATAGAACTACCCCTACAAGTGCTCGAATGAGCTTATCGGTTTCTGTCCCTTCTGATAAAAAGAGTGGCAGCATTACTGAAGCCATGAATAGAACTGTAATGAGCGGTACGCCACGCCAAATTTCGATGTATACGGTACACATACTGCGAATGATCGGCATCTCTGAGCGGCGCCCAAGAGCAAGTGCAACACCAATAGGGAGTGACACTACAATACCAACAAGTGCGATGACCAGTGTAACCAGTAGGCCGCCCCATTTATGGGTATCAACAACTTCTAACCCAAAGACGCCACCGTATAGCAAGCCAGCAATGATAAATGGGTAGATGTTGACGAAGAACAACCAAATCCACGTACGTTTAGGTGTTTTTTCATAAGCCAGTAAGGCTACAAAAATGGCCAACGTTGCATAGAAGAGGCGAGGTCGCCACAGTTCAGCTTCTGGGTAGAAGCCATACATGAATTGGTCCCAACGAACGCTGATAAAAACCCAACAAGCGCCTTCGCTAGTACAGGCATCACGTGTGGTTCCTATCCAGTCGGCACTGATGAATGCCCAATCCGCTATTGCCCATAATAGGGTGAAAGCAAAGTAAGCAAGAATCACAGTGACGACGCTGTTAACAGGTCCATTAAATAGATTTTTTCTTAACCAACCGACTGGCCCAACGGTATTCGCTGGAGGCGGAAGATCAGGTTGAAATTGATGTGTACTCATCTTATCTCTCCACCAATGCTACTTTGCGGTTGTATATGTTCATTAGAGCGGACGTTAATAGGCTCAAGGTTAGGTAGACGCCCATTGTCATCGCGATTACTTCGATAGCTTGTCCAGTTTGGTTAAGTGTTGTTCCTGCAAATACAGAGACAAGATCAGGATAACCAATGGCCATCGCAAGTGATGAGTTTTTGGTCAGGTTTAGATACTGACTGGTTAGTGGTGGGATAATGATTCTTAATGCTTGTGGAATAATGACAAGCTTTAGAGTTCTAGAACGTGGGATGCCTAGAGACATCGCAGCCTCAGTTTGCCCATGGTTTACCGCGTTAATACCTGAACGAACAATCTCAGCAATGAACGCTGCTGTATAGATACTTAAAGCGAGCATCAATGCAGCAAGCTCAGGGATTATCGTAACACCACCCTTGAAGTTAAACCCTTTCAACACAGGGTAATCTGCAGAGATAGGCATGCCCATAACAAAGTAAGTTATCAACGGTAAGCCTAAAATCAACGCAGCGGCAATTCGCAACATCGGTGTTTGTTGGCCGGTCAGTTTCTGTCTGTTCTTAGCCCAGATGTTGATAATAAACGTAGCGATAATACCGACAATCAATGATGCGATGACAATGCTACTGCCTTGCTCAAAGACTGGAGCAGGGAAGTACAACCCGCGTACGTTCAAGAAAATTGCTTCACCTAGACTCATACTTTGACGAGCAGAAGGCAAGGCTTGTAGAACGGCGAAATACCAGAAAAAGATTTGTAATAGCAGAGGGATATTTCGGAATATCTCAATGTAGACAGCTGCAAATCGGCTAACTAGCCAGTTTGAAGAGAGCCTAGCGATACCCATACTAAAGCCCAGCACTGTCGCTAGCATGATGCCGAGTACTGAAACCAAAGCGGTATTGAGAAGACCGATAAAGAATGTACGACCGTATGAGTAGGTCTCGTCGTATTCAATCAGTGTTAAGCCGATACCAAAACCAGCTTCTTGTGAGAGAAAATCAAAACCAGTGGTGATACCACGGGAATCTAAGTTTGTGAGTGCATTATTTACAATCGTGTAAAAGAAAGCACAAAGCGCCCCGACGGCGATAATTTGGAAAATGATGGAGCGAAAAGTGGGGTTGTAAAATAAGTTGGCACTTTTGGGCTGTGGCTTTGCCTGAGCTGGAGAAATAGTTTCATTAGGTTTCATACTACTATAACCTCAAATCCATTTAATAAATAGGGCGGAAAACTCCGCCCTAATTGATGCTTGAAAATTTATTAACGGATTGGTGGAGCGTACATAAAGCCGCCCGCATTCCATAATGCATTTACACCACGAGAGATTTGAAGTGGAGAACCTGTACCAACAGTACGCTCAAAACTCTCACCGTAGTTACCAACTTGCTTAATTACTTGGTAACCCCAGTCGTCGCGAATGCCAAGGCCTTTACCTTTAGGACCGTCTACACCAAGAATACGTTTGATGTTTGGATCTTTTGACTTAAGCATTTCGTCTGCATTTTTAGAAGAGATGCCGTATTCTTCCGCGTTAATCATTGCTGAAAGTGTCCACTTAGCAACGTTAAACCATTGATCATCATCTTGACGAACAACAGGGCCTAGAGGCTCTTTAGAGATGATTTCAGGAAGTACTTCTGCAGATTTAGGATCAGCTAGGTTTAGGCGAAGTGCGTATAGACCAGATTGGTCAGTTGTTAGTACGTCACAACGACCTGCGTCGAAACCTTTCGATGTTTGTGCTGCCGTATCGAATACCACTGGCTTGTAAGACATGCCACTGTTACGGAAGTAATCGGCTAGGTTAAGTTCAGTTGTTGTACCTGATTGAACACATACAGAAGCGCCATCAAGCTCTTGAGCACTTGTTAGGCCAAGTTCTTTCTTAACCATGAAGCCTTGACCATCGTAGTAGTTAACGCCTACGAAGTTCAGACCTAGAGCAGTGTCACGATGTAATGTCCATGTTGTGTTACGAGATAGTACGTCGATTTCGCCAGATTGAAGCGCAGTAAAACGCTCTTTTGCTGTTAGAGGTACATACTTAACTTTAGTCTTGTCACCGAGTACAGCCGCTGCAAGAGCTTGACAATACTCAACATCAATTCCTTCCCATTCACCTTTTGAGTTAGGGTTAGAGAACCCTGGAAGACCGGTACTTACACCACAAGTTAGAAAACCTTGAGATGTGACTTTGTCCAGAGTGCTTTCTGCCGCTGATGCCGATGTTGCCATCATCGCAGTTGATGCAGCTACTACTGAAGCAAGAAGTGTTAGTTTATTTGTCATTTGTATCCTTCCTTGTTAACCAGGTGACACCTGATACTCGTGCTCGTTTGAGTTTCTCTTATGTGTTGCGTTTTCTATGACCTTGTTGTTCAAATTAAACGAGTTGCATTTTGCAAATGAAACTGTGTGCGATTTAAACAACTGTTTATAAGGTTAGGAAAGGATCCGTAGTTTCACAAATGTATAATTTAAAAAGAATTTTGAATGAAATCACAAATCCGAACACAATTAGAATGACCAAATGTTAAGTGAATGTAAATAGTGCAACGGTTCACACTGTTGGTGCAACGAGATTTAGATTTTTATATTGATAATCGACTAGATAAATATTCTGAATAAACATCACAATGATGAAATATTAAACTTAAGAAATGTTGAAATTTGGTCAATAAATATTTTTATTACACTTCGATAGTTATGAATATGCTCCAAATTTGGTAGCATGGCTGAATAGTTATTGAAGTAGTCTCAAGGAAGAACATGCGTTATTTCCCAATGTTTTTGGATGTAGAAAATAAGCCAATCTTAGTGGTTGGTGGGGGTGAGGTTGCTTGCCGTAAAGTCGATAGCTTACTACGAGCGGGAGCGGATGTGACTTTGGTGTCTCCCAAGGTAGCGCCTTACTTAAAGCAGCTTGTGGACGAGAACAAGCTTCACTGGGTTCAAAACTTTTACTCGTCACAGATCATATCGAAAAATTACTTGCAGGTTTGGGCCACAACAGACAACCCAAGCTTGAATCACCAAGTGTATAATGATGCGAAAAAACTGGGCATTTTAGTCAATGTGGTTGACGATCTTCCTTACTGCGACTTCATCACACCTTCGATGATAAATCGCGGCAGAATCCAAATTGCCATCTCTAGTGGCGGGGCATCACCTGTTTTAGTAAGAAATATCAGAGAAAAACTCGAAACGGTATTGCCACAAAACATAGGTTTGATAGCAGACTTCGGTGCATCAAAACGCAATTCAATCAAAGAGTCATTCCCAACCGTCGACGAGCGTCGTAAATTTTGGGAGCGTTTCTTGTCATCCAGCTTTATCGAGCAGGTGAATGACAGAGAGCAGTTAGAGTCTTACTACCAGCAAGCGCTAACCGAAGGCATTGATAGCGAAGGGCAGGTCACTTGGATTGAATTCGAGCAAGATGTCGAGCTGTTGTCTATGAAGGCTTTACGTTTGATGCAGGAGGCAGAGCTCGTACTTTCACCGAGCGATTGTCCATTTGAATTTATCGACCTGTGCCGCCGAGATGCAGAAAGAGAGAGCTACGCCAACAGCGGAGAGCTATCAACAAAGCTTGAGCAAGCAAGAGCAGAGAAATTACGAGTGTGTGTGTTTATTCCACCAGCAAGCGTAGAGTTTAATCTGTTGGTCGGCAAAGACCTAAAATTGTCAGCAGCCCAAGTACTCAGTTGAGGCTGTTGCTTCTAGTTGAAATGAGAGCTTTCTGGTTGTTTTAAATCGGCTAGAGGCTCGGAATAAAACTAAAGCTGGACCAGATAAATAAAAAGCCACTTCAAAAGAAGTGGCTTTTTGCTATTTCAAACACGACATTGTGCTGATGAATGAGCAACCCAAATAGGCGGTCACTCAAACTCAAAAATTAGTCGCGGAAGTTGTCAAACTGGAAAGGTTGGCCAAGTTCACCGCCGCGAACTAGAGCCATAACAGCTTGTAGGTCATCACGCTTCTTACCAGTAACACGAACTTTGTCGCCTTGGATAGAAGCTTGAACTTTAACTTTGTTGTCTTTGATTAGCTTAACGATCTTCTTAGCGACATCAGTTTCAATGCCTTGCTTAAAGATAACCGTTTGGTGCCAAGTGCGACCTGTTTGGTCTGCCGCTTTCGCTTCCATCGCGTTAGGATCAACATTACGCTTCGTTAGGTTGCTGCGAAGGATATCGCGCATTTGCTTCAGTTGAAAATCGTCTTGAGCAGTCAATTTTACTGATTCATCTTTGTAATCAAAGCTTGCGTCAACGCCGCGGAAATCGAAACGAGTCGATAGTTCACGGTTTGCGTTGTCTACTGCGTTACGCAGTTCTACTGCTTCTACTTCAGAGATAATGTCAAATGATGGCATTGTGTTGTTTCCTTAAGCTAAGTTTCTATCTTTAATTGCTGTTGCAAGCATGTCTAGCATTGTTGCAGTATCTTCCCAGCTTAGGCATGGGTCAGTAATCGACTTGCCATATTCTAGGTTGTTAATGTCTGTCATTGGCTGGTTGCCTTCAATAATGAAGCTCTCTGCCATAATGCCTGCAATTTGGTTCTTGTTAGATTTAATTTGCTCACAAATGTCTTGTGCAACTTCTAACTGCTTACGGTGTTGCTTCTGACAGTTAGCGTGGCTAAAGTCTACAACCAAACGTTGAGGTAGATCGAATTCAGCCAGTTGCTTACATGCAGTATCTACAGATTCAGCGTCGAAGTTAGGGCCTTTATCGCCACCACGTAGAATAACGTGACCGTATGGGTTGCCAGAAGTACGGTAAACCGTCATGCGGCCGTTCTTATCTGGAGAGTAGAAGTAGTGTGAAGCATGTGCTGCACGAATTGCATCGATAGCAATCTTGATGTTGCCGTTGGTCGCGTTCTTGAAGCCAACAGGGCAAGACAGTGCAGAAGCCATTTCACGGTGAATCTGAGATTCAGTTGTACGAGCGCCAATCGCACCCCAAGTGATAAGGTCTGCAATGTACTGACCTGTGATCATATCAAGGAATTCAGTCGCGGTAGCGAGGCCAAGCTTGTTGATATCTAGCAGAAGCTTACGAGCTTTGCTCAAGCCTGTTTCAAGTGCGTATGAACCATCAAGGTTAGGATCTGTAATCAAACCCTTCCAACCTACAACAGTACGAGGCTTCTCGAAGTAGGTTCTCATTACAACGAACAGTTCATCTTTGTACTGGTCTTGAATTTTGCTTAGGCGCTCAGCGTAATCAAGTGCCGCATCTGTATCGTGAACAGAGCAAGGGCCTACGATAACTAATAGGCGGTTATCACGACCAGTTAGGATATCTTCGATTTGGCGGCGAGAATTTTTAATGCGCTCAGCAACGTCGTCAGTAATAGGGTGTGCATTGCCTAGTTCGGCAGGAGTTGGCATAGGACCCAGAGCTTGGGTTCTCAACTCATCAGTTTTTAATGGCATGTGATAGCTTTTTTATTCTATTGCGGAGTGGTTAAGATAACGGAATTGAACAGAGGAATAAACTCTATTGAGTCAAAGTTATCTCAGTTATTGCTAATATTCTTATTTTTATCAGCAGGCCAGCGTCAAATAAGGGATTTTCACTTGTATTAACAGGCAGCTATCGGTATTTTCGTTTGAACACAACATAAAAATGCTGGAGCAGCAATGACTCAAGAAAATCAAAGCACTTTGCACCCAGAACTCGTCTTAGGTGATGTGCTGCCTTCTTACAACGATAATAATAATTCTAACCACTTATACGTTTCATTATCAGAATTAGTGATGGATCGTGTCTTCTACCACCCAAGTATCGAGAGTCACTTAGATACTTTGACTGATATTGAAAAAACGTCTTTAGAAGCGATCCTTGGCGATAAAACAGTCGATGAGCATTTTGTTTCGACCTTAGTGATTGCCATTCAAGCTGCCGTTCAGCCAAATCACACTTCTGTTCGTATCGCATTAAGCAGTGCAGACAGCTATGGATTCCGTTCGCTGCTTGGCGGGAACTGTGAAGCAGAAGAGATTAACCCTGCACTAGGTGTTCGTGGCGTTGCTCGTTACGCGACACCAGAATACAGCAAGGCTTTCGCTTTAGAATGTCAGGTTATTAAGGCATTACGTGAGCAGGGCATCAACGTTGAAGTAGTTGTGCCTTACGTTCGTGCGTTAAGCGATGCCGCTAAGATTATTGACCTGCTTGCCGAGCAAGGGCTACCACGCGGCCTTAACGGTTTGAAAGTACTGTTCTCGTGCGATGTGCCGTCTGCAGTGCTACTGAGCGAACGTTTACTGCATTACTTCGATGGTGTAGTGGTAAACGTTGATAGCTTAGCGTCTTTCACTTTAGGCGTAGACAAACACAATGAAGCTCAGCAGCACGCTTTTGATCCACAAAACGAAGCGGTTATTACCTTGTTGGATATGATTGTTAAAGCAACCCTGAACGCGAAGAAGCCAGTGCTGCTAGTAACTCAAGGCTTAGTGGATTACCCACGTCTACAAGGTTACATAGCTGATCTTGAATGCGTAGAAACGGTCGTGACTGCGTAAATCGATTAGCTTGCCTGATAAGCCGACTTAAGGCGCTAATGCTTTGAGAATGAAAGAGATATCATTGTGCGATGATATCTCTTTTTTGTAACATTTTTTTGACATTCTTATCGCTAGTCGATTAACTGGTCTGATGACTAACTTGGCTAGGTAATTCGAATGTTGACCCCTCTACAAAAAGCAAATTTCTACTTAAGCATGTTTGGCTTTTTCAAAGTCCCACTTATCTGGTTGTGCCGACCAAAACTACTCGCGTTGGACAACCAACATGTTGAAGTGAAAATCCCGCTTAGAAGGCGTACTAAGAATCACCTTAACAGTATGTACTTTGGCGTTTTGGCTGTAGGTGCGGATGTCGCGGGTGGGTTTCTTGCGATGAGCAAATCTCAGCAGCAAGGTGAAAAGATCTCGTTGGCTTTTAAAGAGGTGACGGGTAACTTTTTGAAGCGCCCTGAAGGTGATGTGCATTTCACTTGTAACGACGGTGAGCTGATCAACACTATGCTGGCAGAAACCATGTCGACCGGAGAACGGGTCAATCAACCCGTAACCATTATCGCGACTTGCCCATCTTTACATGGTGACGAGCCGATGGCGGAGTTCACGCTTACGCTTTCAATTAAGAAAGTCCCTTCAAGAAAATAGCGATTAAATAATAGATTTTGGTTTAGAAGTCATGGGTAACGTTGAAGAGATAAAACAACGGTATGTGAATGGTTTCCACATACCGTTATAGAGAACTTTATAACGGCTCTATGACTCTTGAGTGATCTGCTCAATATCAACTATTTTTGAACGGTTCATAACGATCTTCCAACGGTAGTAGGTTGGTTCGTTATCATGGTTGTTCTCTTTAATGATCAGGTTGAGAAGATGACGCTTTTCTACTGATTCGCGGCTCACTTGTCCTTCATTCAAGCGGTAGATCTTGTTTGAGCCTTTATCCATCAACCGTGTCAGCGCTCTTAGGCTGATCGATAACGTTTCACGAGTCTCCTCATAACCACTCATAAAGGTCGATGTCGACATCTCAGTATGAGAGCGGTAATGCAAGATTTGCTCTTCACGTTGTACCACACGCTTTTTACGGATCGACTGAATGCGATCTGCAAGCTTAGAAAAATTTGCGTAGTCCAACCATTCCAGTTTATGGCCTACTGACTTGTTGGTCGTTGGATCATAGTAACGACGCTTCCATTTTGGCTTGCCTTTACGCAGCCAGCGCCAAAGGATGTCTCTCAAGTCATCTTTAAAGATCTCACGCAGTGCGTAAATGAAAGACATTGCCACGATGAAAGAGGCGGTAATCTCACCAAGAAAGTCACGAGCCAAGATCACAGTAGTGGTCACGACAACCATCACCAAACCGGTCGCGATGCCTTTCACGGCACGCTTAACGTTCTTACCCATCGACGTTGTCTTTTCTTTAAGCACGATAGGGTGTTCAATCAAACGACGCAGCAAACGCATCTTGTTACTCAAGCGGGTAACGTCCTCTCGAACTCTTGCTGAGTTGTAGCGGTTCAGTTTACGGTGCGCGGTCTCTTTATCACAAAGCGTTAAGAGTCGTTCTTTAATCGTTGAATACTCACTACCTCGTGGCATGTGTGAAACTAGCGATAGGAACTTTTGCTCGGTATACCAAGATAGGTAGTTATCGATATTAGCGTAGTAGCGCTTGAGATTTTCTTCGTAAGGGATGCTTCGGCGTAGCTTCTTCAAGATATCTAAAGCCAATTCAATGACTTCATCTACTTCATCAGCCGTTACGTCGTCACTATCAGTTTTATTTAAGCTGCTGACTGCTTTATCTAACGCGATAACATATTGGTAGGCAAACAGACTCAAACTGACACGATACTGTGTTGTAGATAAGCGTCCACGTTTTGCCAAGCGACTGTGTACCAAAGGTAAAAGTGTTTTGTCACTATAGTAGGCACGTTTTTGAGTGATTGAGCTGTAGAAAAAGGCACTTTCAGAAAGCACTTCAGGAGTCAGTCCAAGTTCACCGGGAATGAATAGATAAACGTCCATGTCGAGCTTTTTGGTCTTAGCCATGGCATGGTTAATTTTAAGTGTTATCGCATCTTGTTTATCAACGGTGATCAACGATGTCTCCTAGAATGTAAAAATATGAATGAAACTAGCGAAAGCATATCAGAGATCACGTATAATCTCCGCCAAATTTAAAGTAGAGACAACCTTGATGATTAATATTGGTCAAATAAACAACTTAGAAGTAGTAAAACAAGCAGACTTCGGTGTATTCCTTGACGCGAGCGACTATGGAACCGTGTTGCTGCCGAAACGATTTACTCCTGAAGGTGTTGAAATTGGTCAAAAGCTAGATGTTTTCTTATACATAGATTCTGACAACCAGATCGCTGCAACGACTGAAAAACCAATAGCTCAAGTAGGCCAGTTTGGTTTGATGACGGTTGAAGGTGTTAACAGCACTGGTGCATTCATGAGCTGGGGCGTGAAAGGTAAAGACCTTCTTGTTCCTTTCAGCGAGCAGCGTGGCCGTTTAAACGAAGGTCAGTCAATCTTAGTATATGTGTATATCGATAAAGCATCGAGCCGTATCGTTGGTACAACGAAGTTCAACAAATGGTTAGACAACACGCCTGCGACTTATAAGCAAAATGAGCAAGTCGATCTCATTATCGCTGAGCGCAGCCAGTTAGGTTACAAAGCGATCGTGAACGGTGAACACTGGGGTATGATTTTCCCATCTGACATCATCGGTAAGCTGTTCATTGGTAAAACACTAAAAGGCTACATTAAAAACGTTCGTGAAGAAGACGGTAAGATTGATTTGTCTCTTCAGAAGGTTGGTGTGGCTAAGATGGATGACCTAAGCACTAAGGTTCTTGACCTGCTTGAGAAGAAAGGCGGTTACCTGCCTTTGAATGATAAGTCTTCTCCTGAAGTTATTTTCTCTGCATTCAGAACCAGCAAAGGTACGTTCAAGAAGACAATTGGTGGTCTATACAAATCTGGCAAGATCACTATCGACAAAGAAGGTATCAGCTTAGTTAAGTAAGCGGTCCTTTCGGTCAAAAAAAAGCCCAAACCTTCCTGTTTGGGCTTAGGGGAAAGGGCTCCGAAGAGCCTACGCTAATCGTTTTAATCTTTTGACTGTTAGATTGAAGTCTAGTTTAGATTCTCTAAAATGCGATTTTTCTTTTTGGAAATAGTGACTTGAATTGATATTTATATAATTAGCTGTTGATTTACAAGCGCTCGCACACTGACTTATATGGCCGATAGAATAGAAAAAGCCCAAACAATTAACGTTGTTTGGGCTTTTTGTTTATTAAGGTGTACTCAGTGCGAACGCTTTTAGAAAAGGTTCTTATCGCGCACGAGTTCGCGTGGTAAACCGTTCTTCACTCGGTTGCCAACCCACTTACCAAGGCCGATGATTGCACCATTGTACTTCACTAGTACTTCACCTTTTCCTGACAAGTTTTCAGGGCGAACATCGCGGCCCATGAACCATTCACGAGCATCTTCAATACTAAGCTCTACAACATTAGCTTCATTACCTGTTGCGAGCGTTGTCGCTACTTGGTGCTGCCAGCGGTAACCTTTTTTATGGGTTTCAGCGATCTTGATTCCCATGCGAGAAAAACGGAACTCACCGATCATCGGCTCTAGCGCTTCTGGGAATAGCCAAACGTCTTTGTCGCGAATCCAAACCTGAGTATCGCTTGGCAATTCGATATCGAGAGTACTCATTAGTTGTTCAGCGACTTCTTGCTGAGTTTTCTTTGATGCTTTTTCAAATGGGAATTTACCCATACGTTTTTTAACTTCTGGTGGAGTAACAGACGCTAGTTTACGGATACGTGCAACAAAGAAACCTTCAGAGTCATAGACCTGTGGGAAGATGTGAAGAAAGCCTTCTTCTGTCGTGGTTGCTTTTGCGTTGTCGAATAGTGATTCCAGAGATTCGAATTCAACCGCATCACCAAAGGTTTCTTTTAGGTGATGACACACTTGTTGGTTCTCTTCGGTGCTAAGCGTACACGTTGAGTAAACCAAAACACCATTAGGTTTAAGAGCATGGAATGCACTTTCAATCAGATCTTTTTGCGTGTCGGCAATATCGACCACAGATTGATACGTCCAGTTCTTCATCGCATCGGCGTCTTTACGAATGGTACCTTCGCCAGAGCAGGGTGCGTCTAGCAACACAGCATCAAACTGTTCTGGTAACCAACCACCAAAAACTCGACCGTCAAAGTTACTTAGAGCGGCATTACGAACGCCACAACGTTCGATGTTAGCGTGAAGGACTTTCACACGGCTTGCTGCATACTCATTGGCAACCAATACACCGCGATTATTCATTAGCGCAGCGATTTGCGTTGTTTTAGAGCCGGGTGCAGCCGCAGTGTCTAGCACCGCTTGGTAATCAGCTTCGCCTTGGAAAAGTGCCGAGGGTGGCATCATCGAGCTGGCTTCTTGGATGTAGAAAAGACCAGACATGTGTTCTGCCGTATTACCTAGTGGCGCTTCACTTTCGTCCGCTGTAATCCAAAAGCCCGTTTCACACCAAGGTACAGGTTCCAGTTCCCAGCCTTTCTCTTTTGCTCGTACTAGGAAGTCTTCAACACTGATTTTCAATGTGTTGATTCGAATACTTTTACGAAGTGGTTTTTGGCATGACGCAACAAAAGAAGCCATATCTAGATGACTAGGCATGATTGCTTCGATGTGCGTTAGGAATTCTTCAGGAATATATACGTTAGCGTGCAAAAGAGTATCTCGATTTATTGCATTAATGCGGGGAGTTTAAAGCAAAATGAGGCCGTCCTAAACCATATTTGCAGCAAACAACAAAAATGCAGCCTAATGGCTGCATTTTGATGAAGAATTAATCTTCCAGAAACGTCAGAGAGTTCACTCTATGGACGAGGAATTGCGGTTCTCCATGATTTCCACTCATCTTCGGCTTGAGGATAGAGGTAGAAAGACTGATCTTCGCTTGCTACTGGTTGAAGTTCATTTGTCGGTGGCGTTGAGAATGTAATACCACCTCTTAACAAGCTGTCTACCGTTCCGGCTTTGATGTTTGCGCCTGACAGGCCGATAGAGACATCGACGCCCGACACGTTCCAGAACACGGTGTTTGCGCGGATTAGATACGCGTAGTCAGGTTCTATTTGAATCGTAGATATGATGCGATCAGCAAACTCGCCCAGCTGAACATCTATAACACTGCCAATTTCTAGTTCACGGAATAGGATAGGTGTACCTTCAGATACTGAGCCGCGCGTTTCGCTTTGCAGTTGGAATATCTTGCCTTCAGGCTGCACAGGTCCTTTGCTAAGCTCAAATTTCGTGTTTCTTTCACCTTTGCCCGGGTCTACGTTGATGTGTTTAGAGAGCAGCGCAGAGACGTTTTTGATGCCATTAAGGCCAATCTCAGGTTCTGCCAACCAGAAGTGACTGTTCGTCACGGCAATCTTGTCGACGTACTCAGGTAAAATACGCGCAGTAATTTCAATGCCGCCCTTGTTGAAGTTCGGAATCACCAAAGTAACCTCACCAACAGTGACACCTTGATATTTGATCGCCATGCCCTTGTTGACTTCTTGATCGCCAGAAGAGGTGATAGTAATCGCGCGGCCAAATTTTCGAGCAGATTTTGAATCTTTGTAAAGCTTCCACACGTCACCAAGTTTGTTGTCGATTCCCGGCAGAGAGTCAAAAGCAATACCGCCTTGGATAAGGGTTTTAACTGGTGCCGCTTTAATGCTGATACCCGATAGCGACGCATCAACCTCAACGCCTGATCGGTTCCAGAAAACAGTGTGCTTGTTGAGTAAGTGCGTGTAACGATTTTCGATTGTGACTTTGATTCTTACGCCACCGTCGGCAAGCTGAAAATCAGAAATACTACCCACTTGTAGGTTGCGGTAGAGGAGTGGACTGCCTTTAGAAATTGAAGGTAACTCACTGGCAAACAAAGAAAGTGTCTTTGAACCAGACTGATTAAACTTAGCAATTTCTGCTAACGACTTACTTTGGAAAAGTTGGTAGTCCGTTCGAGCTTCAGATTTACCTTCACTCACAAAGCTAATCGAGCCGGTAAGAAGCTGTTTTGCTGGTGGGACCGTAACACTCAAGCCTGATTCGGTTAGCTCTGCAGTCGCACTACCTGTCACAAAGAAACGGTTGTGGCTTTTGATAAGGTGCGCGTACTCATTATCGATAAGTGCATCCATGAAGACTTCGTGTTTATCAGAGCCCGTACCAACACCATCAACTAATCCCACATGGATAATAGAGCCAACGGCAATGCCTTTGTAGAGAAGTTGTGTACCGACATCTAACCCGAACGAATTGTTCGACGTTAAGCGAATCGCAACGGATTTCTGTTGTTCCTGACTGAATTCATTTTTTCGGATTGCAGTAAATCGACGCGCCTTTTCACCTTCACCCGGTACCAAGGTTAAAAAGTTACCTGTCACTAAATTGGCAATGTTTTTCATGCCAGTAAGCGACAGTTCAGCCTCTTCTAGAACGAATTTACTGCCGCTGTTTAAAAAGTCACTGAATGCCGGTTGGATAGCGGCAGATGCAACGACGTTTTCACGCCCTTCACTTAGCGATAAATCAGTGATTTGACCGATTTCAATGCCGCGATACATGATCGGAGCACCCGTTGCACTGATTTTATTATCATCGGGAACGGCGATCTTGATAGAGATACCTCGACCCGCTGTCTTCAAATCTGGGTAGAGCTTGAACTTGGTATTCATCTCTACGGGTTGGCCTTCTCCCGGAGAGTCGACCGCAATTGAACCGCCAAGCAATGCACTTAGGCTCTCTAAGCGAACATCAACACCAGAAAAACCAATACTGGCACCTAAACCACTGACATTCCAAAAACGGCTTTGGTCGGTAATGATATGGCTGTATTCATCTTTAATTGACGCTTGAATCGTAACGGATTTCGCGTTGTCGTTTAACTGGTAGTTGTAAACCTCACCAATTGGGATTTTACGGTAAACGATTTGAGAGCCAACAGACACGCCGCCCAGATCTTTGGTCGTCAGTGAAATATTCAAACCTTCAGAAGCCAGTAAATCAGAAGGGGAGGATTCTAACGCTTGGAAAATGGTTTCTGGGTCTTGTTTGGTTTCGCTCGGGTGGATAGCAATATAGTTACCTGAAACAAGTGCGTCTAATCCTGAGATACCCGACAAACTTGCTGTCGGTTTTACAAGCCAGAAACGAGTGCCTTTTGAGAGTAGCTTCTTCGCTTCAGGGTAGATGTCTGCATCGACATAGATGCTCGATAGATCTTTGGATAAAGTGATGTCGCGCACCATACCCACCTCTAAGCCTTGGTAACGAATCGTTGTTCGACCTGCGACTAAACCAGCGGCATCTGAGAAGTATATTTGCACACGTTGCCCAGCATCGTGTATTGATTTCATGACCAACCAACCGGCTAAGGCGACGGTTAATATCGGCAGAATCCACAAAGGGGAGATGCCTTTGTTTTTCCTTACTTCTGGTGAATATGACGTTTGTGATTGGTTATCGTTGTTCATTCACTGACTCATCTTTAGAGGTGTAGTTATCCCAAATTAGCCTAGGATCTAAGCTTTCCGCTGCTAGCATCGTGAGAACAACTACGACGCCAAAAGCGACTGCACCATAACCTGGTGTAAAGTTTAAAATTTGCCCGCGGTCGACCAAGGTCATCATGATCGAAATAACGAACAGATCCATCACCGACCATTTCCCCACCCATTTCACAATGAAATAGATGGTCATGCGTTGTCTGTGGTAAACGGCGCGCTTCATCTTGATACAGATTAAGATGTACGCGAGGCCGAGTATTTTCGCGACGGGCACGACGATACTGGCAATAAAAATGATCGCTGCAATGCCGTACATATCGCTATTTATCAGCGACGCGACACCAGAAATTATGGTGTCTTCTAGCCTTTGTCCGTTTGTTATAAGGATAGAAATCGGAATAACGTTGGCTGGCACAATAGCCACTGATGCGGCAAACAGCAGAGCCCATGTCTTCTGTATAGAGTAGGGCTTGCGGTGGTATAAGTCATGGTGACAACGCACGCAAGTATGTCCATCCGGTTGAGATAGGTGGCAGTTGTGACAGTGTATGTTCTTACTTTCAGCAAAAGAGTAGTCAGATTCTTTTGCCCAAGCTTCCCAGTAGCGACGCACACTGATACGGCTTACCAATAATACGCTGAAAAGTTGCAGAAGAATCAAGCCAACCAATCCTGGGCCTACAAAAATATCTGAGTAATCTTGCAGTTTGAAACATGAGACCGCCAAACTTACCAGAAACACATCCAACATCATCCAATGTTTGAGGGTCTGAATAATGGCTAATGCATAGCGAAAGGGTGTGAAGATCTTAAGACGCAGTGATGCATGAGTGATGAGTACCGAGGTGCACACGAGCAACGGAGCGATCGAACTGCAGAACAGGATCAGCAAACCAAGTAGAGGAAAGCCTTCGCCCATTAAGGTAAAAACACCCGATGGTAACGTCGCGGGTATCATGACGCCAATCAGGCGAATACTGATGAATTCAAAAAAGTGCGATGGGATAAACAGCAATAAGCAGGTAATTGCGATTGCTAGGTTTCCAGAGAGGCTAGGGGTACCGCCTCTATAAAGCTGAGTTCCGCATCTTGGGCAGTAAGCTGATTTCCCTAAAGGGATGTCCATTTTATCTACGGGAAGTTCGCAGCCCTGGCAAAGACGCACTGAGCTGCTGTCGCATTGGTGTTTTGTTGATAAAGGGTTGGTTACGGATGGGGAGGTCACGCGACCTCCCAAGTTGAAACGTAAGTTAGGTTAGCAACCCGACTTAAAGACTCAGAGCCACAAACATCAGGCGTGCGATTGCACACTGCCGTAGAGTGTTTGATAGAGTCCTTGTTGTTCAACCAATTCACCATGTGTTCCCGTCTGTGTGACTTGTCCATCTTCTAAAACATAGATTAGATCGGCTTGTTTCACCGCTGATAATCGATGAGCCACTATCAAAGTTGTGCGATCTTTCAAAAACTCGCTCAACGCTTTATGCAGTGCTGACTCTGTTGCTGTATCGAGTGCAGATGTCGCTTCATCAAGAATAACAAACTTAGGATTGCTCAGCACCATACGAGCTATTGCTAAGCGTTGTCGTTGACCACCAGACAGTCGAACGCCATTCCTACCAATTTGTGTATCTAAGCCATTGCTCAGTTGCTTGATGACATCTTGCATTTGAGCGACTTCAAGCGCACGCCACAACGACATTTCGTCGTATTCAGCACCAAGGGTCAGATTATGCCTTAATGTATCGTTAAAGAGTATAGGTTGTTGTAAAACAACGGCAATTTGATTGCGTATTACATCAAAGCTGATGTCATCGGTTGTTTCACCGTTATAGCGAATGCAACCTGAGTCTGCTTGGTAAACCCCAATCAGCAACTGGATTAACGTAGATTTACCCCCTCCACTCGCACCGACCAAAGCGACTTTTTTACCTGCAGGGATGTGCAGCGATAGCCTATTTAAAACAGTGTTTTCTAATGTGTAAGAGAATGTAACGTCTTCGATGTCAACTGTCACTTCTTGATCTTCAGTAAATGGGTTCACTTTACTGATAGGGCGCTTCTCTTCTTCTAACTGAAGAAGATCGTTGATGCGTTGCAGTGCCGCTTTCGCGCTATACCAAGAGAATTGAATCCCTAGTAGCTCTTGAACTGGGCCTAACATGAACCACAAGTAGCCAAATACCGCGAAAATCTGACCAATGGTTAAGTCACTGAATAACACCATTAGCATCGCGACGGCACGGAAAAGCTCGAAACCTAATAAGAAGAGTAGAAACGAAACACGGCCAGCAGCTTCAGATTGCCAAGCGTATTTGTCGGCATCGATTCTTACTTGGTTTGCTTGAACCTTAAGCTCATCGAGAAAGATACGCTCTTTATTCGCCGCGCGCAGTTGGTAAATGCCATCTAAGGTTTCCACCAAACGGTTTTGAAAGCGCTCAAAAGATTGGTTTTCGTATTTCTTAAGGTGTTTGACCCTGCTGCCTAGTTTACGGGAGAAATAAATCACAACAGGATTGACCAGTAAAATGAACAACCCTAAACGCCACTCTAGCCACAACAGCACGATCGCTGTACCGAACACGGTCAGGAAGCTGATGATAAATTTAGAAAGAGTCGAGCCAATGAACTTATCTATTGTCTCTATGTCTGTTATTAGGTGGGCGTTGATACCGCCGCTGCCTTTGGTTTCGTATTGTCGAATACTGATTCGGCCAAGCTTATCTATCATCTTGCTGCGCATTTGATAGGTAATTGTTTTGGACACAAGCGTAAACTGGCGCCCTTGCAGAATGTTCAGCGCTTGGCTAACGGAGCGCATGATAATCACTAACAACAAAGTTAGTGCTATATAGCCAGTCGGTGTTTGTAATGAAGATGGAAGTAGGTGGTTCATCATCTCTAAGCCTGAAGCGGGCTTATCAAGTAATACTTCATCAACCATTAATGGCATGAGCAACGGGATAGGGACACTAATGAGAGTTGCAAATATGGCAATAATGTTAGCAAACAGTAATTTGGACTTGTGTTTTTTTACTTGAGTTATTAACCAAGAACGGCTAATAGTGTCTTCTGAATTGTTCATTGTAATGAGAATAAGTCCTATTTAGTTTGATGGCCGCATTCTACTGCGTTCTCTTGATAATGGAAGTCTCAATTTAATTGGAAGTTAATATGAAAATAGAACATTACCAACGCTTAACCAAACAAGCCGTTGCATTAATTGAATCAGAAACCGATCTAACTGCTAATCTTGCTAATATCAGTTCATTATTATTCATGGAATTGGATGACTTGAATTGGGCGGGTTTCTATTTAATGAAGCAGGATTTAGCTAAGGAAAAAGACGAACTTGTACTGGGCCCTTTCCAAGGTCAACCTGCTTGTGTGCGAATTCCGGTCGGGCGTGGTGTGTGTGGAACTGCGGTTGCGACGAATACAGTTCAGCGCATTCATGATGTTCATGAGTTCGAAGGTCACATCGCTTGTGACGCTGCAAGTAACTCAGAAATCGTTATTCCGTTCTCTATTGGCGGAAAAATCGCGGGCGTTCTTGATATTGATAGCCCAAATGTTGGTCGTTTTTCTCAAATTGACGAGGACGGATTGACATTTTTCATGGCAGAAGTGGAAAAGCTGCTTAATTCGCACGCGAACAAGGCATAAATTATTCTCTTACTGTGGTTTTTCCCAAGCATCTCTCTATAATACGTAAAAATATTTTCTTAATGCTCGCGGAAAACCGCAAAAACCAGGAACCCACATGGAAAACACTGAAAAGTTAAAAAACAGCAAAGAAGTTATCGCATATATTGCTGAATGTTTCCCTAAATGCTTTACTCTAGAAGGTGAAGCGAAGCCACTTAAAATTGGTATTTTTCAAGATCTTGCTGAACGTCTAAATGAAGACGAAAAAGTAAGTAAGACTCAGCTTCGTGCAGCGTTAAGACAGTACACATCATCATGGCGTTACCTGCACGGCGTAAAAGCTGGCGCAGAACGTGTTGACCTAGACGGCAACGCGTGTGGCACACTAGAAGAAGAGCACGTTGAACACGCTAAAGCTACACTTGCAGAAAGCAAAGCGAAAGTTCAGGCTCGTCGTAAAGAACAAGCACAAAAAGCTCGTGAAGAAGGCAAAGCGAAACCTAAGGCGAAGAAAGCTCAACAGCCTCGTCGTCAAGCGCCTAAAGCACCAAAAGTAGAAAAGCCTGTAGAAACACGCGCTTTGAACGCTGACGAATTCATCGCTGGCAAAGAAGTAAATGTGAACATGGGTAAAGGAAACATGGCTGCGACCATTGTTGAAATCAATAAGGAAGATGTGCGTGTTCAGTTAGCAAACGGCCTACAAATGGTTGTTAAAGCGGAGCACTTGCGCGCTTAAAGGAGATACTCCTACGCATGAAATGCCGTTCAAAATTGACACTGATTGCTGCTAGCTTTTGGCTAGCAGCTTCAGCTCAGGCTCTTGAAGCCAAATTAGATCAGGACGATTTACCTCTACTCGCTCCTGAGGTCCAACACGAAACTGCTAGTAAACGTGTTACTTCTCGATTTACTCGTTCTCACTATAAACACTTCAATCTCAACGATGATTTCTCTCAAGCTATCTTTAATCGTTACTTAGAGATGCTGGATTATAATCGTAATATCTTCACTCAAGCTGATATTGACTCTTTCGCTGCGTCATCTACACAAATTGATGATCAACTGAAAGCAGGCAATAACCAGATTGCATTCGATGTTTATAATTTGTCTATGCAGAAGCGTTTTGAACGTTTTCAATATGCATTGTCTTTGCTAGATACAGAGATTAAGTTTGATACCGATGAAAGTATTGAGCTCAATCGTAGTGAAGCGGAATGGCCAAAAGATATCGCTGAAGTGAATGAGCTTTGGAGAAAACGCGTTAAATACGATGCGTTGAATCTAAAACTTACTGGTAAAGAGTGGCCAGAGATTCAAGAAGTTTTGGAAAAGCGTTACAACAATGCGATGAAGCGTATTACGCAATCGCACAACGAAGATGCTTTCCAAATCTACATGAACGCATTCGCGCGTGAAGTTGATCCGCACACCAGTTACCTTTCTCCAAGAAATGCAGAACAATTCCAATCTGAGATGAATCTATCTCTAGAAGGTATTGGCGCTGTACTTCAGATGACAGACGACTACACCGTTATTCGTTCTTTAGTGGCTGGTGGCCCTGCTTCAAATAGCAAACAATTGAGCGATGGCGACCGTATTGTTGGCGTTGGTCAAGATGGCGAAGAGATTGTTGATGTTATCGGCTGGCGTTTAGACGATGTAGTGCAATTAATTAAAGGACCGAAAGGGACTAAAGTTAAGCTACAGATCTTGCCAGACGGTAAAGATGCAAAAAGTCACGTTGTCACAATTGTACGTGATAAGATTCGTTTAGAAGACCGCGCTGTTAAATCAGAAGTTATCGAGAAAGATGGCAAGAAGATTGGTGTACTCGAAGTACCTAGTTTCTATGTTGGTCTTTCTAAAGATACCGATAAACTGATCACCGAGCTTAAAGAGCAAGGTGTTGAAGGTATTATTGTTGATCTGCGAAACAATGGCGGTGGTGCACTCACTGAAGCAACTGAACTCTCTGGTTTGTTTATCAAAGAGGGACCCGTTGTTCAGGTGCGTGATAGCTACGGTCGTGTCAAAGTGAACAGTGATACTGATGGCGAAATTAGTTACCAAGGTCCACTAACGGTATTGGTGAATCGCTACAGTGCTTCAGCGTCTGAAATCTTTGCAGCAGCGATGCAAGATTATGGCCGTGCAATCATCCTAGGTGAAAACTCTTTCGGTAAAGGTACGGTGCAACAGCATCGCTCTTTGAATCATATTTATGATTTGTTCGATAAAGAGTTAGGCTACGTTCAATACACAATCCAAAAATTCTACCGAATCAATGGTGGTAGTACGCAAAACAAGGGTGTAGTACCTGATATTGCTTACCCAACGCCAATTGATCCTGCAGATACTGGTGAAAGTGTTGAAGACAACGCTCTTCCTTGGGACAGCATCGACAAAGCGAAGTACTCAGTGTTACAGCGTAACGATGAGCAGATCGCAGCGTTGACGGCTAAACACGAAGCTCGTATCGCAACAGACATGGAATTTGGCTTTATCGCGCAAGATATTGAAAAATATAAGGCAGATAAAGACGACAATGACCTTTCTCTTAATGAAAAGGTTCGTCAACAAGAGAGTGATGATGCGGATGCGCTTCGTCTAGAGCGTATTAACCAACGTCAAAAAGCCGCTAAGTTAGAGGCATTTAAAACGTTGGATGATATTCCAAAAGACTACGAAGCCCCGGATGCTTATCTTGATGAATCAGTTGCTATCATGCTGGATATGATCAAGAAATAAACAAAATACCTGTTATAAGGTGATTGTTTAAAGACGTACTATTTGAAAAGCGAGCTTAGGCTCGCTTTTTTTGTGTCTATGATTTGACAGGAATATCTGATTGTAACCGTTTAGGTTGGCGCAAATAACACTCAATATTCAGGGTAATTTAGCTCTGTTTTGTGTTGAATAATGACACTTAAGTTACTTCGCACTTAAAATTTAGTGACTTAGATCATATTTTTTCGCTTTCTATTCATTACGTGCCTAAGCTTAAAGAAAACGAGGGGACGCTTATGAAATGGATTCTACTATTTTTATCTTGTTTAAGTTTTGTGGCTTTTGGGAGCGAGGTCGCTTCTAGCAGCCAACAATCAAAAAGTGATAGTAATCTATCTCATTTTGACCTTCCTCTGTTGCTTGGTGATTGGTATTTGATGAATCCAGATCCTGAGCAAGGTACTGAAAACTTTAGAGCAATCAAACTTACTCTCGATTCAAATTACTCATTCACTATCGATATCCAAAAGAAAGACTACAGTGTGGATCATTGGGAAGGTTTGTATAACGCCAATGAAGACACGATTATTTTGGGTTTGAATACTTCTGAGCCTCAGGTTTACGCGTACAGTAGTAATCATAATATGCTGAATCTTAACGGTGTTATGTTCACCAAAGCCTTGCCTAACGCCCTAGCTGGAATATGGTCAAGCGCCGAACTGTCTGGAAGCGATTTGCGTGCCAGCAACATTCAAAAAATGGATTTAGTGCTTCAACCAGATTTTATCTTCATGTTCCGAGTGTCCGATGAAGAAGGCGGAGAAGTCATTCGTCGCGGTGTGTATTACACAGAAGGCGATCAACTAGTGTTACTTTATGAGAACGGTGAACACGGCACTCGATATACACTGAACAGCGATGTGTTAACGCTGCAAGGTGAAGAGGGAGATATGTTTGCGGTACTCAATCGCATTCGATAATCGTGAGTTTTAGCAGTAACGGCGTACTCGTTGATAATATTGTGCACAGTTCATTTCTTAGGCGTTCCTGTCTGATTTGATTGATAAAATAGCAAAACATGGAGGCATTTTCTTACAATGCCTCCTTTTTTTAATATTCCCCTTGTTTTATTGGCGCTCAACCTTTAGATATATACAGTTAAAAAATAATTACGTATAACGATCAAAAGGAACCCGTCATGGCACATACACCTCAAGCCAAGTATCGTAAAGATTATCAATCACCATCTCACACGATTTCTGAAATCGATCTTACTTTCGATTTGTACGACTCAGCATCCATTGTTACGGCTGTTTCTAGTGTTAAGCAGGAGAAAGACAGCACGACATTAGTACTTGATGGTGAAGGCTTGAAGTTGGTTTCTGTTTTGGTTGAAGGCAACGAATGGACTCAGTACGAGCAGTCTGAAACTCAACTTACGCTGAATGACCTTCCAAAAGAATTTACTCTAACCATCGTTACCGAAGTTAACCCTGAAGGGAACAGTGCACTTGAAGGCTTGTACAAGTCGGGTGGCGCGTTCTGTACTCAATGTGAAGCTGAAGGTTTCCGCCGTATCACTTACTACATGGATCGCCCAGATGTGTTGGCGAAATTCACTACAACGGTAATTGCAGATAAAGCAGAGAACCCATTCTTATTAAGTAATGGTAACCGTGTAGATGAAGGTGAAGCTGAAAACGGTCGTCATTGGGTGAAGTGGCAAGACCCACATCCAAAACCAGCGTACTTGTTTGCTTTAGTAGCGGGTGACTTTGATGTACTTCGTGACGCATACACTACACAATCGGGTCGTAAAGTTGACCTAGAAATCTTTGTTGATAAAGGCAATCTAGACCGTGCGAGCCACGCGATGGTTTCTTTGATTAACTCAATGAAGTGGGACGAAGAACGTTTCAATCTTGAATACGACTTAGACATCTACATGATCGTAGCCGTTGATTTCTTCAACATGGGTGCGATGGAAAACAAAGGCTTGAACGTATTCAATTCGAAGTTCGTTCTAGCAAACGACCAAACTGCAACGGATACAGATTACCTAGGTATTGAAGCAGTAATCGGCCATGAATATTTCCATAACTGGACCGGTAACCGAGTGACTTGTCGCGATTGGTTCCAGCTGAGCTTGAAAGAAGGCTTAACCGTATTCCGCGATCAAGAGTTCTCATCTGATCTTGGCTCTCGCGCAGTAAACCGAATCAACAATGTTCGTATTATTCGCGGGCCACAATTCGCTGAAGACGCAAGTCCGATGTCTCACCCAATTCGTCCAGAAAAAGTGATAGAAATGAATAACTTCTATACTTTGACCGTGTACGAAAAGGGCAGTGAAGTGATCCGTATGATCCACACATTGTTGGGCGAAGATGGTTTCCAAAAAGGCATGAAGCTGTACTTCGAACGTCACGATGGTACGGCTGCAACATGTGAAGACTTCGTCGCGGCAATGGAAGATGCGTCGGGCGTTGACTTATCTCAGTTCCGCTTATGGTACAGCCAGTCTGGTACGCCGACGCTGTCTGTTGAAAGTAAGTACGACGCAGAGAAGAAACAGTACACGTTAACAACTCGCCAAGTAACAGCGCCAACTCATGAGCAAACGGAAAAGCAGGCTCTGCATATTCCTCTTGATATCGAGCTGTACACAGCTGCGGGTGAAGTTGTTGAGTTACAATGTAACGGTAAGCCAGTTCATAATGTATTAGATGTGAAAGAAGCAGAGCAAACGTTCGTGTTTGAAAACGTTTCTGAGCAACCGATCCCATCATTACTTCGTGAATTTTCTGCGCCAGTGAAATTGGAATATGACTACTCAGATGAAGAACTGATCTTCTTGATGGTGAATGCTCGCAATGAATTCTCTCGTTGGGATGCGGGTCAAATGCTATTAGCGAAGTACATCCGCAGTAACGTGGAGAAAGTTCAGCAGGGTCAAGCGTTTGAGCTTTCTGATTCTGTTGTTGATGCATTCCGTGGCGTACTGCTGAGTGATTCACTAGAGCCTGCGTTTATTGCAGAAATGCTTTCTCTACCAAGCCACAATGAAGTATCGGGTTGGTACGAGCGCGTTGATATTGATGCGGTCGCATCGGTTCTTAACTCAATGAAAGTCACACTAGCTGCAGAACTTGAAGACGAGTTAGCGGCGGTTTATCACAGCCACGCACTAACAGAATACACGGTCGATCACGATTCGATTGGTAAGCGTACTCTACGTAAAGTTTGCCTAAGTTACTTAGCACATACAGAGCAGGGTAATGACTTGGTTGTTGCGATGTACCAGCAAGCAAACAACATGACAGATACGATGGCAGCAATGGGCGCGGCAAACAGTGCACAACTACCATGTCGTGAAACCTTGATGGTGGATTACAGTGACAAGTGGAAACACGATGGTCTTGTTATGGATAAGTGGTTTGCATTGCAAGGTACAAACCCAAGTTCAAACGCACTTGAAGTGATCAAAGCGTCGATGTCGCACCAGGCGTTCAGTTTGAAGAACCCGAACCGTACCCGTAACTTGGTCGGTTCATTCTTAAACATGAACCCGGTTCAATTCCACGACAAGTCTGGTCAAGGCTATGCATTTGCAGGCGAGATCTTACGTGAACTGAACAGCAGCAACCCGCAAGTGGCTTCACGTCTGATTGATCCACTTCTTAAATTCCGTAAGTACGACGATGAACGCCAAGCTCTGATCAAAAAAGAACTAGAGACGTTAAAGAACATGGACAACCTAGCAAAAGACTTGTTTGAGAAAGTGACGAAAGCACTAGAGGCTTAAGTCAGCGCGCATTCAGGTAACTGTTTGCTACAACGAAAGGTCATCAGTGGTAGAGAATATCTGCCACTGATTTTTTGTTTCTGGTTCATCGAATTTTCGATAAGCTAGAGCAGCTTCAAGTTCAGTTTCACCGTCAGACATCTAAAAGTGCCAAAAAACACTGGAACTGTATATTTATACAGGTATCGTATGAATCGCTATATTTTCCAACTTAACATCTCATATCAGCAGTTTTTGGCCAGCTATTCTGGCGCCGCAAGTAAAGTTCAAGTGATAACAACAACAGGTTTACGCTTACAGTTACCTGCAACTCGGTTCAGACCATTTCTTACACAAATAGGGGTTAGAGGGCAGTTTAGGCTGACAACTGACCAAAAAAATAAGTTTATTAAGTTAGAAGCTCTGTAAACCTTGGCGTGCCTAGTGAGTTAAAAGGAATCTTAATCACATAATCAAACATTTCACCTCTTACCACCTCCAAAACAATTAACTATTTTTCAATAATGCTTTTACAATAAATGAATGCATTACCTTTGCTTAACTCGTTAGTAGAAAAGAGCTCAACGGCACGTTTCAAACACCAGATTAAGTGATCCCCCTAATAATAAAATACAATTCTAATTGTGGAGTGTGACTATGACCGCACGTGAAACTGTGGTTCCAGTTTTACTTGAAAAAGTTTACAAGCTGATTCAAGACAAACTTGACCTTGCTCATCGACCTCTCGTAACTCAACTTGCTCAACACTTGTTTAGTAACGTTTCTCACGACGATCTGACTCAGAGAAACGAATCCGATTTATACGGTGCTGTAGTTAGCTTATGGCATCACATCAATGAAAAGAAAGCCGACGAAATCTCTGTACGCGTTTTCAACCCGACGGTAAGTCGTCAAGGTTGGCAGTCTACTCATACTATCGTTGAGATAGTCGTTCCAGACAGCCCATTCCTTGTTGATTCCGTAAAAATGGCACTTACTCGCCTAGACCTTTCTTCTCACCTTATGCTTCATAACCCAACACAAATCTCTCGCTCAGATAAGGGCAGTGTTGTCGGTGTAAGCAATAACGAAGGTGCATTCCAATCGCTTTTCCATATTGAGGTTGACCGTCTGAGCAGTAAAGCTGAAATGACAGCTCTTAAAACGGAGCTACTGGATATCTTTACTGATACTGGCCTTGTTGTTAATGACTGGCTAAAAATGGTTGAAAGACTGAAAGAAGTCACCAACCAAGTTGAAAAGCAAAAAGAGACGATTCCGGTAGACGCTCAACGCTTCGATGAAACGCTGGCTTTCCTTCGTTGGTTAGGCGAACACAACTTTACGTTTATGGGTTACAAGGAATACGATCTTGTGTCTGTAAATGGTGACACTGAACTGCAACCGACCAAGGAGCAAGGTCTTGGTTTGTTTGCGAACTCAGATCGTGTACGTAACGTTAAGCTATCTGAGTTTTCTGATTCGGCACGTCTTGAAGCGAAAAAGCCTTATGTGCTTATCGTAACCAAGGGCAACACGGCTTCACGCATTCACCGCCCAGCTTACAACGATTACATTGGTATTAAGAAGTTCGATAAGAACGGTAAGGTCATTGGTGAGCACCGCTTTACTGGTCTTTACACATCTGCCGTTTATAACCAAACCGTTGAAACGATTCCTCTTGTTCGCGAGAAAGTAGAACGTATTTTGGATGCGAGTGGTTACCGTGAAGGTTCATACTCTTACAAAGCGCTGCACAACATTCTTGAAAACTACCCACGTGATGAACTGCTGCAAGCTCGAGAAGAAGAGCTACTAGAAGTCGGTACGGGCGTAGTACAAATGCAAGATCGCGATCTCCTGCGTTTGTTTGTTCGCAAAGACCCGTTTGGTCGTTTCTTTAGCTGCATGGTTTACGTAACAAAAGATCGTTACAACACTGAGCTTCGTCGCCAAACACAGCGCATCTTGAAACAGTACTTTGGTTGTGAAGAAGAGGTTGAATTTACAACGTACTTCTCTGAAAGCCCGCTAGCAAGAACGCACTATATTGTTCGTGTTGATAACAACAACATGGATGTGGACGTGAAAACAATTGAGCAAAATTTAATGGAAGTATCGTCTACGTGGGATGACCGTCTGTCTGAATCTATCATTGCAAACTTCGGTGAAAGCAAAGGTCTTCCATTGTCGAAAGAGTACATGCGTGCATTCCCACGTTCGTACAAAGAAGACATGATGCCAGGTTCTGCTGTTGCCGACATTGAACGTTTAGAAGCGCTAAGTGAAGACAACAAACTGGGTATGCTTTTCTACCGTCCTCAAGAAGAAGCGGCAGATTCAAAAGCCGTTCGTTTGAAGTTGTTCTATCACAGCGATGAGCCAATTCACCTTTCTGATGTTATGCCAATGCTTGAAAACTTTGGCCTACGCGTTATCGGTGAATCTCCATATGAAGTGCGTAAAACCAACGGTGTGACCTATTGGATCCTTGATTTCTCTATGCTGCACAAGAGCGATAAGACCATTGATCTTCGTGAAGCTCGCGATCTTTTCCAACAAGCCTTTGCGGCAATCTGGGCGGGTGAGTTAGACAGCGATGGTTTCAACCGCTTAGTACTTGGCGCTGGTCTTTCTGGCCGTGAAATCTCAATCTTACGTGCTTATGCTCGTTACATGCGTCAAGTTGGTTTCCCATTCAGCCAACAATACATTGAAGACACATTGTCTCATTACCCAGAATTAGCGAAAGGGCTAGTGAGCCTATTCGGCAAGCGTTTTAACCCGAAACTGAAGGGCAGCGTAAAAGGCCAACAAGATCTTATTAAGAATATCACTGAACAGTTGGATCATGTAGAAAGCTTGGATGATGATCGTATCATTCGTCGCTACATGGAAATGATCACTGCAACGCTTCGTACTAACTACTACCAAGTAGACGAGAATAAGCAGTCTAAACCTTGGTTGGCTCTGAAAATGAGACCAAGCGAGATTCCAGATATCCCTGCGCCGGTTCCTGCGTTTGAGATCTTCGTTTACGCACCAGACATTGAAGGTGTGCATTTACGTGGCGGTAAAGTAGCACGCGGTGGTTTACGTTGGTCAGACCGTCAAGAGGACTTCCGTACTGAGATTCTAGGCCTAGTTAAAGCGCAACAAGTTAAGAACACGGTTATCGTACCGGTTGGTGCTAAAGGTGGTTTCGTTTGTAAGCGTCAACACATGATGTCTGGCCGAGACGAGATCTTTGCTGAAGGTCAACGTTGTTACAAGCGCTTCATCCGTGCATTGCTAGACGTTTCAGACAACATCATTGAAGGTGAGGTTATCCCACCTAAGAGCGTTGTTCGTCACGATGAAGATGACCCATACTTGGTTGTTGCAGCCGATAAAGGCACCGCGACATTCTCAGATCTAGCGAACTCAGTAGCTGAAGAGTACAACTTCTGGCTAGGTGATGCGTTTGCATCGGGTGGCTCTAACGGTTACGACCACAAAGCCATGGGTATCACGGCGAAAGGTGGCTGGGAATCGGTTAAACGTCACTTCCGCGAAATGGGTATTAACTGTCAAAGCACAGACTTCACTGCCATTGGTGTGGGTGATATGGCGGGTGACGTATTTGGTAACGGTATGCTGCTATCTAAGCACATTCGCTTGCAAGCTGCGTTTAACCACATGCACATCTTCATTGACCCGAATCCAGAATCAGCATCAAGCTGGGTAGAGCGTGACCGTCTGTTTAATCTGCCTCGTTCAAGTTGGGAAGATTACAATAAAGACCTGATTTCTCAAGGTGGTGGCATCTTCTCTCGCCGAGCGAAGTCTATCTCTTTGACACCTGAAATTCAGAAAATGCTGGGTACCAAGAAAGCATCAATGGCACCAAACGACTTGATCAAAGCGATCTTGTCTATGAAAGTTGATCTACTTTGGAACGGCGGTATTGGTACTTACGTTAAGTCTTCTAGTGAGACTCATACCGATGTGGGTGACCGTGCAAATGACGTGCTACGTATCGATGGCCGTGACCTGAAAGCTAAGGTTGTTGGTGAAGGCGGTAACTTGGGTATGACTCAATTGGGTCGTATTGAATACGCTCTAACGGGCGGTCGAGTTAATACTGACTTTGTCGATAACGTTGGTGGTGTAGATTGCTCGGATAACGAAGTTAACATTAAGATCTTCTTGAATGGCTTGGTGTCTAATGGTGATCTTACCGTTAAGCAACGTAACCAAGTTCTTGAATCTATGGAAGATGAAGTAGGTGAAATCGTACTAGACGACGCTTACTGCCAAGCTGAGTCTATCTCTGTTACTGAGCATCAAGGTGTAGGCTTAGTGAAAGAGCAAATCCGCTTTATCCACACAATGGAAAAAGCCGGGTACTTAGACCGTGGTTTGGAATACATCCCAGATGACGAAACGCTGCTAGAACGTGAGAAGCAGGGCCAAGCACTAACAAGACCAGAGCTATCAGTATTGATCGCTTACGGTAAAATGGTTCTAAAAGAAGATCTTGTGAGTGATGACATTGCGAATGATGAGTTCCATACTCAACAACTGATGCAATACTTCCCAACAGAGTTACGCCGTAACTACTCTCAGCACATGGATAACCATCCACTTCGTGCAGAGATCATTGCGACTGCGCTTGCTAACCAAATGGTTAACGAGATGGGCTGTAACTTCGTGACTCGCTTGCAAGAAGAGACGGGCGCGAACATTGTTGATATTGCGAATGCTTACGCGGCATCACGTGAAATCTACGGCCTGGGTAAGGTATTGAAGAGCATCCGTGAACTGGACAACATCTCAAGTTCTGAAGCTCAATACGAATTGCTTTACCATGTACGTCGTACGCTTCGTCGTCTAGCACGCTGGTTGCTAAGAAACCGTACCGGTAAACAGTCAGTGAATGCATTGATTGAGCTTTACCAAGGTGATGTCGTCGCAATTACTGAGAAGCTGGATGAAAACCTAGTGGCTTCAGAAGTAGAAGAGCATCAAGCAATGGCTCAAGTATGGATTGACCAAGGTGTAAACGCTGAGCTGGCTAATTCAGTGGCTCGTTTGTCTAGCCTGTACTCAGCACTGGATATATCTACAGTGGCTCGTGAAACAGGTAAAACAGTACAGCAAGCGTCTAAGCTTTACTTCAACCTAGGCGACCGTTTGTCACTGCACTGGTTCTTGAAGCAAATCAATGGCCAAGCTATAGACAACAACTGGCAAGCACTGGCGCGTGCAGCATTCAGAGAAGATCTGGATTGGCAGCAACGCCAGTTAACTGGTCAAGTACTTAACTGTGGTTGTGCTTCAGATATCGATGTGATTAAAGCGCTTGATGACTGGATGGAAAGTAACTCTGTTTCTCTACATCGTTGGGAAAGCATCCTAAACGAATTCAAAGTAGGTTCTGTTCATGAGTTTGCTAAATTCTCAGTAGCACTGCGTGAATTGATGCTGTTGAATCTAAACTGCATGTCAAAAGACTAGTTACTAGATAAGACGAAAAAGTATAAGGGCAGGCCAAAAGGTCTGCCTTTTTCGTTTCGGTAAAGTGGAAACAATAGGCCTAACGACTTTTGAAGAACAAACTTCGACGCAAACGTTGTTTGTTGTTAAGTGACCTGATGGCTGTACTAAGGTTGAGATTAGAAATGGCTTAATAACTTGAAGAAACGATAACGTTTGCTTAATAATGAACCTCATTCGTTAGCAAACTTGATTATCTTACCCTTACAGACAGTAATAGATTGAATAGTTGGGTAAATAAGTAAATAATAGCGCCCCGTTTACACGGGGCTTTTTTCTATCGGAGGCACAATGCTTTACCGTCTAGCCAGAACTGGCTTTTTCCAACTTGATGCCGAAAAGGCACATGATCTTGCAATTCAAAATTTCAAGCGCTTCACAGGCACACCTATTGATCTTTTGTATCGCCAACAATTACCTCACCGACCTGTAGAGTGCATGGGTCTTACTTTTAAAAACCCAGTTGGCCTTGCTGCTGGCCTAGATAAAAACGGCGAATGTATTGATGCATTTGGCGCAATGGGTTTTGGTTTCGTAGAAGTAGGAACAGTGACTCCACGCCCGCAAGCGGGTAACGACAAACCTCGTTTATTCCGTCTTGTTGAAGCTGAAGGTATCATCAACCGCATGGGTTTTAACAACCTAGGCGTCGACAACCTTGTTGAGAATGTTAAGAAGTCGAACTACGATGGCATCTTAGGCATTAACATTGGTAAGAATAAAGACACACCAATTGAAAAGGGCGCTGAAGATTACTTGATCTGTATGGAGAAGGTATATCAATACGCTGGTTACATTGCTGTGAACATCTCTTCACCAAACACTCCAGGACTTCGTTCTCTACAATACGGCGAAGCTCTAGACGATCTATTGTCTGAACTTAAAACGAAACAATCTGAACTGGAAGAGAAGCATGGTAAATATGTTCCTCTTGCTCTTAAGATTGCTCCGGATCTAAGCGACGACGAAATTCGCCAAATTTGTGAATCATTGATCAAAAATAAGATCGATGGTGTGATCGCAACAAACACGACATTGGATCGTTCAATCGTTGAAGGTATGAAACATTATGATGAAGCGGGTGGCCTAAGTGGACGTCCTGTTCAATCTCGTAGTACTGAAGTAGTTCGTAAACTTTATCAAGAGCTTGGTGACCAACTGCCGATCATCGGGGTAGGTGGTGTTGATTCGTATGTTGCTGCAAAAGAGAAAATGATGGCAGGCGCTAAGCTTGTACAAGTTTACTCTGGTTTCATTTACAAAGGTCCAGGCCTTGTAGGTGACATCGTTAAAAATCTTTAAACGGCAAGACGCTTTTATTTCTGAAAAGCGACAATCTGGCATCGTCTTAATAAAAGAGACACTGTAGCTCACTGAGTTGTAGAGAAAAGCGACAAGAAAGAGGAATTCATTTCCTCTTTTTTTTTGCCTATTGCTCAGTAAAATTACTGTAATTGAAGGTAATTTTGCGTTTTACCTAATGGAATGGTTCAACAGTGTGAGACGAAATGATGCTTAAACCTAGCGATACATGGAGTTGGTATTACGATGAGCAGCAATGTTCATTAATGCTAAACCTCGGAGAGGATATGATTTTCAAAACGAATCTGGTCCGCAATAAGCTGGTGGACTGCGCGTTTCGAGATAATGAATTCACCGTTGATGACGCATCTTCATACCAAACCTTCAAAGAACAAATTTCTGGCTTAGAACTGTCTGAGCCTCGTCAAGCTGAATTAGCACTCTATTGTGTGGCAGCAAAGCGTTTCCATAAGCCTGTACAGCCTAAGAGTTGGTTCTTCGACTCACAAGGTACTGGCCATGAATACCCTCAAGAAGGGGATATTGTACAAATGAATAACGAGCATAGCTTAGGGTATTTCATTGTATTAGAAGTGGGAGAGTGTGCGAGCCTATGTGCATTTGTTGACCTAGAAGAGTTCCTGTTAACGCCTTCAAAAGGACTGCGATTTGGAGACTCAATCAAGGTGATGCACGATAGAATGGTAGACGCGAACGCTATCCTTCATCAGACACACATAGCGATGGTAGGTTAACCTCTAATCTAGCACATCATTTCAACCACGCATCGCAGCACACAAACGTATAAACCTTCCTCAGAATCGGCTCATTAGCCGATTTTTTTGTGCCTAAAAAACCTCATCCTGATAAATACATCACGGCTTAACCATTTAAATAGTGAACTTACGACTATTTTTTCACCTTAATTTCTGCCCGTTTTCATCGCCAGAAGAGTAAATCTACCGTCTTTATTCCCTGTTTTTGGTCTTTTGTAGTTAAATTTCATCAATAAATCTCATTTGGTGTATACCAGTTTTGAGGTGAATATAAATTCACATTGCTACTTTGGTTAATAAGTGGTCAGAAATGAAGTTGGTTTGATAGGTCTTATGTTCTAAGGGGATGTGGGTAAGCGATCGCTTCAAGACTGTGCATTTGCTAGCCAGTTAGTCGAAAGATTCAATGAAAAGACGTGTTTAGTGTGATGCTCTAGTTACAAATTCAGGTATAATCGAACTCATTTTTATCAATAAAAGAACACTATGAATCAATATCTAGCGGTTACCTCAAACGGCCTTGAGAATTTATTAGTTGAAGAACTAACCCAACTAGGGATTACAAACGCAAAACCTGTTCAAGCAGGTGTTAAATTCAAAGCGACCAATGAGCAAATTTATCGTTGTTGTTTGTGGAGCCGTTTGGCTTCTCGATTTGTACGTGTCCTTTCTGAATTCACTTGTATGGACGACATGGATTTGTACCTATCAACCACTGCGGTTAACTGGGTAAATCAATTCCATAGCTCTAAGCGTTTTGTTGTTGACTTCAATGGTACGAACAACGAAATCCGTAATAGCCAATACGGTGCGATGAAAGTAAAAGATGCCGTTGTTGATTGCTTTGAGAAGAAGTCTTTACCTCGTCCTTCTATTAGCAAAGAGAACCCAGACATTCGTATCCACGTTCGTTTACACCGTGATAAAGCGATTCTTGGTGTTGATATGGTAGGTAGCGGTCTTCACCAACGTGGTTACCGTCCTGAATCAGGTCGAGCACCACTACGTGAAACTCTTGCTGCCGCGATTCTTCTTCGTAGTGGTTGGGACGCAACTAAGCCTTTCCTAGATCCAATGTGTGGTTCAGGTACGTTAGTGATTGAAGCGGCGATGATGGCTGCAAACATGGCTCCAGGTGTTAAACGTCAGAAGTGGTGTTTTGAATCACTAGAAGATTTCGAGCCTGAGCTTTGGGCTGAAGTTAAAGCAGAAGCGAACGTCCAAGGCCGTCGTGGCGTTAAGAAAGTAGAATGTAAGTTCTATGGTTACGACAACGATGAGCGCATGATCAAAACAGCGCGCGATAATGCTCGCCGTGCTGGTGTAGAAGATTTGATTGAATTCGAAGTAGGTGATGCAGCAAAACTTAAACGCCCTACGGAATTTACGGATGGTGTGATTGTGTCTAACCCACCTTATGGTGAGCGTTTAGGGACAGAGCCTGGTCTTATTGCACTTTACACCGCATTCGGTGCACAGCTTAAAGCTGAATTTGGTGGCTGTAACGCATCTATCTTCTCTAGCTCAGACGAGCTACTAAGCTGCTTACGCATGCGTGCAGATAAACAGTTCAAGTTGAACAACGGTGCGTTACCGTGTCACCAAAAGAACTACTCAATTTCAGATCGTCCGATGTCAGAGCGTCCATCAGGCGAGCAAGAACAATTGATTGCACCTGATTTCGCGAACCGTCTTAAAAAGAACATCGGTAAAATTGGCAAGTGGGCTAAGAAAGAGCAATTAGATTGCTACCGTATCTACGACGCTGACCTACCAGAATACAATGTAGCGATTGATGTATACCCAGGTCACCTTGTGATTCAAGAATACGCAGCGCCTAAAGATGTACCGGAAGAGAAGGCAAAACGTCGCTTAACCGATATCATCCGTGCTTCTATTCAAGTAACAGGCGTAGAAGCAAACAACGTTGTGCTTAAAGTTCGTCAGAAACAGAAAGGCCGTTCTCAATACCAGAAATTGGCTCAAGACTCATCGAACTTAGAAGTGAACGAGTATGGCGTTAAGCTGATTGTTAATCTTCATGATTACCTAGATACCGGGTTGTTCCTAGATCATAAGATCACTCGTCGTCGTATCGGTGAGATGGCCGCAGGTAAGGATTTCCTAAACTTGTTTGCTTATACAGGAAGTGCATCTGTTCATGCTGCTGTGGGTGGTGCTCGTTCTACAACTACTGTTGATATGTCTAATACCTACCTAGAGTGGGCGAAAGAGAACATGGAGCTTAACGGTCGTGTTGGTCGTCAACATCAGTTTGTTCAAGCTGACTGTCTACAATGGCTAGCTAAAGAGCAGGGTTCTTATGATCTGATCTTTATCGATCCACCTACGTTCTCTAACTCAAAGCGTATGGATCAATCTTTCGATGTTCAACGTGATCACATTCAGCTGATGGAAAACCTTAAACGTCTTCTTCGTGAAGAAGGCACGATTGTGTTCTCTAACAACAAGCGTCACTTCAAAATGGACTTGGAAGCTCTAGATGAGTTAGGTCTTAAGGCTCAGAATATCTCAGCGAAGACACTTCCATTGGACTTCTCTCGCAATAAGCACATTCATAACTGCTGGTTGATTACACATAAGTAGTTAAGAGATCGTATAAGGATATATAGTGCTGACTCTCTACAGTACAGAAGGGTGCCATCTATGTGAGATGGCATTCCAACTCACGGAACAGTTAAACATTAGCCATCACGTCAACGTTGTTGACATTGCATTTGATGATGAGCTCTTTTCCCGTTACGGGGTCACTATTCCGGTGCTCAAATTTGAAAGCTCTGACCTTTCTCAAAGCTCAGAGCTTAACTGGCCATTTGGCTTGTTAGAACTTAATGATTGGTTAAAGAAGAATGGCATTACTTACAATTCATAATGGGCAATTAGCGTTTGGCGATCACCCGTTATTAGATCGTGCGGACTTCGCACTGCAAGAAAACGAACGTGTGTGTTTAGTAGGGCGCAATGGCGCTGGTAAGTCTACGTTGATGAAAATCCTGTCTGGGAACATCATCATGGACGACGGCAAGATGCAAATCACACAAGATGTGGTTGTATCTCGCCTTGAGCAAGATCCACCGCGCAATGAGCAAGGTACCGTTTATGATTACGTTGCTGGTGGCCTAGCGGAAATCGGTGAACAGCTGAAGATCTATCATGATCTTCTGGATCTCATCGGTACTGACCCTAGTGAAAAGAACCTAAATCGTCTTACTCGTGTTCAAGAGCAATTGGATCATGCGAATGCATGGCGCTTTGAAGATCGCGTAAGCAACGTATTGGCTGCACTTAAGTTGACAGCTGAAACAAAGCTGACTGATTTATCTGGTGGTTGGCAACGTAAAGCGGCGCTTGCTCGTGCGCTTGTATGTGACCCTGACGTGCTTCTACTTGACGAACCGACTAACCACTTGGATGTTGCGACCATTGAATGGTTAGAGGGTTTCCTGAAAGACTTCCGCGGTTCAATCATCTTTATCTCGCATGACCGTGCGTTCATTAAATCGATGGCAACACGTATTGTCGATCTTGATCGCGGTAAATTGAGCTCTTTCCCGGGTGATTACGAAAACTATCTTGTTGAGAAAGAAGAAGCGCTTCGTGTTGAAGAGATGCAGAACGCTGAATTTGATAAAAAGCTCGCTCAGGAAGAAGTATGGATTCGTCAAGGCATTAAAGCTCGTCGAACTCGTAACGAAGGCCGTGTACGTGCGCTTAAGAAGCTACGTGAAGAACGTTTGAACCGTCGTGAAGTGCAGGGTAAAGCTGTTATCCAAATCGACGATGGCCAGCGTTCAGGCAAGATTGTATTTGAAGCTGAGAACATTAACTTTGGCTTCGAAGGCAAAGAGATTGTTAAAGACTTCAGCTTCAACATCATGCGTGGTGATCGTATCGCTCTGATTGGTCCTAACGGTTGTGGTAAGAGTACGGTACTTAAGCTGCTGCTTGACCAGCTTAAGCCTGATTCAGGTCGTCTACATTGCGGTACTAAGCTTGAAGTCGCTTACTTTGACCAATATCGTGAAATTCTAGATCCTGAGAAGTCTGTAATCGATAACTTAGCGGATGGTAAGCAAGAAGTCACTGTAGGTGGCCGTGAGCGTCATGCACTAAGCTACTTACAAGATTTCTTATTCTCTCCAAAACGTGCTCGTACTCCTGTTAAAGCACTATCTGGTGGTGAGAAAAACCGTCTGTTACTAGCTCGTATCTTCCTTAAGTCGAACAACTTATTGATTCTCGATGAGCCAACCAACGATCTAGATATCGAAACTTTGGAACTTTTAGAAGATTTGCTTGCCAACTATCAGGGTACGCTTCTTTTAGTGAGCCACGATCGTCAGTTTGTTGATAACACGGTTATGACAAGTTGGATCTTTGAAGGTAATGGCGTTATTGAAGAATTTGTTGGTGGTTACCACGATGCTCAGCAGCAAAGAAAACAAGCATTAGAGTACCGACAGGTTGAAAAGCCATCAAAGCCTGAGAAAGTAGTTGAGGAAACTCCCAAAACTGCGCCAGTTAAGGCTAAACCTAAGAAGTTATCGTATAAGCTACAACGAGAACTAGAAGCGCTACCAATGCGTTTAGAAGAATTGGAAACTCAAATTGAAACTCTTCAGGAAGAAGTCAACGATCCAAGCTTCTTTTCAAAATCTGTAGAGCAGACACAACCAGTATTAGATAAGCTATCTGCAGCAGAGCAGGAGCTTGAAGTTGCTTTTGAGCGCTGGGAAGAGCTCGAGGCACTACAACAGGAAAGTTAAGAAGTAATAATGACTTGTACTAAATTCAAATTAACAACTGTTGCAGCCCTAGTTTTGGCTGCAACTAATGCCAACGCTGCGCTTTACAAGGTAGTTGAAGTAACGCCTTCAATTACTGGTGCGTCAGAGATATTTGGTGTCGCGATTCAGCCTGGTGTTGCAAAGGATGCTGGTGGTGTAGTACTTGCGAAAGGGTGTTTTGACGCTACCGCAACTAACTGTGCTGATACGACATTTAAATTAGCTGGTGAAACTCGCAATACGGTCGAGGCTGTAAGTTATCGCGAAGAAGTGCCTTTTGCCATGGATGCTCCGTTCCAATACATTCAAGAGTTCGATGATTTCGAAAACTATTGCTACCGAGAACTAGGATATTCTACATGTGAAAGCTGGGCGCAAAACCGTTGGAACGATACTTGGAGTAAGGAAAGAAATGACCTTACTTACGTCAATGCAAAAGCATTTGTAGAAGGTGGTGATACTTTTGACACTCGTAATACGGTAATTAACTCTCTAGATGATAATGCTCAACCGCTAGGTGTTAAATCTGAAGGCGACATTCGCAATAACGCGTTGTTTACGACGACAGCGAAACCTACCGGATCTTCTGAAACGCGTGCATGGCGAGCGATAACGGTAAGCGGTACTGTTTATAACGTAGGTAGTGTATCTACGGAAGGGCCTAAGACAGGCACATCGGATACAACATTTAGTTCAAAAGCAGCAATCTGGGATGGAACTGATACAAAGGAAATCGATTGGGTTAGAGGTGGCAACGCCCAACAAGGTGACTACTTTGCCCAAGGCAGCATGCGGTCAATTGCAATTGATACGTCAAGCTCTGTTTTTTATGGTGTAGGCTATAACACAGTTGATGGTAGTGGCGATCTTCAAGACATGAACGCTAGTGTCTTTGTGAGTGACTCATTAGATATTTCAGGTTCTTGGACAACGAAAGTTATTAGTGGTGCAGAAGTTAAGTCAGGCTCGTCTAACGATGATGCTAGATACAGTAACTCAGTAGCAACCGATATTAACGACAACTTGTTTGCAGTTGGATATTCAAAACGTAACGGTTATGTTCCTGAAAATGGTAGTGCCGGTAATAAGCCTTTTATTGTAACGGATGCTAAAAACCCAACAGCAACGTATTTGTCTGGCGGTATCTTCTTCAGTGGCTCAAGCGGTGAAGCTAAAGCGGTAAATAATTACAATGAACTTGTTGGCCAGATCGATGCGGAAACGACGCGTGAAGTCGATGGCAGCGAAAGAAGACACAGAGGCTTTATTTACCCTTACGATCTCCCGTCTTCAACTGATGAACGCCGTGTTGATATTTTTGGTGGTAAAGCATGGTGGTTAGATGACTTAACAAATGATGGTGATGCGTCTAGTCACAATAACCAATTTAGAATCATTGATGCGACGGATATCAATGATGCTGGCGTGATTTCAGCAACGGCTATCAAATGTACAGTCGACGGTAATGATAAGCCTTATGACACAACATCACACAACTCATACTGTGGTGGTGCCTCATCTAACGCAGTCGAAAAGGTTGTAGCTGTTAAGCTTATCCCAATCAAGGGAGCAAGGTATGACACTGGCTCTGACATTGATAGCGTAGTAACTCGTAGCACCGACACCGAGAAAGTTGAGCGCCAAGGTGGTAGCCTAGGTTGGTTAACTTTGACTGTGCTTGGTCTATTAGGGTTCCGCAGAAAATTTAAATAATTTTATCTCCTGAGCCCGAGTTCACAATTCTGAACTCGGGCTTTTTTTCACCTTGAGAAAAGTGAAAATTTGACCGATTCTTAAAGTTGGAGTCACAAAAACTCCGTAAAGTTGTAATCATTGTATGTTAGTAAATGTAACACCCGTATGAGGACTGCACTATGAAGAGACAAAAGCGTGATCGACTAGAACGAGCACAATCTCAAGGCTACAAGGCTGGTTTAAATGGACGGTCGCAAGAAGCTTGCCCATATAGCCAAATGGATTCTCGGTCTTATTGGTTAGGTGGATGGCGTGACGCCAAAGATGACAAGCAATCAGGTCTCTATAAGTAGATAGGGCGTAAAGAATTCAAGGTCAGGGCTCCATTGTCTGTTGATTACAACGGCTGGAGCCTTGTTAGTTTCAGAACAACACAAAGACTCCCAGAGCTATGTAGCATTCTAGTTTCGCTATCATAAGCGTATCGCTGGTGGATTTATCCTGTTTCAAGCTTAATACGGGATACTTTAATGCACTATAACTAAATTTATTGGAACGAAAATAAAGCAGCCATGGGCTGCTTTACTAAAAATCTAACTATTAGATTAGAATGCTGACGTATCTTGGAAAAGGCCAACTTTCAAATCTTTAGCAACGTAGATCTCTTTACCATCAACAAGTACGCGACCATCCGCAAGGCCCATAACTAGACGACGGTTAACAACACGCTTCATGTGGATCTCGTAAGTTACTTTTTTCGCAGTAGGTAGAATTTGACCAGTGAATTTCACTTCGCCAACACCTAGAGCACGGCCTTTACCTTCGCCGCCAACCCAACCAAGGTAGAAGCCAACAAGCTGCCACATTGCGTCAAGACCTAGACAACCAGGCATTACTGGGTCACCCGGGAAGTGACAATCGAAGAACCATAGGTCAGGAGTAATATCCAGCTCAGCAAGAACTAAACCTTTACCGTAATCACCTTCAGTTTCAGACATCTTAGTGATGCGATCCATCATTAGCATGTTCGGTGCTGGTAGTTGAGGGCCTTGTGGCCATAGTTCGCCTTGGCTTGATGCTAGAAGCTCTTCGCGAGTGTAAGAATCACGTTTGTTTTGCATTATCAATTACTCCGATTTTTGATAGGTGCATATTAGTGAACAGGTGTACGCTAAACAAGTCCGATCAGTACTAGACAAACCAGTTTTTAATGCGTCCAACGATTCCAATAGGGTGCTCATGTCTTTCAAAGTTTTCAATACGTTCCGCGATTTTACTCAGAACGCTTTCTTGTTCATCGTCTCTAAATGGTTTGTTCATAATGAGAGGAATTGCTTCGTCTACATTAGACACAGACCAAATATGGAATTCTTCATTCTTAATGCTTTCAATAAGGTCAGGCTTTAGTGCAAGATGCCTTAAGTTCGATCTTGGAAGGATCACACCTTGTTCGCCTGTTAAGCCGTTGTGCTTACACACATGGTAGAAGCCTTCGATTTTCTCGTTTAGCCCGCCAACAGCTTGCACACGTCCAAATTGGTCAACTGCACCTGTAACCGCAATTTGTTGATTGATAGGGTATTCAGACAAAGCACTAACCAGAGAACACAACTCCGCAAGAGAAGCACTATCGCCATCTACTTCGCAGTAAGACTGCTCAAATACTACGGAAGCTGCGTATGGTAATGGATCTTCAAGGTTTAGTGCGCTGCTCACAAATGCTTGCATGATCATCATGCCTTTAGCATGAAGATTACCACCCAGCTCGGCTTTGCGCTCAACATCGGCAATATCACCATCACCAAAGTGAATAACACAGGAAATTCGTGCAGGTTCACCATACGATATTGGGTGTCCCGGTACATCGATGACCGTCAATCCATTAACTTGACCAACTTGTTCACCTTCAGTTTCGATAATGACTTGGCCATCACGAATATCATCAAGGGCGCGTTCTGGTAGATAAGATTCACGGTTGTATTTGTGCTGTTGAGCTTGCTGGATATGGTGAATATCAATCTCACCATTGTCGGCTTCAATCAAAGCTTCGTTCAATAACGCGTTGTGCCAAATAGGGCACAGTGGGATATAGCTTTGATCTTCGGTTTCTCTTGCTCCGGCAGTAAGAATGCCAGTCAACGCTTGTTGCGTGATGTTTGGTAATTCATAGCGTTGTTGAAGCCACTTAAGGTAACCAAGATATTGAGTCAGAGTGTCTTCTGAGAGCTTAATGTCCTGTTCAATTTCGCTGAATAGGCAAAAACCGGTTTGAATATCGCTGTCTAGGTAATCAAGGTCACCTAGTTGAGCTCTGTCTCCAACCACAATCAACTTAATGTTGTAAGTCAAAGGCAAAGTCGGGGATTGGTTCAAGTGCTCTGGATTACTGCTGATTGGTTCTACGGCTTCACCAAGCAGTGCTGATTTAAGCAGTAACCAGCTTCCTGGGTTGGCCAAGATCAAGTTTGCTGAAACGATCAGATAGCCGTTGTTTGCTCTAGCCAGTAGGCCGGGCTTTGTCGCTACAACCTTACCGTCTTTTGACTGAACTTGGTCAAACAGAGAGACAGCATTTAAAGACTCAGTTTTTATAACCGGTAGAGTGTGATCATCTAAAGCAGTGACTAGAGATTCAACAATCATTTGACGATAGATCGAATTGTCTGGAGCGTTTACCAGTAAAACGCGCGAAAGGTTAGACAAGCGAACAAAGCGGGTTAGCGCATCTTTGAATCTATGTTGAATATCTGAAAACGGGAAAGGCGAGATGTCAGGGAATTGCTCTAATTGAGCGCTATATTCGTCGTACTGAGGCGTAACATGTCGCCAATCTACTTGAGTCATTTAAGTTTCTGATTATGATAATGAGGTAGGGAGTATATAGAAAAACCGATCTCGCTTGTAGCTCTATGTTGTAGTTACTAATCACTAAGCTAATATAAGTATGATCTTGGTCTATTCTTTCAAGATCATAATTGTTAAATAGCCTATTTTGGGTTACGCTGTCACTAGGATTAACTCTCGAGATTAGACATGAAATATCAGCAACTTGAAAACTTGGAATGTGGTTGGAAATGGAACTATCTGGTCAAAAAATGGAAAGAAGGCGAGTCGATCACCTGCCACATAGATTCAAGTGAAGCTGATGTTGCTGTTAAAGCCTTATTGAAGCTTGAACACCAACCTACAGGTGTCCTTGAGTGGATATCTAACAACATGTCTCCTGAGCTCGATAACAAGCTTAAACAAGCGATCAGAGCTAAGCGAAAACGCCACTTCAATGCTGAACAAGTTCATACAAAGAAGAAATCAATCGACCTTGATTACCGTGTATGGGAAAAGCTATCTCAACGTGCGAACGAGCTAGGTTGTACGCTCTCAGATGCCATCGAGTATTTGGTTAGCGAAGCGTCTCGTAGTGAGCAGGCCAGCAAGACGGTGACTAGCCTCAAAGAAGACTTAAGCAAGCTCCTTTCTGACGATAAATAACCATCAACAGTAGTGGTGACATTATGATGTACGTAATCTTAATCGGTGCGGTATTAGTTTTTTGGTTAGTAGCAGTCGACCGACCGGTATTGAAAATTAAATTTAGCGACGGGGCGATCGAACAAGTTAAAGGGCATCTTCCACCGAGCTTTAAGCACAACCTTCAAGAGATTGGTCATAACAATACCTTTAAAGGCGAGCTAAAAGTGTATGCAAAACGTTCTGGTTACAATCTCAAGTTCACTAAAGATGTTCCTAAAAACGTACAGCAACGTATTCGTAACGTGTTCCCGCATAATGGTTTTAAGTCTAAAGGCTCAAAGAAAGCGTAATCGTTGAGAGTTACGCGTTAGCTGGTCAATCCTCATACTAAGTTAATCCTTCATTTCTCTTAAATCTCCGCATACTGTTCTCACCCTCAACAAAGAGAGAGCAGTATGAGATATCTAGTATTACTATTATGTTTTTTATCCCCAGTCGCTTTTCCCGACGATGCATTGGTTAATCCTGTAGCTAAAAAGATAAAAGTCACCGTCATGAAAGGGCTCAACAAGAGTAATGTTGATTTCGAGGGTTATTGCGATCTGATGATTGAGATGAAGCACTCTAAAGGTTACGCAAGAATCAAAAAGGTGAGAACGTCTGGAGATAGTAAAGTTTGCAAGCAGGCGAAAAAACACCTACCGACGAAGAAAAGGTTCAAATACAGCTTTCCAGAAAAGTATATCCGGCTACATATCACACACTAGCCACTCTCAACGCACTATAACTAAATATCCTTAATTTTATTGAAACAATTTCGTGAACCAATCTCTAATTTCTATTAATATTAGTTTTGTTATAAAGGCAGGATATGCCGATACAAGAGCATTTACGGCAAAGGAAAGTCACGGTTGTTGTTAGCAAATAAAAGTTATACCTCTGAAGTAGTTGAGATCTCAAGGAAGGTCTCAATCAATGTTGAAGCTCGCTTTAATCGATGGTTAATCTCACCTGAATATAAGCTCGCACAATCTACAGTAGACACGTTACTAAGTTTGGAAAATAGGTATTGTGATAGTGTCATATTTGATGAATCTGACCGCATATCTCACAATCAACGTATTTTATTGCGCTGCGAGCAGGATAGAGTCAATGCTCATCGTGAAAAAGTCGACGCGAAGCAACAAACCTTACGATACGTTATCGATGATGTCAGCAATGCCGCTTCTGCGCTAATGCTTGAGAAGCTTCAAGGTACCTTAATAAGTTCGTTGTTTTCAGACTTACCCGATTACAATCAGTTCGCTAGTGTTGCGTATTCGCCATCTTTAAACTTTTCCAAACTCCATGAAATATCCGCGAAAAGTAGGCCATTGAGCTCAAGTTTAATCGAGTTTGTTTCCAATCAAGAGTTTTCAGAGAAATATGGAAAGAAATCTAAGGTAATTCTCGATCCAAAAGTTGCAGCACGACAAATAGGAATAGAAAATTGTCGTTTATTGTTCCCATTGTTAATGAGTCAACAGCTGATTAAGTGGAATGATGGCAACATTAAACACATCACACCTAAGGTTTGGCAACACTTGGTCGTGACGTCAAATGCGACTCGAATTCGACTTCAAGAAACGTCGGTTAAAGATCCTAACGTAGGCATTTTACTTGGTGTGTTGAGAGTTCTGCCTTTGTTTTTAATTTGTAACCACTTTTCTTCAACGTTTGAAGACGCATTGGTAAAAACGATGCTTGGTTATCGTGAAGCAAGTGACAAGCATGACGAATATTATGCTTGTACTGAGGTGATGCCAAACACACAGTTTCTTGAATCAATGGTCGAGCAGCTAGAGCTTAAGCTACTAAAAAACCTCGTTGAATTTATAGATTGGAGCCCTGGAAATCAGTTCATCAAGAGGGCACTTCTAGAGGAAGTGAATGACATTCCAGTACTTGAGCGAACGGTTTATGGTGCAGCTTTGGCTCAAGGTAGAAAATATTCTGTTTTCGAGGCGTTAGATAATAGTGAACTATTTAACGTTAAGCACCGACCTTATTGGTTTTCAACTGTTCAAATGTCTATCGCGACGATTGAGCAGATGCAAGATAAAGGATTGGGAAAGCTTACGGTGAACATGTAATAAAAAGAGAGAGTCTCATTAATGTCGCTCTCTTTTTTGTTGCGCTGTAACTTTATGTGAATGTCTTGTTTTGGCGCTAAACAGTAGGATTACACTCTACTTAACTGACCACTTCGAAGGTAAACGACTCTTGCTTTGCTATTGCGTGTTTAACAGGGATACCAAGGCGCTGGCAAGTCATCAGAACTTTCAATTTCCTGTCGGCAGGAGCGTGCTCTGACAGAATCACCGAGCTTAGGCACTCTCTATTAAGGTAGAGTTTATTTCCGATCATCTCGTCATCAGGTAATACCCAGCGGTATTCCTTTTCATAACGCCAATTAGAATGCTTAATTTTGAATATCTCAGCTCCCAGTCTTGATGTTTGTAAACCTCTTAGCGATGCCGGGCGGAACATATTCGGTTCGTCTTCATACTGGACTTCAAAACAGTTGAGATTGGCCTCGCCGTTATAGCAGTTGAGATCATACTCGATACACATGCCTTTAAAGTTGTCACCATACTGGGACCATAGTATTGGGTGGTCGCTCGACTGAGAGAAACACATGATCTTAAAGTTTTGTTGAAGCTCTTTGTTGAACACGTGGTTAGATTCAAAAGGGTTATTAAAAGTTTTAGCGTAATCGAACCACAGCGAACACTCGGCAATCGACTGTATGTTTCTATCATGGAGGGATCTGAACTTATAAAGTTTAGGCAACATATCAAACACCTAGTTTACAAAATTGCCTGATGTTAACACTTTAATTCATAGCTGATACCTGAATGCATAGCATTTGATTGCCTAATCACCAAGTTTATTCGTATAACTGTTTGATAGATCAAAATTTAAACACGAAATAGTAGCCTGTTAAAGTGGTTTATTTTGCGTTAGGGCAAAGCTTTCAAGTTGTAACTTTTTACAGAAGATACAACGTAACTTTATTTATGGTTGAATTGTCTTGTCAAAGTAGAGGTCGAGTAGGGAAATAGGTGATCAAAATTAAAGCCGAGCTTTAAAAGGACGGCTTTAGTAGTATTGAGCCTACGAGTGAATCAAGTTTAGAAGTGGTACCTTGCACCTAGGTAAGCGGTTTGAGGTGACACATCGATGGATTCAATTTCAACGTTTGCATAGCGGTAACCAATATGGATATCGATGTTGTCTGTTACCATCGCACCAAGCTCAGCACCAACTTGGTAGGCTGCTTCAGACTTAGAGTCTGATACTCCAAAAGCTTTCGCTTCCATATCCATAGAGCCAACACCGGCTAATAAAGATACATACAGATCTAATACGTCACCTTCAACAATAAACTTTGGTTTAATGTTTACGAAGAAAGCATGGCCTTCAATATCCATTAAGTCGTTATAGCTAACTTTTCCGATTTTTCGGTACTCGGCTTCTAGCCCCAGTTTGACGACATCATGTGTATTGAATTCGTAGCCTCCAACCAAGTTATAGCTAAAGTCTGATAGATCAGATAAATCTTCAATGGCGCTGCCACGATATTCTAATTCAGTTTCATTATAAAAGCCGATATCAACACCAGCATAAAAATGACCATGCTCTCTAGGTGAGTTTTCGTTTTCACTAGCAAGCGCCTGCGAGCTAATGCCAAAAAAAGCGGTGAATAGCGATAGGGCGATTGTACTGATTTTCATGTAAAGCCTTCTAAGATAATAAGTTATTCTGTTCCAGAATATGTTAACAAACAAAAGATACTCTAACTAATTGAGAACTAGCCTAAAGATCTGATTTTAAAGACTTGTTGGTAATAGAAGTGTCATTATCGCAGTTATGAGACAAGTTAATATAGTCCAGACAGAGGTTAATAGAATTTATGTTGCACTGTAACTTACGATTAGCCAAGTCGTTTATAGAAGTTCGTTTTGGATGGCAACGCAGTTTGGTAACAATGACCGTTGGGCATCAGAAAATTCAAAGTTAGTGGTTTGAAAAACGAGTACGGATGTTACTGATGACGTTGATAGTTGATTCAATTTGGTGAAGAACAAGCCAACATAGGTAAACAAGACTAGATGATTCGGGAGTTCGCTTGGTCTTTTGGGACCGTTAAATCTAGCGAACAAGAGTAACCAAGTCTTTTCAGTTTATTGGTAGTACGGACAATAGACCGAGAGTTAGTGGAAGCGTTAATCATCTAGGTTCTTTTGGTAAGCAAAATCAGGGTAATAGCTTTTAACACTCAACCAGCAGAGACTCTGGACTAACTTTGGAGAGGCATCCGTAATTAGAAGTCTTAATTAAGTTTGAGCAGACATGTGATAAAGCCATCACGATTTAATCCAATTAACGCGGAGTCAAAGCCAGCCAGTAATTAAATAGATAGATTCATGCGGCGCTGTACGTAAAATTACGCGAGTAACAGGCCCTGAAACCTCTCAGATTTCAATCTCATTTTTGGTGCGTATTATGTATATTATGTTAAATGGTGTTTGGTGTTTATAAGGCAGGTATCTTTGTGCGATGCCCTGCCTCTTGTTTATCTACCAAATCGATGTTCTATTTAACAGTAAGGCTATTTACCATAAAATACCTAATAAACATATTTCCTAATCTTCGATTAAGAATACGTTTATTAGACTTCAAGCATTAATCGATCAATTGCTTCTGTGATCTCTTTAGTTCTTACTGGCTTGGTCACGAAATCATTCATGCCGACATCTAAGCACGAACATTTGTCTTCTACTGATGTGTGTGCTGTTAGCGCAACGATTGGTGTTTTGATGTTTGCGTCTCTCATGTATTTGGTTGTGGTTAATCCATCCATGACCGGCATCGACACATCCATTAAGATAATGTCTATTGATTCGTTGCCTCTTTCAATAAAGCCAATCGCTTCTTCACCATTACTTGCGATGAAAACCTCGTGGCCTTGTCTTGTAAGGATTAACTTTATCACCATTTGATTCGTTGGATTGTCTTCGACAACTAACACTGAATAACGGCTTCTTAACTCTCGTGAAGATTCGTCTTCTTTGTTAGCCAGATTATTCGTAACTCTAGTAAGCACTGGCAACTGTACTTCGAATTTGGAGCCTTTTCCAGGCTCACTCTTTACCGATATGCGCCCGCGCATCAGTTCAACCAGTCTTTTAGTGATGGCCAAGCCTAAACCTGTGCCACCAAATCTACGTGTGATTGTGCTATCAGCTTGCACAAATGGACTGAACAGCGACGAAAGTTGTTGCGAGCTAATGCCAATCCCTGTGTCTTCCACCGTTATATAGAAAGAGCTCTGCTGGTACTTTATAGAAACATGGACATGCCCACGCTCAGTGAACTTAATCGCGTTACCGATCAAATTAAATAGGATCTGTGCCAAGCGACTTGGGTCGATGTAATGAAGTTCACCTTCAGGGATATCGCTAGTTACTGTTAGCGGCAAACCTTTATCGTCTGCTGTCTTCTTTTGTTCAGATAATACAAAAGTTACAGTGTCTCTTACGTTGCTCCATTGAGGAGCCAACGAGAAACACCCAGATTCAATCTTAGAAAAATCCAATACGTCACTGATAATTGCCAGCAATAGCTCAGATGATGTGCTCATATTAAGCAGTATAGACTGTTGTTCTTCGTTCAATGATGTGGATTTTAGGGTGTCTATTAGGCCAATTATGGCATTTAGCGGTGTTCTTAATTCATGACTCATCATCGCGAGGAATTCAGACTTGGCCTTGTTGGCTCTTTCTGCGTCTTTTCTTGCTGTGACAAGCTCTGCGGTACGTTCTCGAACGGTTGCTTCAAGCTTTTCTTTGTTCTCAATATCGAAAACAGCACGCTCTATCAACGGTCGAAAACGGTTTAGTGTGGCCTTAGTTTCAATACTAAAGTGCTTGGTATTCGAGTGGATAAAGATGATGACGGATTGTGTTAGTCCGCTATCGATACCAGTAATTAGAACAGAGTTGATTTGATCGAGGATAATGGGATGTAAGGAATTGAATTCACCCAGAGACTTGGGTTCAAAAAGGATGGCGCATTCTCCATTGATCACTCGAGATAACTTGCCACAATCACTCCAATTCATCTGTTCGAAGACTTTGTTATTGCTTAGCAGGGTTTTGAAACTGCCTTCGTTCCCTACCCTTGATACCACGATAAAGTCATCAAACTTAATGTATTTTTTGAGCACGAACTCGAGACTGGAGAATATCTCAGATATGTTACTTGCCTTACTGATCGCAGAGATGGTTGATAAGATCACCCTGTTCTCTTCAGCCAGCTTTCGCTCACGGGCTTTTAGTTTTTGCAGTTCAATACGTGCTTCTTGCAGCGCTTCTTGACCTTCAGAACCCATTACTTTTTCAACCTATAAAACGTTGCAGACGATACCATTAAATTCCCGTGTGCATTCTCGCCACCAGAGAGCCTGCCTTGTTCACCAAACGTAAACGGACATATGTATGGTAGCCCATTAAGTGCTTGATTTATTTGGTCACAAACCTCATCCATATCTTGTTTAAGGTTCAACATTGGGCCTGCACAAAAGATATTGATCGCCCCTAGTTTCTCTTCAAGATCCATGTCGTTGTAGTATGAGGAGTGAATGATATTCGCGGCGCGGCTAATCAACTGCTGCTTAGACCCTTGCATCAGGTAGATGGTGTCGCCTTCACTGATGTCTGTGAACAGCTCAATCCCATTACACTCCGTCTCTCTGATCGAATGAGACAATTTGAAATATGGGTAATCGTAAGAAGAGCCGACTTTCCTGCCTAATGGGTAGACTGACGACTTTTCGAATATGTAGCCATCATCACTGCCATCTAAGTGGAAATTAGTCCATTCGTTGTAAACGGTGACGGCTGGCCTGTGGTCTATCTCCAACAAAATTCGGTTTCTTACTTTGGTCACGGTGCCTGAATACCGCGTAGGCGTATGACCCGCGCTGAAAGAGGAATAGATGGACTGAGACGCAAACACTACCGTTAAAGACACACCATTTATAGACAGCGACTCTTCGGTGAAGATACTCCAATTTCCGGAAACCTGGTTGTCTGCAGCACTGCCACCAATAATTGGCACTTCAGTACCAAATTTCTTATCGATAGCCGCCATCACCTTTTCTTCGTTACCCGGTGTGGAATGCAGCAAGATAAGATCAGGAATTTCACCTTCTCGGTTGGCGTTCTTGAGTGCTTTGTCTATCGCGCTGAAGGTACTGCGGTCTATGGAGTCACTGAAATGTTCGATTCCCGTACCATAGGCGTTGATCCCCGAGTCATAAATAATGAGGACGCCAATGACTGGACCAGAATGAAAACCAGTTTCGGTCATAATGCCGTGACAAGTAGTACAGCCATGTATGGGAGTGTTCGGGAGAGCATCTACGAAATATCTCTGCACAGCGAGTGTCGAATACTCTTCTGTGCAGTAGCAAATAAGACAAGCAATATCGTCAGGGTTTTCCACCCCGCTGAGCAACTCATCTACTGCGATTTTATCGTCTAGGGAGTAAGAGACTTTTGATAGAAATTTCATAGATTCTGGGTAACTTTATTAATGCTCTCTTTATAACACTTTAATGCATTGTGTTTCACTGATTTGGTACATGTTTCTATCAAAAGAACCGAGGTGTGCCCCAGTTTCTCTCTGTTACTCCTTAGAAAGGTTTACAGAAAACGTGCTCACCTGTTGTGGAAATGTAACCGTTATTGAGGAGGTCTTATCACTAGTTTGTAACAGCCAATTTGATGGTCCTTTTTCTTCCAGAATTCCGCTTTCATTATAGCTAATGATAAATTTGCCAGTTTTAGATGTTTCGATCGAATACCCTAGGTTATTGCTTGAAACTGAAACATTATGATTATCAATACCAAATTTACAAGGTTTTGAAACTATACAGTTTACTGTTTCGTTATTATCGTATGTTACTGTTCTCCAAGTAAATGCAGCTATTAAAATAACCAACATGACGATAATTTGAACAAGCCTGCCTTTTGTTAGCTTTTGTGCCGCCATTATAATCTTTACTCCTTGTTACAAAGTTCAAAGTTTTTAAATAAAAATCCAATTCCAGACCAAGCGTAAGGTTACTACTCTGTCATTGATTTGTTAATTCAAGTATAGTGTCGCGTTGAAAATGCCACTTTTTTTTAAAATCAGCAAGTGGAAATAAAGCCCTGAATAGGCTGAATTTCCTTTTCTAATTTGGGTGGCATTACGACGTGAGTCGTGTTGGAAGTAAAGTGTAGTAAATAAGAAATTGGAAGCATGCAAATGAGCCAAGAAAAGCAGCTTGAACAAAACTACAACTATACGGTCGTCCGTCAATTTACCCTAGTTACAATTTTGTGGGGTATTGTCGGTATGGGCGTTGGTGTTTTGATTGCCGCTCAATTAGTTTGGCCACAGCTAAACTTTGATACGCCGTGGTTGACGTACAGTCGTTTACGTCCCCTGCATACTAATGCGGTTATTTTTGCGTTCGGTACAAGTGCGCTGTTTGCAACATCATATTATGTTGTACAACGTACCTGTCAGACGCGTCTCTTTGGTGGCCCTCTCGTAGCCTTTACCTTTTGGGGTTGGCAAGCGATTATCCTGTCCGCTGCAATTACTTTACCGTTAGGTTTAACCTCTGGTAAAGAATACGCAGAACTTGAATGGCCAATCGATATTGCTATTACTCTTGTGTGGGTAGCTTATGCGGTCGTGTTCTTCGGAACCATGATTAAACGTAAGACATCGCACATTTACGTAGCAAACTGGTTCTTCGGAGCCTTCATTATCACGGTTGCCGTGTTGCACATCGTTAACAGCCTAGCTGTTCCTGTCTCTGCGTTTAAATCGTACTCGATTTATTCCGGAGCGATCGATGCAATGGTGCAATGGTGGTACGGACACAATGCGGTAGGCTTCCTATTGACAGCTGGTTTCCTAGGCATGATGTACTACTTCGTTCCTAAACAAGCTGGTCGCCCTGTTTACTCTTACCGTTTGTCGATTGTTCACTTCTGGGCTCTCGTGTCTCTGTATATCTGGGCTGGTCCTCACCACCTACACTACACTGCACTTCCTGACTGGACTCAATCTCTAGGTATGGTTATGTCTTTGGTTCTGTTTGCTCCATCTTGGGGTGGCATGATCAACGGTATTATGACTCTATCTGGTGCGTGGCATAAGCTTCGCTACGACCCAATCCTACGTTTCCTAATCGTTTCTCTATCATTCTACGGCATGTCGACTTTCGAAGGCCCAATGATGGCAATCAAAACGGTTAACGCACTATCTCACTACACGGACTGGACTATCGGTCACGTTCACTCTGGTGCGTTAGGTTGGGTTGCAATGGTTTCTATCGGTTCGGTTTACCACTTAGTTCCTAAACTATTTGGTCAAGAGCGTATGTACTCTGTATCTCTAATCAATGTTCACTTCTGGTTAGCAACGATTGGTACGGTTTTCTACATTGTTGCAATGTGGATCTCTGGCGTGATGCAAGGTCTAATGTGGCGTGCAGTTAACTCTGACGGTACATTAACTTACAGCTTCGTTGAATCTGTAGAAGCATCTTACCCGTTCTACTTTGTACGTTTCTTAGGTGGTTTCATCTTCCTATCTGGTATGTTCTTAATGGCATACAACACGTACAAAACTGTTTCTGCACCTAAAGATAGCCTTAAAGCTATCCCTCAACCGGCTTAAGGAGATTTAGAATGAGCTCAAATTCAAATAATCGCCATGAGTTGGTAGAGAAGAACGTTGGCCTACTAGCGATTCTTATCGTTATTGCTATCAGTTTTGGTGCTTTAGTAGAAATTACCCCACTTATTTTCCAAAAGCAGACTACTGAACCTGTAGAAAATCTACGTGTTTACTCTGCTCTGGAAATGGAAGGTCGTGATATCTACATTCGCGAAGGTTGTAACGTATGTCACAGCCAAATGATTCGTCCTTTCCGCTCTGAAACTGAACGTTACGGTCACTACTCTGTAGCTGGCGAAAGTGTTTGGGAACACCCATTCCTATGGGGTTCTAAGCGTACTGGTCCTGATCTAGCGCGTGTTGGTGATCGTTACTCTGATGAGTGGCACCGTGTTCACCTTATCGACCCTCGCGAACTTGTTCCTGAATCAAACATGCCTGGTTTCCCATGGCTTGCTGAGAATGTACTTGATGGCAAATTGACTAAACAGAAGCTTGAAATCTTCCGTAATCAATTTGGTGTTCCTTACACAGACGAACAAATTGCTAACGCTAAACAAGATGTTGAAGGAAAAACAGAGATGGATGCAATCATCGCTTACCTTCAATCGCTTGGCCACGCAATGAAATAAGGAATAATTATGGACATTATTACATTTCAAAGTGTTTGGACTGTTACTGTTTTTGCTTGTTTCATCGGCATCGTTTGGTGGGCTTTCGGTAAAAATCGTAAGTCGCGCTTCGACGAAGATGCAAACCTAGTGTTCGCTGATGAAGCACCTGCGAAAGATAAAAATCAAGGAGTGACGAAGTAATGAGTACATTCTGGAGTATTTGGGTAACAGTAATCACAATCGGTACATTGATTGGCTGTGCAGCCTTACTTCGTTGGTGTTCCAACGATAAAACAGGTGTAGAAGAAGGTCAGGATATGGGCCATGAATACGATGGTATTCGTGAGCTTAATAACCCGCTACCTAAATGGTGGACATACCTTTTCGTTAGCACAATTGTGTTTGCAGCTGTTTATCTAGCTCTATACCCAGGCCTTGGCAACTTTAAAGGTCTACTAGGTTGGACGAGTTCAAACCAAACAGTTCGTAGCGTAGAAGAGTCTCGCTCTGCAATCGCTGCTGCGCAAGCAAACAAACAGTTAGACGCATACGCGAAAGAACTTGATGATGCTGACACCTACTTTGGTGAAGCTTTCAGAAAGCTAGCTCACGACGAAAACGGTCTACGTTCTGTCCCTGACATTGCATCAGATGCCGATGCAATCAAAGTGGGCCAACGTTTATTCCTACAAAACTGTTCTCAGTGTCACGGCTCTGATGCACGTGGTCAGAAAGGTTTCCCGAACCTAACTGATGACGCATGGCTATATGGTGGTGAACCACAAGCTATCGTTACTACCATCATGCATGGTCGTGTCGGTCAAATGCCAGGTTGGAAAGACGCTCTTGGCGAAGAAGGCGTAAAAGAAGTAGTTAGCTACACGCTTAGCCTTTCTGGTCGTAGCGTAAACGCACGTGAAGCAGAGGCTGGTAAAGCGCGCTTTGTAGTGTGTGCAGCCTGTCACGGTACTGATGGTAAGGGTAACCCTGCTGTTGGCGCACCTGACTTGACTGACCGCGACTGGCTATTTGGCGATTCTCGCGCTGATGTGACGGAAACAGTCATGTACGGACGTTCTGGTGTAATGCCGGCTTGGAAGGACATCCTCGGTGAGGATAAGGTTCAGCTCGTCTCTGCCTACGTCTGGAGCCTCAGCAACTCAGATAAAGAGTAACATAATAATAACAGCCCCTTCTTAAGGGGCTGTCTTTCTTTTACAGTTATAACCTTAAGTGTTTGTAAAAATTAGTTTTATTTCATTGTATATATTGAGAATAATAATATGGAACAACCTTGGTATAAGCAGTTTTGGCCGTGGTTTTTGATCTTCCTAACCGTTGGCGTTTCTATGCTAACATTGGTTCGAGTCGCGATACTTACCAACCATTCAGTTAACGTTGTCACTGAAGATTACTATAAAAAAGGTAAAGGTATTAATGTCGACATTTCGAAAGTAAATGTTGCTAAAGAGCTTGGCTTATCAGCTTCAGTTAGCGAGAAAGGTAACTCAGTTATCATTACTCTCGACAAAGGCAAACTAGACCACTTCCCTGCTATTAGCGCAATGTTCGTGCACCGAACGCTGCCTGACCGTGATTTTACTCAGCTACTGACCGCTGATGCGAGAGGCAACTACACGTTGACTCTGGATCATGAAATGCAAGGTCCATGGTTTATCGAGCTTTCTCCGCATGATTCTGAATGGTTAGTGCAAGGTCGCATGAACTTCCCTATTGATACTCCTACTCAACTAACGAACTAAATCTTATGTGTGAATCCTGTTATCACTGCGGTGAAGATGTACCAGCGGAAACGGATTTTAAAGTAGAAATCTTAGGATCGGTACGACCTATGTGTTGTCCGGGTTGCGAAACCGTAGCCCAGACAATCGTTGATAGCGGTCTGGTCTCTTACTACCAATATCGTACCGCTCCAGCTGAAAAAGCGGATCTCGTGCCAGAGCAACTTCTGGCACTCAGTCATTACGACAACGAAGATGTTCAATTGGAGTTCGTCCGTAACTCTGAAAACACCTCTGAAGTGACATTGTCACTAGAAGGTGTCTCTTGTGCTGCTTGTGCTTGGCTTATTGAAAAGCAAGTCTCTTCAAAGTTAGGGGTTGTTAGTATTCGTGTTAATACCACGACTAACCGCGCCCTGCTCAGTTGGGACAACACTCAGACGAAACTGAGCGAGCTGTTGTCTGCAATCCATACCTTAGGCTACAAAGCCGCACCTTTTGAGGCTGATCAACAAGAAGCCGCCTATCATCGATCGATGAAGAATTATCTCTATCGTCTTGGCATTGCTGGTTTAGCAACCATGCAGGTCATGATGCTGGCTGTTGCGCTTTATCTTGAAGTCTTTGGTAACCTTGAGCCCGAATTCAAAAGCTACTTCCGTTGGGTGAGCTTAATCTTTGCAACACCGGTTCTGCTCTACTCTGCATTGCCTTTCTATATCAACGCGTGGCGTAGCCTCAAAGGTCGAACATTGGGTATGGATGTACCTGTGTCGATCGCTCTTTTGTTTGCCTACGTTGCAAGTTTGGTCGCAACGGTGACAGAGAAAGGTGAAGTATTCTTCGAATCTATCTCGATGTTTACCTTCTTCCTACTGCTTGGTCGTTTCCTTGAAATGCGCGCTCGTCGTAAAGCCGCCGCTGCTAGTGGTAACCTGCTTAAGCTCGTTCCTGCTATGGCAACAACGTTAGATGGCGAACAAGTTCCAGTCAAAACCTTAAAAGTTGGCGACCAAATTCGCGTTCTACCGGGTGAGCACATTCCTGCCGATGGCAAAGTATTGTCTGGCAGAGTTCATATCGATGAATCGATGCTGACTGGCGAATCTATCCATGTGGTCAAAAACGAAGGCGATACCGTCTTTGCTGGTACATTGAATGGTGATGAATCATTTGAATTGGAAGTAATGACGTCAAAAGCGGATTCGGTTATTTCCAATATCGTTCGCCTGCAAGACGAAGCGCAATTGTCTAAACCCCGCATTGCAGAAATTGCTGATGTTGTGGCTCGATACTTTGTTGCGGTGATCTTAATCATCTCATTCGGTACTTGGTTTTACTGGCACCAAACACGACCAGAAGACGCTTTCTGGATCATGCTTTCGGTATTGGTAGCAACGTGTCCTTGTGCTCTGTCACTGGCAACACCGACGGCGATTACTTGTTCAACGTCTCGCATGGGTAACTTCGGTATTTTGCTGCGCAAAGGCCACGTATTCGAAACCTTGTGCAAAGTGAATCACTTGATCATCGATAAAACAGGTACATTGACTGAGGGTGATATTCGTATCAGCCAAGTTGAAACCTTCGCTGAACTTGATAAAGACACTTGTCTCAAAGTAGCGGCGAGCCTGGAACAACACGCTAACCACCCTATCGCTAAAGCGTTCAAGACTCATCTTTCTGATGAGATCGAAGTAGAGTCAGTTAATAACGTGATTGGTTCAGGTATCACTGGTGAGTGGAATGGCCAAGAAGTTGCGATTGGTAGTAGTGAATTCATTCTAGGTGAAGCTCAACCATCGGAAAGCAACGGCATTTACTTGTCGATGGCGGGTCGTCATATCGCGACATTCACTTATGAAGATCCCATTCGTAAAGAAAGCATAGAGTTTATTAAGCAATTTAAAGAAGCAGGCATCAAAACAACTCTGCTTACTGGCGATTCTTTGATTAACGCGAAGCCTGTTGCTGAAGAGATCGGTATTACAGACATTGTTGCTAACGCAAAACCTGAAGATAAGCTTGCTTACCTGAACTCTCGAGATGCAAGTGATATTACCATGATGGTTGGCGATGGTATTAACGATGCCCCTATTCTTGCGGGTGCCCACCTTTCAGTTGCTATGGGCGGCGGTACGGATGTCGCGAAAGCTTCTGCGGATATGGTGTTACTGGGTGATAAGCTCGATAGATTACTTAAGTCGCGTACTTTGGCGTTAAAAACACGTAAGATAATTCGTGAAAACCTAGCTTGGTCATTAGGATATAACTTACTTATCCTTCCATTGGCTGTCGCGGGTTTGGTTGCTCCATACATTGCCGTTGTGGGCATGTCTGCCAGCTCTATTATTGTTGTGTCTAACTCGTTAAGGCTTTTAAAAGAGCAAGGTAAATAATGGAAAGTTTATACATCCTGATCCCCATTGCGATTGTACTGGTGTGCATCGCTGTTGGTATTTTTCTATGGGCGGTGAAGAGCGAACAGTTTGAAGACCTAGAACGTCAAGGTCACAATATACTGTTTGATGAAGACGCAAAGGCTCACAACCATTCTGATAGTAAACCTGTCAAGAATGAGAAAGCTAACAGCGAAAACCAAACTAACGTAGACAAAAAGAACGATGACGCCTGATTGGATCGGAGCCTTTGTTGTTGGATTGATCGGCGCAGGCCATTGCATGGGAATGTGTGGTGGTATTGCGTCGCTTCTTTCGATTGGCAACAGTAAACCTTCCCCTGTTATTCCCCTACTTTATAACCTAGGGCGCTTGCTGAGTTATGCCGTGATTGGTGGTGTGATTGGCGGTGCAATCTCTTCGATAGGTCAGCTAAGCGATTTTAACGCTCTGCTAGGTTGGCTGCGATTATTTGCTGCTGCCTTTATGATCGTCTTAGGTTTGTATATCGGTAAATGGTGGTTCGGCTTGTTGTTCTTTGAAAAAGTCGGACAGAAGCTATGGCGTTATATCTCTCCTTTAGGTAAATCATTTCTACCCTTGAAGCACCCTAGCCACGCTTTGCCGTTTGGCTTTATTTGGGGTTGGCTACCATGTGGCTTAGTTTACTCAATGCTTACGTGGGCGGCCGTATCAGGAAGTTGGTACAACGGTGCAGGTATTATGCTTGCTTTCGGTTTAGGGACGCTCCCAGCGATGCTGACGGTTGGTATGGGTGCTAATTTCCTCAAGAAACTGCAACAAGCTGACTTATTTCGCCAACTAGGCGCAATTTTAATCCTCATTTACGGTTTCTATACCGGTTATATGGCACTACAGCTCATTATTTATACCGTATAGCCATTCTTTAAATCCGGTTTTTTTACTACCCAACTGGATAAAGGAATGCTAAAATATTGACGTATATCAAATAGTGAAAGATTGTTATGATTTCTGAAAAGCCTGTGACGAAACGTGTTCAGTCTGGTGGCTGTGCGATCCATTGCCAGGATTGTAGTATTAGCCAGCTCTGTATTCCGTTTACTTTGAATGAATCTGAACTCGATCAACTTGATCAGATCATTGAGAGAAAAAAGCCTATTCAAAAAGGCCAAGAGTTATTTAAAGCCGGTGACGAGCTTAAATCTCTATATGCTATTCGCTCTGGAACGATCAAGAGCTACACGATTACCGAGCAAGGTGATGAGCAGATTACTGCATTCCACCTAGCGGGCGATCTTGTTGGCTTCGATGCGATTACTGGTGACCAACACCCTAGTTTTGCACAAGCGCTAGAAACTTCTATGGTATGTGAAATCCCATATGAGATTCTTGATGACCTATCAGGAAAAATGCCTAAATTGCGTCAGCAAATTATGCGCCTGATGAGTAACGAGATTAAAGGTGACCAAGAAATGATTCTGCTTCTGTCTAAGAAGAACGCGGAAGAGCGTCTTGCTGCATTCCTTTACAACCTTTCGACTCGCTTCTCTCAACGTGGCTTCAGCCCGCGTGAGTTCCGCCTAACGATGACTCGTGGCGATATTGGTAACTACCTTGGTTTGACTGTTGAAACAATCAGCCGTCTTCTAGGTCGCTTCCAAAAAGCAGACATCTTGAGCGTTAAAGGCAAATATATCACTATCGAAGATCACGATGCGTTGATGGAACTTGCTGGCGTTTCAAAAGAATAGTCTAGATATCAATGATGTAGTTCAATAATGAGCTACATCATGTTTCTCTCTTAAAACCTCTTATATTTCTCTTAATCTCTCCATAACTACGCTACATTATTTATATGTTCGGTCTGAAAAGTAGGCTTAGTTATGAGTATCTATAACAAAATTTTAGTTGTCGCAGACATTAATCACGATGAGCAACCTGCTCTAGTTCGTGCTATCCAACTTGCTAAGAAAAGCACCTCAACAAGCCACATCACTTTCTTTTTGTCGATATACGACTTCTCGTATGAAATGACATCTATGCTCTCTATCGATGAAAGAGACGCAATGCGCAAAGGCGTAATTCACCAACGCGAAATTTGGATGAATAAAGTCGCAGAACCTTACCTAGATGATTCTATTGAATTTAATGTACAAGTGGTTTGGCATAACCGCCCGTACGAAGCGATCATTGCTGAGGTTTACAGCGGCGAGCACGACATCTTAATCAAAGGTACGCGTAAACACGATACTTTGGAATCTGTCATCTTCACTCCAACCGATTGGCATCTGTTGAGAAAGTGCCCTAGCCCAGTGCTATTGGTTAAAAACGATTTCTGGCCAGATCACGCGAAGATTTTTGCTTCAGTTCATGTAGGTTCTGAAACAGAAGCTCATTTAGAGCTTAACGATACGATGGTCGACAGATTGCTAGAGATCACCGGTCGTTTGGATGCGGAACCGTTCTTGGTGAATGCCTACCCTGTGACACCTGCGAATATTACCATTGAACTGCCAGAGTTTGATCCAACGTCTTATACCGATGCGGTTCGTGGCCATCACTTAACGGCAATGAAAGCATTGCGCCAGAAGCACGGTATGTGTGAAGAAAAAACTGTGGTTGAACAAGGCTTGCCAGAAGATGTTATTCCTCGCGTCGCTTCTGAAAATAACGCTGCGATGGTGATTCTGGGTACAACGGGTCGTACTGGCTTGTCTGCCGTGTTTATTGGTAATACCGCGGAACATGTTATCGATAAGATTAACTGTGATGTGTTGGCTCTTAAACCGTCTGGTTACGTCAGCCCACTAGACCCTAACCTTTCGAAAGGTTAGGTCAGGGATAGTTTAACTTATAAAAAAACGCCTCAAGCATTGCTTGAGGCGTTTTTGTTTGTCTGTTGTAGGCGCATCTATTGCTCTACAACGATTATTCTTATTATACGTTCGTTACGTCGATGAACATTGACTCATCGATGTTAGAAGATGAAATTTCAGCTTCTTCGAATTCGTACGCTTTGCGGTCTTCACTACGGTCTAGTGGAAGGTTCACGAAGTCAAACAGCTCGCGGTCAGCCAGTTGGCTTGGACTTACGTTCTGGATTGACTTGAAGATCTTCTCAACACGACCTGGCGTTTTCTTATCCCAATCAATTAGCATCGCTTTAATGTTCTGACGCTGTAGATTCTCTTGAGAGCCACATAGGTTACAAGGAATGATTGGGAACTCTTTATGTTCTGCGTATTTGATTAGGTCCGTTTCACGACAGTAAGTCAGTGGACGAATAACAACGTTACGACCATCATCTGAACGAAGCTTTGGTGGCATAGCCTTTAAGCGTGCACCGTGGAACATGTTTAGGAACATGGTCTCAACGATGTCGTCTAGGTGGTGACCCAGAGCGATCTTAGTTGCACCAATCTTCTCTGCGAATGAGTACAAAGTACCACGACGAAGACGAGAACATAGGCCACACGTTGTTTTACCTTCTGGCACTTTCTCTTTAACCACTGAATACGTGTCTTTATCTACGATGTAGTAAGGAATGTTCAGCGTTTCAAAGTACTCAGGAAGAATGTGTTCAGGGAACCCAGGTTGTTTTTGATCTAGGTTTACTGCCACAACATCAAATTTGATCGGTGCTGCTTCACGTAAACGTAGCAAAATATCTAACATCGCAAATGAATCTTTACCGCCACTAATACATGCCATTACTACGTCATTCTCTTCGATCATGTTGTAGTCGATGATGGCATTTCCAACATTTCTTCTCAGACGTTTCTGAAGTTTGTTGAATTCAAGTGTTTCTTTTCTATTATCGTTTTGGTTCATTGCGACTCTCACACCGTCGTATTACCGACTGTAGATTGCTAGTGGGACTGTTTTAGGGCGTGGATTATACGGATTTTTATTTGATGTTGAAATAGTAACGGCCGGATAAACAAGCTGAGTAATAGAAAGATTCTGCTTTTATTGTTCGATAAGCGCCTAAACGGCAGAGAAACGCGGCTTCACAAGCTCTCGGTTGGTATCATAGATAAAGAAAAGCAGCCTGATCTTATTCGATGAGGCTGCTTTAAGATATGTCGCAAAAACTTAGGGGGATGATTTCGCTAAGCTTTTACTTCACTAACAATGATTCTGTTAAAAATTATTGCGCGGGAATGTACGGCAATACGCGAACTGTTGGTTCTGGCAACGTGATGCTGTCACTTCCATTCAGTTCTTCTAAGGTGAATTTCGCACGTCCTTCTTTGATTGGTAGTTGCTTGCCATTTGAAAGCTCGATGTTGCCTTCCAGCTTATTAGCGAACTCTAGCGTTAACCCTTGGATATCTGGCGTGAACCAACCAGAGAACATACCGCTGACGTCTTCAAGCATCGCCTGCATCTGTGGCAATAGGTTTTCTATCTGTGCAACTTCTACTGTGCCAGCTAAAGGCTCTTGAGTCATCACCACAAAAGAATATGCACATTCCTGTTCTTGAGTTTGTACAAAGATAAGAGGGTTTGCTGAGCGTAGGTTTTGATCTACCGGTAGAAGCAGTTCATTGGCTGGAGAGACTTTTAGCTCTTCGTAGTGCTCTTCTTTTTCCATCCAAGCTTTGCTGATGTGACAGGTTTGCTGAGCTTGTTGATCAACAAAGAAGACCGCAACTTTGACATCATCATGCCCTTCTTTGGTGTTGTTTTTCAGCTGAGTATAAAGCTTAGAATACGTGAACATGTATTCTTGCGCTGTAGCAGGAAGAGAAACCCCAAGGCTTAATGAGGCTAATAAAGCGAGTGCTGTCTTTTTCATTATTATAATCTTGTCGAAGTTGAGCGTTTATAAATAGAAAGAGCAGCCAATGAGCTGCTCTTTTTGTGATATTACTGGTATAAGCCGACTATCGAAGGCAACCAAGTTGGTATCAAAATGAGTTACTTTTTCCAGTATACCTCGTTGTGACGGATCATAGCTTGTAAATCAGTCACATAGTCGGAACCTCGCTCAGAATATTTTAACAAGCCATTGGTGAGCTCTGTCGCCGTTGCGGTTGTTAAAAGATCATCACCTTGCGCATCAAGTTTTGCACGAATCACTCTTAGATCGGCGTAAGCACGATTACGATTAAGGTTCATGAAATACCGATGTACGGATTCTTGGCTTGAAGAGAATGTTGCGACTTCATGCGAGCTACCTTCGTTACGTTGTAGCGGAACAAGGCCACAACCTTTGGTGTAACACCAGTGTCCAAAATAGTTATTTGCTTTAGTGGCGAAACGAGATGTACCCCAAGCTGATTCATTGGCCGCCTGAGTTAACACAAGCGCTTCAGGTAGCACGTTTACACGATTCAACATTTCTTTCAGCCAAGCGTCATCTAAGCCCGATGAAGGTACAGGCAGGCTATACAGCTTCCCTAGTCTCTTTGCGTATGACGCGTCTTCAGAGTCAACATTGTTCAACCCCGTCTCTGAAAGCTTGGTTAGAAACGCACGTTCTTTGGTGATTCGCTTGTTTTCGATGTTGATACTTGGGCGAAGATAAGAAAAGAAGGTGTCTTTCTTTTTATTTACATCTTCAATCGCTGCGAAATCTGGCTTATCAGAAGAGACGGTCAAGTCACCAAAGTTTTGCTCTGAGTCTGAAGCCTTTTGCCCCGCTCGCCTGCGCTCTTCTTCTTGTTGGTAAAGCATTGGGCCAACTAACGAGATCGAGCCAACTAAGGCTAATGCTGTCACTTTTAGCGCAAGTGATTTACTTGCGCTTAATTTAGAGTTGTTATGCATCGAATACCTGTGGGTCTTTATTGTTGCTACCGTTGTGGTCGTCGTCGCTCTTTGGTCTGTCTGACGCGATCAGTTTGAGTTTAATGCCAAACATCTCACGGTAAAGGATGCCTTTCACGTGGAAGAAGAACGGAAGAACGAAGATTAAGCCAATGCCGTACATCATCGCAGCCACAATGAACATCAACATAACCATTAAGTAGATAGACGCGACTACGAAGATCTTCTTGTTTACCGCTCTTAATGAAAGCAGTAGCGATTGCATTGGCGGCACTTTCTTATCACAAATCAGCAGAATCGAATGGCTGAACGCAAGTGAGAAGTAGATAGACAAGAACGGCAGAATCATACCTGCGATGCCTTGAAGCATTAGGCTAAACAAAGTCACTAGAATCACCGGAACCGTAAACTGCAACCCTTTACCGATGTGGCGTACTTTGGTTTGTAGACCAGCGGCGTGGCTCATTGCCATTAAACAGATACCGGCATAGATAGGCGCACTGATCACTTCATAGCTAAAGTTCGCAATAAAAATCGATTCAACGATTTGTGGCGTAAACGACTCTGGGTCGATAACCGCATCCAAGATAACCGCAGGATCACCAAGCTGTAGTTTTAGTGCGATATAAAAGATAGCGAGCTGCACAAACATCAAAGCAATAATCGCTGGGGAAAACGAAAGAAAGTGACTTATCGTATGTTTCCAAGCTTCTTGGAATACAGCCGTTGCTTTGAGCTCATAATCGCCAGAAAGTGCACGGTTGATACTACCGCCCAAATTAAAATCTTTTTCGATGTCGTTGTTCATATTGATACCTAGGTGTGCCGATTAAGCGAAGCCACCTAACTTATTGATAAAAAATTACCTTCATTATACTCATATGTCGGATACAAACTAAAATATGAATCTGTAACAAGGCTTGCTTTTGCGTCTTAATGATTAATAATTAGACACTTGTTAGGGTGTAAACCCAGTAAATAACAGTATGGTAAAGGATGTTTACTTTTACCTGCGAAATTTTTTATCTTCGAAAGGTAAAAAATGCTTTGAATTCACGTTTTTGGTGATTATGATGCGCGCCTTAAAGGTGTATAGCAACAGGTCTCAAATAGAACCAAGGTGGAGAAAAACAGACGTTGAACGCTAAAAAATCAGTAGGAAAGCCAGTAGTACAGCTAACTGGCATCAGTAAAAGTTTCGATGGTAAGGAAGTCATCGGCAATCTGGATTTAAACGTAAATCATGGTGAGTTTCTCACGATTTTAGGCCCATCAGGTTGTGGTAAAACAACCGTGCTAAGAATGATTGCGGGTTTTGAAACGGCAGATAGTGGTCAAATACTATTAGCTGAACAAAACGTAACCCAAGTTCCTGCTGAACAAAGGCATGTAAACACTGTATTCCAAAGCTATGCCCTATTCCCGCATATGACCGTTTTCGACAATGTGGCATTTGGCTTACGCATGCAGAAAGTTCCAAACAGCGAGATTGAACCTCGTGTAATGGATGCTTTGAAAATGGTGCGCCTAGAACAAATGGCACAACGAAAGCCACACCAGCTATCTGGTGGCCAACAGCAACGTATCGCAATCGCTCGTGCTGTCGTTAATAAGCCTAAAGTTCTTTTGTTGGATGAATCTCTATCTGCTCTGGATTACAAACTACGTAAACAGATGCAAATCGAGCTGAAACAATTACAACGCCAACTTGGTATCACGTTCATTTTTGTAACGCATGACCAAGAAGAGGCGCTGTCTATGTCTGACCGTATTATTGTTATGCGTGATGGCGTGATTGAACAAGACGGAACACCAAGAGAGATCTACGAAGAGCCTAAGAACCTATTTGTAGCGCGTTTCATTGGTGAAATTAACGTATTCGAAGCGACAGCGAAATCTCGTCAAGATGAAAAACGCATTGTTGCGACAATCGAAGGTGAAGAGTCCATTATCTATCACGATAAAGACGTAACACCGGGTCAAAAACTGCAAGTATTGCTTCGCCCTGAAGATCTTCGAATCGAAGAAATTAAAGAGTCAGAGCAACGCGGTATTGTTGGCCACATTGTCGAGCGAACCTATAAAGGCATGACATTAGATTCAGTCGTAGAACTTGAATCTGGTATGCGTGTCATGGTTAGCGAATTCTTCAACGAAGATGACCCTGATGTTGATCACTCACTGGGCCAAAAAGTTGCAGTAACTTGGGTTGAGAGCTGGGAAGTGGTATTAGAAGATGAGCAAGAAGTTTAATTTACAAAACGCAATTGTTGCTTTAATCACAGGTTGGTTAGTGTTGTTCGTGATGATTCCAAACATCATGATCATTGGTACTAGCTTCTTAACTCGTGATGAAGCGAACTTGATCGAGATGACCTTCACTCTCGATAACTACGTGCGTTTGGCTGACCCGCTGTATTTTAAAGTGTTGATGCACTCTTTCTATATGGCAATTGTCGCAACCCTACTTTGTTTGATTATTGGTTACCCATTCGCTTACATCGTGGCAAAAATGCCGGCGAAGTGGCGTCCAATCATGTTGTTCCTAGTGATAGTACCATTCTGGACGAACTCTTTGATTCGTACATACGGATTAAAAATTGTACTGGGTACGCAAGGTGTCTTGAACAAAAGCTTGTTAGCGTTAGATATCATTGATAAACCGCTACGTATCATGTACTCAGAAACCGCAGTAATGATCGGTTTAGTGTACATCCTACTTCCGTTTATGATTCTGCCGCTGTATTCAGCGATTGAAAAACTGGACGATACGTATTTAGAAGCGGCTAAAGATTTAGGTGCGAACAAACTGCAAACGCTATTGAAAGTGGTACTACCACTAACAATGCCGGGCATTATTGGCGGCTGTTTGTTAGTGCTACTGCCAGCGTTAGGTATGTTCTACATCTCTGACCTATTAGGCGGAGCTAAGAACCTATTGATTGGTAACGTGATTAAGAGCCAAGTGCTCAACGCTCGAGACTGGCCGTTTGGCGCAGCGACGAGTATCGCACTGACCATGGCAATGGCTGTGATGCTGTATGCCTACTACCGAGCAGGTAAGCTATTGAACAAGAAAGTGGAGCTAGACTAATGGGGCGCACAGTTAAGTTCAGCTTTATGGCGCTGGTATACGCCTTTCTATACCTACCTATTATCGTATTGATCGCTAACTCGTTTAATGCCAATAAGTTTGGTATGAAATGGGGTGGCTTCACCACTAAATGGTATGACGCGCTTATTAACAACGACAGCCTAATGCAGGCTGCGTGGCACTCGATCAACGTAGCGGTGTTCTCAGCAACAGCCGCAACGATTGTCGGGAGCCTTACAGCAGTAGCCCTATTCCGTTACCAATTTAAAGGTAAAGGCATCGTAAATGGCATGCTGTTCATCGTAATGATGTCTCCAGATATCGTAATGGCGATTTCGCTTCTTGCGCTATTCTTGGTAATGGGTGTTCAACTTGGGTTCTTTACCCTACTTGCTGCTCACATTACCTTCTGTCTACCGTTTGTTGTAGTAACGGTATACAGTCGCTTGAATGGCTTTGATGTGAAGATGCTAGAAGCAGCAAAAGACTTAGGTGCAAGTGAATGGACGATTCTAAAACAGATCATTCTGCCTCTTGCTAAGCCAGCGGTTGCTGCGGGTTGGTTATTGAGCTTCACTCTGTCTTTGGACGATGTAATCATTAGCTCTTTCGTAACCGGCCCAACGTATGAAATCTTACCACTGAAGATTTACTCAATGGTTAAAGTGGGTATCTCTCCTGAGGTAAACGCCCTAGCAACAGTGATGTTAGTGGTGTCGTTAATACTGGTGATCATTTCTCAGTCATTAGCGAGAGAAAAAATCAAGTAAGTCTCCTACTCTATATAGAGACTGGCTTGATTAAGAAGTTAAGAGACTTCAAGTTCAAAAAAAGTGTTAATCATAAACAGAATGGTAAATTGCCATTCTGTTTTTCTATCTACTGCCTTCGGGCAACGTTTAGTTTGGAGCTAACGTCAATGAAAAAATGGGCTACTCTATTAGCTGGTAGTGCATGTGCGCTTTCAATGTTATCTGCACCATCATTTGCAAAAGATAACAAAGAATTGGTATTCATGAATTGGGGACCTTACATCAACAGTGAGATTCTAGAACAGTTCACTGATGAAACTGGTATCAAGGTGATCTACTCGACTTACGAGTCGAACGAAACCCTGTACGCAAAGCTAAAAACACACAACAAAGGCTATGACCTAGTTGTGCCGTCGACTTACTTCGTATCTAAGATGCGTGACGAAGGTATGCTACAAAAGATCGACAAAACTAAGCTGAACAACTTCAAGAATCTAGATACTAACTATCTAGATAAGCCCTACGACCCAAGCAACGACTACTCTATTCCACACGTAGTTGCGATCACAGGTCTTGCTGTTAACACTGACATGTACGATCCAGAAGATTTCCAAAGCTGGGCTGATCTATGGAAGCCAGAGCTTGAAGGTCAACTGATGATGATGGACGACACTCGTGAAGTGTTCCACATCGCACTGCGTAAGTTAGGTTACTCTGGTAACACAACCAACGAAAAAGAGATCGACGAAGCGTACGCTGAGCTACAAAAGCTTATGCCAAACGTTCTAGTATTTAACTCGGACAACCCAGGCGCGCCTTACATGTCTGGTGAAGTGGGTCTTGGTATGCTGTGGAACGGTTCTGCTGCTGCAGCGCAAAACGAAGGTCTACCAATCAAACTGGTTTTCCCTAAAGAAGGCGGTATCGGTTGGGTTGATAACTTTGCGATTAGCTCTGGTGCGGTAAACGTAGAAGCAGCTCATAAGATGATTGATTTCCTACTTCGCCCTGAAATTGCTGAGCAAATTTCTCGTGACACAGGCTACCTAACGGCCGTTAAAGCGTCTAACGAGAAGTTCAAAGATAGCCCTGCGCTATTCCCATCGCAAGAAGACCTTGATCGTGTTGAATGGCAAGCTGCGGTTGGCGATAAGACAGTGAAGTACGAAGATTACTTCATGAAACTTAAAGCAGGTCAGTAATTTAGCTTATTATCTAACTGTGGCTAAGTAACCAGTTTACTTAACAGGTCAACGTAGATAATCAATAAGTTAAAAATAAGAATATCAATGAATAGGCAGCTTAGGCTGCCTATTTTATTATATCGCTGCTATAATATAGCGCGATTTTTCGAAATCCTTTACCTTGGGTTCACTACCCAGCTCCAAATCAAACAAATGAACGGAACAGTAATGAAAAAAACACTGTATACCGGCGCATTGTGTGCTGCTACTTTACTTTCTACACCCTCTTTCGCAGCTGACCAAGAACTGTATTTTTACAACTGGTCTGAATATATTCCAAATGAAGTACTAGAAGACTTCACAGAAGAGACGGGCATTAAAGTCTACTACTCAACTTATGAGTCTAACGAAAGCATGTACGCTAAGTTAAAAACTCAAGGTACGGGTTACGACTTAGTGGTTCCTTCTACTTACTTCGTTTCTAAGATGCGTAAAGAAGGCATGCTTCAAGAGCTTGATAAAACCAAGCTAAGCCACTTTGCAGATTTGGATCCAAATTACTTAGACAAGCCATTTGACCCAAATAACAACTACTCAATCCCATACATCTGGGGTGCGACGGGTATTGGTATCAACTCAGACATGCTAGACAAGTCTTCAGTTAAAAACTGGGGCGATCTGTGGGATACGCAGTGGGAAGGTCAACTGATGATGATGGATGACTCTCGTGAGGTTTTCCATATCGCTCTATCTAAACTGGGCTACTCTCCAAACACGACTAACCCTGAAGAAATCAAAGAAGCCTACGAAGAACTTCGTAAGCTAATGCCAAACGTATTGGTATTTAACTCAGATTTCCCAGCGAACCCTTACCTAGCAGGTGAAGTGTCTCTTGGTATGCTTTGGAATGGTTCTGCTTACATGGCACGCCAAGAAGGCGCAACGATTGACATTATCTGGCCAGAAAAAGGCGCTATCTTCTGGATGGACAGCCTAGCAATTCCAGCAGGCGCTAAGAACACTGAAGCGGCTCATAAGATGATCGACTTCCTTCTTCGCCCAGAGAACGCTGCGAAAATTGCTCTAGAGATCGGTTACCCGACACCAGTTAAAACCGCTTACCCTCTTCTTCCTAAAGAATTTGCTGAAGACAAGAACGTTTTCCCACCACAATCAGTGATGGATAACGGTGTGTGGCAAGATGAAGTTGGTGAAGCGAGCGTTATTTATGACGAGTACTTCCAAAAACTTAAAGTAAACAACTAAGTTATTGTTAGTTAAGAAGTTAAGTAAATAAAGCGGCGTAAGCCGCTTTATTTTTTCAGATTCAGAAACTGATGTGTGTTATTAAAGACAAGGCTTAGGCCGTTAAAGAACCTTTCTCTGTACATAATAACTCGCCAACCAGTTTAGGCACCTCGATACTCGCCTTGCCGTAGCGCTTCTCTTCAAATTCACTTTCAACCGCACTTGGTTCGAGGTTTATCTCGATAGTATGTGCACCATGCATTTTCGCATCGTGAACAAAGCCTGCCGCTGGATAAACAACACCTGAAGTTCCGATAGAGATAAACAGATCCGCTTCTTCCAGTGCGGAATAAATGTCGCCCATTCTTAGTGGCATTTCGCCAAACCAAACAATATGTGGACGCATTTGTGCAGGGATTTGGCAGCAATGACAAAGTTCACCCGTTTCAATATCGCCTTTGTGCTCTACAACTTGATTGGATTCACTGCAACGCGCTTTTAAAAGTTCACCATGCATGTGAATAATGTTGTTGCTACCGCCTCTCTCGTGCAAATTGTCGATGTTTTGAGTAATGATGGTAACTTTGCCAGCAAGCTTGTCTTCGAGCTCTCCTAGCGCCTTGTGGGCTGAATTTGGCTGAATGCTCTCACTTTGCAGGCCGTGACGACGCTTGTTATAGAAGGCTTGTACCAAGTCAGGATCTTTTGCGAACCCTTCAGGCGTCGCTACATCTTCGATTTTGTGGTTTTCCCATAGCCCGTCTTGTGCTCGGAATGTTTGTATCCCCGACTCTGCAGAGATGCCAGCGCCAGTAAGAATTACGATATTTCGATATGGGAAATGCATATAACGTCCTTTTAGATATGTCACTTTGTAACAGCTTAGCACTGTTCAAATTCCAACAATAGTTTTGGGGATTAGACCATAGTCTTAGGCAACTGAATTCATTGGCTATTTGTGACATAACTCGCTTGATAGTTGTGGTTGTTGTTACTCAAATTCTCTGTTTTGCTATCCATAGAAACAAAAAAAGCGACCGAAGCCGCTTAGTTCTGTTCAACAGTTGTCTACTTGATGTGCTTTACCCCACCAAGTGAACAACGTTAGTCTTCGTTGATAGAAGAGATCTTATGGATAGAAAGATCCGCACCGTTGAATTCATCTTCTTCACTTAAACGTAGGCCTGTTAGTTTGCTCAACACACCATAAACAATCATTGCGCCAATCAAAGCCACAGCAATGCCCGCTAGTGTGCCAACCACTTGAGAAGCAAAGCTCACACCGCCTAAGCCCCAGAATGTTTGTGAGCCGAAGATACCTGCTGCAATGCCACCCCAAGCGCCACATACGCCGTGTAGAGGCCACACACCCAGCACATCATCGATCTGTGTTTTGTTTTGCATGTAAGTAAATAGGTAAACAAACAGCGCGCCTGCCACGCCGCCCGTCACCAAAGCGCCAAGTGGGTGCATTAAATCTGAGCCCGCACAAATAGCGACGAGACCAGCCAAAGGACCATTGTGGATGAAGCCCGGGTCATTTTTACCTGCAATTAGAGCCGCAAGAATACCGCCAACCATGGCCATGAGAGAGTTCATTGCCACGAGACCGCTGATGCCATTGATCGCTTGAGCTGACATCACGTTAAAGCCAAACCAACCCACACATAAGATCCAAGAGCCTAGTGCTAAGAATGGGATATTCGATGGTGCGAAGTTGGTGTGTTTGCCTGCACGGATTCGACCTTTACGCATCCCTAAGAAGTAAACTGCGACCAAAGCAATCCAACCACCTACGCCGTGAACCACTACCGAGCCTGCGAAGTCATGGAACACGTAACCAAACTGACCTTCTAGCCAATCTTGGAATCCAAAGTTGCCGTTCCAAATGATGCCTTCAAAAAATGGATAGATGAAACCAACCGTAAACAGTGTCGCAATCAAAATTGGATAGAAACGAGCACGCTCTGCGATACCACCAGAAACAATCGCAGGAATTGCCGCTGCGAATGTCATTAGGAAGAAGAACTTAACCAGTTCATATCCGTTGCCTTGCGAAAGTGTTTCTGCGTCTGCAAAAAAGTGTGCACCGTAAGCAACCCAGTAACCGATAAAGAAGTAAGCAATGGCGGAGACACCAAAGTCGGAAAGGATCTTAACCAGCGCGTTGACTTGGTTCTTCTTTCGAACGGTACCGACTTCGAGAAACGCAAAGCCAGCATGCATCAGGAAGACCATGATTGCGCCGAGTAATAGGAATAAAGTATCTGAACTTTGGGTAAGGGTTTGTACTGCACTATGAACTTGAGTCACCGTTTCACTCATTAAAGCATTCTCCTTCGCTTTATCTGATTTGCACTGATATCGTGCGATTCAATGTTGTAATTAATTAAAGACTCAACAGTGAACGCAAGATGCGTTCCAAGTGTGAGGGGTAATTTTCGTGCAACAGGTTTTGTTTTTAACTTATTGATTATTAAAGTCTAAATATTTAGGTGCACTTTTATGGTCCTTTACACCAAAAAAAATCGCAACGACAATTGCACCAAATAAGGGAGTTGCACCATATTGAAGCGGTCAATAAGTAGGTTCTGATGCAGATAGCGGCTGACAACTATTTACGGTTCCGGGGACTTAAAAACAAAAAGCCCAGTTCAATGAATCACTGGGCTTTCTTTAGATATGTCATTAACGTCTCAGCGTTACAGGTTTGGTCCTGTCGACGGGTTTTGCGGTAGGTTTTGACTTAAACGCTGCATGCCTTGATACATACGGATAAACCAGACCACAATCGCAACACCACCAAACAGCATGCCTACATACGGAATGTAGTAAGCGATGTCATCGATAATATGGTTTTGATACCAGTAATCGTTCACACCGATTAACACCCCGTTAGAGGTCGCTACCGTTACGATAAGAACGACGAAGAACGTCAGGTTCAAGAAGAAAGAGCGAATTAATCCGTAGTAATGAGTATCCACTACTTCACCATCTTCGCCTTTGTCTAAACGATAACCCGCGTAGATAATCGCAATCACACCAGAGATAAGACAAGTAAATGGCGTAAAGCAGCTTAGTATGTAAGCGACCCAAATACCTTTATGAGGTTTGTTCATTCTTATTCACCCCTTCCGTTTTCTCTGTTGCTGCGTTAGCGCTTTGTTCAACGCCGTTTTTCTCTTGTTCCATCACTTCTTTGTACCAAAGATCATGGTGCTCTTTAGCCCAAGTCTCATCAACTTCGCCTGTTACCATGCCTTCTAGTGCCCCTTCCATACCGAACAAGCCGATGTAGATGTGGAACACGAAACCACAGATAAGGATCAAAGCAGCCAACATGTGGACTAGGTTTGAGAGCTCCATATCTCGACGGGTTTGACCGAAGATTGGGAAGTCTAAAACCAAGCCACTGATCGCAGCCACACTACCCATAACAATCAATAGCCAGAACAGTGCTTTTTCACCCGCGTTCGAAAACTCTGCAGATGGATGAGAACCTTTATGTTTCCCGACCATACCACCCAGTTTCATGAACCACTGGATATCGACCATCTTGAAGATAGACTTACGCCACCACTTGATAAGAACAGCCATCAACAGCACATAGAAAATTGGGCCGATGTAGTTATGGTATTGCTTAGCCAGTAGAACGATGAAGCCCCAAAGGTCTGTTGGAATGTACGGCTTCAAGAAGTGCTTACCGTAAACCAACATCAAACCACTGAACGCCAGTGTTAAGAAGGTAAACGCCATACTCCAGTGCAAGGCACGGTCTAGTCGAGACCAACGTTTGATCTTACGGCCTGTTCTTGGCGCGCTTAGCATTAGCGGGCCAATCACAACGTACATCAAAGTCACGAAAGCAATACTGCCAAAGATAGCGACGGCACCGGCTGGTGACATCCACTTCTCTTTCAATATGTACCACGTTTGACCTGGAGTACTGATCAACACACCATGCTCAGCTGATTGAGATGTGGTGTAACCTTCCTCACCGTTTCTCACTTGTCGCCAAAAATCGGCGCCAGCAAGTTGTGTGATTTCTCGTTGAGCAGAGCTCGATTGAGTTTGTGATGAGTTCGTCTCAGATGCATGACTCATAGGAGAAAGCATTGTTAGTGCTGCCAACATTGGCAGCACTACAAGGAAGAGACGCTTAAACATTGTAAGCATATGTCTCTCCTACTTAGCTCTTAGTCGCATCGTAAGAAAGGTCGTTGCCGTCTGTCCAACCTGCACCTTTCGCACCACGTTCAACAACACGCTGACGGAAAACATCAGAAACTTTCTCTGCGTCACCCGCTAGCAGTGCCTTAGTTGAACAAAGCGAAGCACACATTGGCAGTTTGCCTTCAGCAATACGGTTCGCACCGTATTTTTGACGCTCTTCAACAGAACCTGGCTCTGTTTCTGGGCCGCCAGCACAGAAGGTACACTTATCCATCTTACCGCGCTCACCAAACGCTTCCTGTTTAGGGAATTGAGGTGCGCCAAACGGACAAGCAAACAAGCAGTAACCACAACCAATACATAGGTCTTTATTGTGAAGTACGATGCCGTCTTCTGTATGTTCAAAACAGTCTGCAGGACAAACTGCCATACATGGCGCATCAGTACAGTGCATACACGCTACTGAGATAGAGTTTTCACCTGGTTCGCCATCGTTCAGTGTCACAACGCGACGACGTTGAATACCCCATTCCAGAGCATCATCATTTTCATTCTTACATGCAGTGACACAACCGTTACATTCGATACAACGCTTGGTGTCACAAAGAAATTTCATTCTAGCCATTTTAAGACTCCTTACGCTTTACGAATATTACAAAGGGTTACTTTCGTTTCCTGCATCAAGGTGACAGGGTCGTAACCGTATGTGGTTGCTGTGTTAGCAGCTTCACCAATAACGTAAGGATCAGTGCCTTCTGGGTATTTAGAACGCAAATCTTCGCCTTGGAACTTACCACCGAAGTGGAATGGGATGAATGCCAGACCCGGTTTCACACGACGTGTAACCATCGCTTTCACCTTAATACGGCCCTTCTCTGCACCCTCAACCCAAACATCGTCACCGTCTTTAAAGCCGATGTCGTTTGCATCTTTCGGGTTCACTTCAACAAACATCTCTTGCTGTAGTTCTGCTAGCCAAGGGTTAGAACGGGTTTCTTCACCACCACCTTCGTACTCAACCAAACGACCAGAGGTCAGGATAATCGGGTATTCGCCAGATTTGTCTTGCTCTTGAATCGACTTGTAAAGCGTAGGAACACGGAAGATAGCTTCTTTGTCGTCCCACGTTGGGTAATCAGCAACTAGGTCGCGACGTGGCGTGTAAAGTGGCTCACGGTGCAGTGGTACACGGTCTGGGAATGTCCAAACAATCGCACGTGCTTTCGCATTACCAAATGGGATACAGCCGTGTTTAATTGCCACACGTTGGATACCACCTGAAACGTCAGTCTTCCAGTTTTTGCCTTCAGCAGCCGCTTTCTCTTCTGCAGTTAGATCATCCCACCAACCCAGTTGTTTCAGTAGTTTGTCACTGAACTCAGGGTAGCCGTCTTTGATCTCACAGCCTTTCGAGTAGCTGTCTTCTGCCAGTAGGCTTTGACCTTCAAACTCAACACCAAAACGAGTACGGAAGTTACCACCACCTTCAGCAACCGTCTTAGACGTATCGTAAAGGATGTGTGTACCCGGATGTTTCATCTCTGGTGTGCCCCAACATGGCCAAGGTAGACCGTAAGTCTCGCCATTTGCTGGACCGCCTTCTGCTTCTAGAGACGTTTTGTGGAATGTGTGCCAATTCTGTTGGTGTTCTTTCAAACGCTCAGGGCTTTGGCCTGTGTAGCCGATTGTCCACATACCTTTGTTGAATTCACGTGTAATATCTTCAATCAGTGGTTGGTTGTTCTCAACACGGATGTTTTTGAACAGCTGATCAGAGAAACCAAGCTTCTTAGAAAGCAGGTACATGATTTCGTGGTCAGGTTTAGATTCGAATAGAGGATCAACAACCTTGTCACGCCACTGTAGAGAACGGTTTGACGCCGTTACACTGCCGTAGGTTTCAAACTGAGTCGTTGCTGGTAGCAGGTAAACGCCGTCGGTACGATCATTCATTACCGCTGCAACCGTTGGGTATGGGTCAACAATAACCATCATATCCAACTTCTGCATCGCTTTTTTCATCTCTGGACCACGAGTCTGAGAGTTCACCGCGTGACCCCAGTAGAACATGGCACGGATGTTTTCGCGTTGGCGAATCTTGTCTTTGTCTTCAAGTACGCCATCAACCCAACGAGATACAGGAATACCTGCACTGTTCATTGGTTTTTGACCGCCGTATGCGTTGTCGTCGAAACGGCCTTTCACCCAGTCAAAGTCGATATCCCAAACTTTTGACCAGTGACGCCAAGAACCTTCAGACAAGCCGTAGTAGCCTGGAAGTGTGTCTGACAGTACGCCAAGGTCAGTTGCGCCCTGTACGTTATCGTGACCACGGAAGATGTTTGCACCGCCGCCTGATTTACCGATGTTACCTAGCGCAAGCTCAAGTACACAGTAAGCGCGTGTGTTGTTGTTACCAGTCGTGTGCTGAGTACCACCCATACACCAAACGATACAACCCGGACGGTTTTCAGAAAGTAGTTTCGCGGTGTGGTATACGTCTTTTTCACTAACACCAGTTACGCGTTCAACTTCTGCTGGGTTCCACTTCGCGACTTCTTCACGGATCTCGTCCATGCCGAATACACGTTGTTTAATGAACTCTTTGTCTTCCCATTGGTTTGCAAAGACGTGCCATAACACACCCCAGATAAACGCAACGTCAGAACCTGGACGAAGAGAAACGTAGTGATCTGATTTCGCAGCAGTACGCGTACGACGAGGATCCGCAACAACGATCTTACAGTTGTTCTTCTCTTTCGCGATCAAGATGTGTTGCATCGCTACTGGGTGAGCTTCTGCTGGGTTTGAACCAATGAACAGCATCGATTTACAGTTGTGCATGTCATTGAACGAGTTTGTCATTGCACCGTAACCCCAAGTGTTCGCAACACCGGCTACTGTGGTTGAGTGACAAATACGTGCTTGGTGGTCAACGTTGTTGGTGCCCCAAAGCGAAGCCATCTTACGGAATGCATAAGCTTGCTCGTTACTGTGTTTCGCACTACCTAGGAAGTAAACTGAATCAGGGCCAGACTCTTTACGAAGTTCTAGCGCTTTGTTACCGATCTCTTCAATCGCTTGTTCCCAAGAAAGCTTCTTCCACTTACCGCCTTCCAATTTCATTGGGTACTTAAGACGACGTTCACCGTGGCCGTGCTCACGAAGTGCTGCACCTTTCGCACAGTGTCCACCAGCGTTGAATGGGTGATCGAATGCAGGCTCTTGACCTGTCCATACGCCATTTTGAACTTCAGCGTAGATACCACAACCCACAGAACAGTGAGAACAGATAGTACGTTTCACTTCTGTTTTCGCTTCTGGATCGACTGATTTAGCCTGTGCTTTCTTCATCATACCTGGTGCAAATAGACTTGCGCCTACCACTGCGCCACCAGCAGCTAATGAAGTGTTTTTCATGAAGGCACGTCGAGACACACCTAGCTGATTGGTTTCTTTGCTCACACTATCGGAGCGTTTGACAAGTTTCATCCGTTATCTCCTAAAGTGTGTCGTAGTAATCGCGAATGTGTTGCGTCTCACGATACCCTGTCTTCTTCACGTCTTCTTTCGAAATTTCAACAGTTTCTGAAGCGGTTGCCACTTTAGTTGTACCAGCGACAACGGCACCAGCAACGGCTGCAGTCGTCAAGCCTTTGAGTAGATCCCTACGGCTTGTATTTATATCTTTATTATCTTTCATCATTGCTTCCTTACCTTACGGTAGATCTTTTTTTGGAGGCTTAATGCCCCTCTATCGATATAATCGCGTACTGCTCGATTACTCGTAATCAGTGACGTTTTTCACATCAATCTTTAATTTGTGCTTACTGCTTTTTGTATTCACGCTAAAACGCACTTGTTCTAACGTTAAGAATGCTTCACACAGTTGAGCGGCCGATTTGTAGAAGTTCGCGCTTTCTGCCCCTTCAAGCTGACGCGTGAAAGAGTTAAACCAAGGGCCAAGGTGCTTATTGAATACCGCCTGTTGCAGTGCTTCTTCTTCAGCCGTTAGCATCGCCATCACTTCACACAGTGCTGCGATATGATCTTCCGGCTCTTTCACTTGATCGTCACGCTCAATGCCTAAAAGCTCTAAGTCATGACGAATCTCTGCCAATGGTTTTTCCATCATGGCGCCAGTGCGATGCCAAGAACCAAATGGAACGACTTCTCCACGCCCAATACCGATGAACAAATCTTGATATTCGTCTTCAAGAGCTTCACGGTTTGATTCTGTTGCCGCTTGTTGAATGGCAATCCAAGCCTTTTGCATTGCGCTTTCAGACGCTTCAATATCGAGTGTTTTTAGAAAGTCGATCACCTCTTCAGAAGGTGCGCTGCGAAACAGTGCGGATAGAACCAAATAGATCTCAGTTCTTAGTGTCTGTTCTTGTGCCTGATCCAAATTCGTTTCCAAGGCTAACTCCTAGTATTTCAATTGTTTCAATGGGTCTTGAGCCATTGAATCGAACATATCCACCACACGGCAGTCTTCACACATAGCAATACGATTAATCGCTGCTTCATCTGAAAAGTGAGAGTGACCGCGTAACTTGTTCTGTAACATGTCAATCATAGACTGAGGTGCGAATGGTTTATGGCAACGTACACATTCCGCAGCTTTCTCTTCATGAATCACAACTGCTTTTTGACGTTCTTCTTTTACCCAGTTCATACGAGGCGTAAGAGTCAGAACATTTTCAGGACATGCCTTTTCACACAAGCCACATTGAATACAGTCTTGTTCTACAAATTTAAGTGATGGAGAAGCCCCGTCGGTATGAAGTGCACGTGTCGGACACACAGCCACACAGCTCATACATAACGTACAATCTTTGCTATCACACGAAACGTTGCCGTAAGGTGCGTTTGACGGAAGCTCAACAATATTTTCAACAGGAATACGAGCTGAAGACATCGCATCAAGTGCTGTAAATAGACGTTGGCGCTTGTTGCCTTGAAGATCGCCAAGTGCAAGGTCGAATGAATCCACACAAAGTGTTGGAGGACATTCACGTAGAGATTCTAAGTACAGAATATCGATGGTTTCTTTTGGAATACCGATTTGATCTAGTAGTTCTTGAGCAATCCCTACTTCGTTATTTAGAACACGAATGATCGTTTCTGGCATAAAGCGAGATGCGGCAAACAGAACCTGAGTTGCGCCATTAACTAAAGCTGCAAACCAAGTATCGATACCAATAGATGGCAGTTCTTCTACGACAATTGGAATCACGTTATCTGGCAGTGCTTTTAGCGCCATTACATTGTAAGTCTCATGACGAGAGCTACAGATAAGTACGATTGGATCCAGACCGCCCGCTTGCTCATAATTAGCTAGCGTACGTTCAATAAACTTTTGAGTGTCATCAGGGTTTGGCAGCGCATAGGTAATCGCTTCTGTAGGACAACTAGTTGCACAAGTACCAACGCCTTGACATAGGTAAGGGTTAATCTCAATCTTGTGACCCGTCTTATCAGAGCCTTCACTTGATAGTGCGCCAGCAGGACAAGCATCTACACAACGCTCACAGCCTTTTACGCCACGAGAACTGTGCGCGCATAGGTCTGTGTCCAAACGGAAGAACTTAGGCTTATCAAACGTGCCCATTAACGTAGGAATTTCTTCTAACGCTTCAGCCAGTTTTGGATAACCACGACCTACTGGGTAATAACCAGGAACAGGCACTTCTTCAGTCATGCAGCTATTCAGACATAAGTCCAAAACCACATCAAAACAGTCATGATTGATTGCTACTTTTGCAAGGTTATTGGTTAGGCCTTTGTTTTCGATTAGAACTTCGAACGTACCAAGGAACCCTGAAACCTGAACAGCATTTGCGTAGTAAAGCTCTGACTCAGTATTCGTTGCCTTCACACCATCTGTCGAAAGCAGTGTTAGGCTTGTTAACTGAGGTAATTGAGCCGCAGCACTTTCAATGATCGCAGTTGGACCAATAACAAGTGTATTACCACCGCTTTCATAACTGACTGTCGGTGGAATTAGGTTTGTTAACTCAACTGTATTTTCAAATGCATACAGCCTTGCTTTCGCGTTATTTGAAGTTGCTTGTTCTAATAATTGTTTAAGCATTGCTCAGTTCCATCTTTGGACATGGATAATCTGTTCAACCTTCATTGTAGTAAGCGAGAGAGAACTTGCTGAGTAATCCGTTAACAACTAACCCTTTAGCCAGTGTGCCGCTCGTCAGACCGTGAACTCGTCTATCTACAAAAAAGTTGATAATGAACGTTATTTAGCAAATGCCATGCCAATTTAATATGCCTTATATTTCAGTGGTTTAATTCTTTATAACGTTTATTGTGCGTATAAAAAAACCGCTTGGGACATTTTGTCGCAAGCGGTTCATTGAGTGTTTAGTCAAAATGTACCTATTCTTTGTGTGGTATATTTTGTCCCACCTCTTTCAGGTCTGCTTCGTCTGACATTGTAGCGTTATTATCCGATACTGTGTTTTTATACAGTTCTTTTTCTTGTTCGGTTATTTCGGCACTTTCTGACGTTTCAAGTTTATTATCAGATACCTCAAGATCGCTTTCAGAATTTTCTAAAACTTCACCTTCGTCTTTATTATCAATGATTTGCTCTTCTTCTGGCGCAGTTTCTTCTTCCGTTTTGTCTTTAACCCAATCACGCAAGGTTTCCGCAACCCCTTCAGAAAGAGACTTCAAATTACTGTAATCGTCGTCGTAATCATCTAAACCATCACGAACGTTGAATTCTTCTGAGAGGAATAATTTACGCAATGCCGCTTTTTTTACGCTTTCTGAAGCTTCTGACACCAATAATTGAGCAACAGACAAGTCTTCAGTCGTTTCTGATGCTATCTCCTGAGAGTCAATAGTTTGAGAATCGACAGCGTGTTCTGGAGACTCTTTTTCCAAAGTTCCACGTTCTAGTGACTCCGATGTTTCTGCGTCTATAGATGAAGCAGCAGACGAAGCCTCAGTGGAAGTAAGCTCAGTTTCCTCAAGCGTTTGTTGCGCTTCTAAAGGTTGGTCGGTTGATTCATCAAGCTTTCGTTGAGACCAACGGCTAAAAAAGTTAGTTGCCATTTGATCGACCCGCGCCTTTACGTTTCTTACGTCTTGCTTCTAATAACTCACCATGACGACCGATGAACGCTTCCATCCAAGCTTGTACAGGTAACGGAATGTCGTATGAAAGGACTTGGTTATCTCCGTCCATGTATTGGCCTGCGACTGTTTGTGATGCTGTCAGTAATTGAATAATAGGTTTACCGGAGTCAACATTATCCATAACTAAGAATAGCTTAGGTTGCTGAGAGCTTAGATTGAAGCGGTAGTCGGTACGTTCGTCTTTGTGCAACTGAAGCAAACATACGTCTGGGGTTTCATGTTCAGGTGATAATTCAAAACCGATGAGTTCCCATTGAGTTGTTACCCAAATGCCAGTTTTGATCTCTTTCTCTATTCTTTGGACACCGATTGGCCAAGCTGCTTCTGTTTTTTCATATTGTTCTTTGAATTCTTTTATCTCAGACATACTTCACCCAATTGATTTTCTTTGGTCTGAATGCACTTAGGACATTTTGTACTGTGTGCATTCATATACACCCCATAAAGCAATAAACACGCCAATACGGATTAACTGCGAGAGCGTATCTATAGCGTTCGTTATCAAGTTGTCACTATAACGTTAGTCGATACTGGTTATTTCAGACAACTCCACCCGGTGAACTCTCATATTTTGCGCTATTTTAATCTAATGCTTCATGTTTCCATCAATCCCCGTTATTTTGGAATGAGAATTGCTAAATGCTTGAGTTAAAGCTAAGACTGACTAAGTGACAGAGAACGCATGTATTCTAAAGAGTCGTATGATGACTCTTGCCTAACTTCTTATCCCTTATAATCGCTATCTCATTAAGTAGGACGTGACTGTGGTAAAACCAAACATAATAAAAACCAGTGAAAACCCACTTCAGACCATCGAAGTTGAAGTGTTTGATGAATATGGCGAAAAGCTAACGAAACAAATTGCGTGCGAGCGCCCTCTTACCGTTATGTTGAACTGGAAAGAGATCGTAACTCTAATGACATTGGGTTCACGCCCGGAAGCATTAGTCTTGGGTTATTTGAAAAACCAAAGCTTCCTTTCTGATCCAGAAGCCGTTGAATCAATCATCATCGACTGGGAAACCAGCTCAGCAGCGGTTATCACCAAAGAAGATACGAGCCAACTTGAGCAAGCGCTTAAGAAGAAGACAGTTACCTCTGGCTGTGGCCAAGGTACCATGTATGGCAACGTGATGAAGCAATTGGAAGATTACCAAGTGCCTCAAACCAAGATTAAGCAATCTGAAATCTATACGGCTCTAGAAGCGCTGACTCATTATAACGACACCTACAAGAAAGCGGGTGCGGTTCATGGCTGTGCTGTTTGCAAAGACGACAAGGTTCTATCGTTTGTTGAAGATGTTGGCCGACACAATGCCGTTGATACATTGGCTGGTGAGATGTGGCTTAACAAAGAGACAGGTGAAGATAAGATCTTCTACACCACAGGCCGTTTAACGTCTGAGATGGTGATTAAGGTTGCGCAGATGGGAATCCCTGTTCTACTGTCACGCTCTGGCGTTACACAAATGGGCTTAGATTTAGCGCAGAAGTTCGGCATAACAACGATTGCTCGTGCTAAAGGCTTGCGCTTCCAAGTCTTTACAGGTGCAGACAAGATAGATTTTGACGTCAAAGGCGAGCAGTAAACGTAAAGTTAACTCGTGCTTAGTTAATTTGTTAAATGGGTGCAGTATCAGCTGCACCTTTTTTATATCCTTAAGTTTCCATTCCAATTCGTCCCCGATACAGGTTTCACGCTTCAGACCATCTAAACCTACACGTATCATGTCTTAAATTAGCTTTTCCTAAAGCAAATCTTGATTTAACACTCCAATAAGCTATTAGTTACATATTCATCAATTTAATGAATCTATTAATAAAAGTTAAAGATGAATATCAACGTCACCGGCTTAAAGGGAATTAACCATGAGTAATCAATCGGAACCTCAGCGTAGACCGCTGTCTCTTTCTATTCGCAGTAAGTTTATTTTAATCAACCTCACCCTGTTTATTTCTGTTTTTATCTATGCCATCTACGAGCAGTTCAGCTTAGACAAATTGGAATCATTGGAGATCGCTGCAACCGAAAACCTCAGAAGCTCAGTCGATTTATTAACGCTTAGGCGACATGAGAAAGACTTCTTGTCTCGCCACGATCAAAAATACGCAGAGCGTTTCGATAAAACCGCCGCCACATTGAATCAAAGATTGGTAACGTTGAACCAAACCCTAACCTCGCACGAACTTCACCTGACCGATCAAATGACCAAGATCTCCGATACTCTTCATCAGTACCAGAAACAGTTCCACCAGATCGTCAATCAAGTGAACGACATTGAACGTACAACCCCACCTTTGGGTTTTGTAGCAGCTCTTGATGGAAAAAGAACAGCGCTAAAATCAGCAATCGAATCAGAATCAAGTTTGGCACTGGAACTTGCGTTGTTAGAACTGATCGAAAAAGACTTCCATTACCTCGCACATATTAATAGCCAAACGAATGCGGCGTTAACCACTGCTCTTGTTGAGTTTGAACCCTACTCCCAAACCTCGATTGCGACTGAACAAGCCTATTCCGAATATAAGGCTGCGGTTGAAACTCTGTTGGTTGCTAACAGCAATCTAGGTTTGTCTGCAGAGTTGGGGCTTAGAGGCGCCTTACGTAGCAATGTCCATAAAACGGAACAAGCCATTGAAGAAGTGCAGAATGAGATAAGCCAAGCGATTACAGCGGCAGTTAGAAACACACAAAACATGTTACATCTGTTTGGTGCCGCTATCGTCGCTCTACTTTCTCTGTTATTGGTGTTCATCGGTCGCAACATCCTGGGTCGTATCAAAGCGATAAACGTGATGATGGAGTCTATTGCAAATGGAGATGGAGACTTAACCGTCAGAATGAACGCCAAAGGTAACGACGAGCTCGCTCAACTTGCCCACTCGTTCGATACCTTCATCGATAAACTGCACGGTAACATCAAAGAGCTATCCGGCGTGATGACGGTGCTGACAGACAGTTCATGCAGCTCTGAAGAAGCGGCAGTCAAAAGCATGAGCAATGCAGAGAAACAAAAGCAGCAATCTGAATCGGTAGCGACGGCAGTTAACGAGTTAGTGATGACGAGTAATGAGGTGACGGCGAACATCGAAAATGCCGCAACCAATGCCGAGAAGATCAAAGAAAATGCCCATCAAGCGCTGCAAAAGACACAATCAACAAACGACAGTATTAATGTCTTGGTAGAAAACATTGCAGAGTCTCAGGATCTCATCGTTCAGCTCGAAGAACAGAGTCGTGAAATCAATCAGGTGGTGACGACTATTCAAGGTATTGCTGAGCAAACTAACCTATTGGCGCTTAATGCTGCGATTGAAGCAGCGCGTGCTGGCGATCATGGACGAGGTTTCGCTGTGGTTGCCTCGGAAGTGCGAGAGCTTTCGTTAATGACTAACGATTCAACCCATCAAATAGAATCAACGATTCATGGTTTAACCACTGGGATAGACAAGACTGTCGCTAAGATGACAGAGAGCTTAGAACAAACTGAGCTGGTGAAAAGCCAAACCAAAGACGTGGTGAATGCGATAGAAGGAATACACTTCCAAGTTGGCGAGATGTTCGACTTAAACAGTCAGATCTCAACAGCGTCCGAAGAGCAATCGATGGTTTCCGTTGAGATTGACCGAAACATTACAGATATCGCTCACCTTGCCAGTGATACTTATACCGTGGTTTCTGGATCAGTGCGTTGCAGTGAACAAGTCTCGAGTGTGAGTGTGAAGCTAGAGAAGATTGTGGCGCAATTTAAGTACTAGTGATTAGTGATTAACGCAAGCTAGTTGATTTATGCGGTATGGAAAAACAAAAGGCCTCTATCTGATTGCTAAGATAGAGGCCTTTCTAATTCTGAATACGTACTAACGTGTTATTACGTATTAGCTCTTGCTATACGGTATTAGCCGCGTGCTTTCAAGAACTCAGCGTAAGTACCGCGGAAATCGTTGATCTTGCCATCTTTGATTTCAAGGATACGAGTTGCAAGCGAGTCTACGAATACACGGTCGTGAGATACGAAGAACAATGTGCCTTTGTAGTTCTCAAGAGCCAAGTTAAGCGCTTCGATAGATTCCATATCCATGTGGTTTGTTGGCTCATCCATTAGCAGGATGTTTGGTTTATGCATCATGATCTTACCAAGAAGCATACGACCTTGCTCACCACCAGAGATAACCTTTACAGATTTCTTAATGTCGTCTTGACCAAATAGCATACGACCTAGGAAGCCACGAACAACTTGCTCGTCTTCGCCTTCTTGGCGCCATTGGCTCATCCAATCAAACAAGTTCATGTCTGTCTCGAAATCGTGTGCGTGATCTTGAGCGTAGTAACCGATGTTTGAGTTTTCAGACCACTTGTACTCACCTGTGCGAGGCTCAAGAGCGCCAGCTAGTGTGTTAAGTAGTGTTGTTTTACCCACACCGTTCTCACCGATGATAGCAACACGCTCACCTACTTCGAAAATACCGTCGAACTTGTTGTATAGGTCTTCTTCAAAACCTTGAGATAGGTTTTCAACCACAAGTGCGTTACGGAATAGCTCTTTAGACTGTTCGAAACGGATGAATGGGTTTTGACGGCTAGACGCTTTAACTTCGTCTAGTTGGATCTTATCGATCTGCTTAGCACGTGACGTTGCTTGCTTCGCTTTAGATGCGTTAGCAGAGAAACGAGATACGAACGTTTGAAGTTCAGCAATTTGTGCTTTCTTCTTAGCGTTGTCAGACAGTAGACGCTCACGAGCTTGAGTCGCAGCCGTCATGTACTCATCGTAGTTACCTGGGAATAGACGAAGTTCGCCGTAATCAAGGTCAGCCATGTGTGTACAAACAGAGTTTAGGAAGTGACGGTCGTGCGAAATGATGATCATTGTGCAGTTACGTTGGTTTAGCGTGTCTTCCAACCACTTGATGGTGTCCATGTCCAGGTTGTTCGTTGGTTCGTCAAGAAGCATGATATGCGGGTCTGCAAACAGTACTTGAGACAATAGAACACGAAGTTTCCAACCCGGTGCTACTTCGCTCATCAGACCGAAGTGCATTGATTCTTCAATACCTACCGCTAGAAGAAGCTCACCAGCTTTAGCTTCTGCCATGTAACCGTCCATTTCAGCGAACTGAACTTCAAGGTCAGCCACTTTCATGCCGTCTTCTTCGCTCATTTCTGGCAAAGAGTAAATGCGGTCACGCTCTTGCTTAATAGCCCAAAGCTCTTTGTGACCCATGATAACCGTGTCGATTACCGTGAATTCTTCGTAAGCAAACTGGTCTTGGTTTAGCTTAGCAACGCGCTCGTTTGGATCGTAGCTTACGTTACCAGCACTTGGCTCAAGTTCACCAGATAGGATCTTCATGAACGTCGATTTACCACAGCCATTCGCGCCGATTAAACCGTAGCGGTTGCCTTCGCCGAACTTAACTGAAATATTTTCGAAAAGTGGCTTAGCGCCGAATTGTTGGGTGATATTTGCTGTGGAGATCAATGCCATTACCTTTTTAATGTGAAAAACGCCGCAACGTTACTTGTTCAGGGCTTTAACTGCAAGTATTGATTGCAATTACTGGCCATTAAGTGAGTGATAACCTAGCCAAATCATAGTTTGAACTGACTCACATTTTTGGTTTTCTATTTATCGCCGTAAAACCGTCGATTTTAAGGAAAAACAAAATATCGAACAGCGCACCATAATGGGCGGTATATAACGTCCCAAATCATGCCAACCATTGAATATATCGTATGCTGATTGGTCACAGTAAAAGCCAACCCGATCAACGCAACAGAAGACATAATAAAGATGCTCAAATACTAGCCTAATCCCTGACAATTTCATGACAAAATCGCTCGAAACAGGAATAAAGTACTCGCCCCCGACACGGGGTTGGATTTCACAAAGTCAGATTATCTAACTATAGTAATCCTAACCTCATAATTCTAAGAGACTTTTATGCGTTCACTATCGCGCTTCTTAATCCTCACTTTGGCCATTCTCTCTTGGCCTAGTCATGCCAACTTGGAATATGACTTACAATCTCAGCCGCAGGTATCCGATTCTGCTGTTGATCTCGATGATCGAATTGATTCGTTACCCGACCCCCTCTTTATGGAACCGTCGGACAGACGCCAAGTCAATATATTGCTCGCTGAAGTGCTACAAGTTCAAAAGCAGGAAATCAAAACCTTCGAGCAACAGATAAAAGCCTACAGAGCGAACAACGACGCCGATCAATGGTTTGCCGTTCAAACCAGTTACGTCACTTTGAATAGCTTGAATGTGAGCAAGCAACACCTGTTAGAGCAGACGAATTCCGCTAATAAAGAGCGCCTAACGGGTTTTGGCCCCTACGGCGTAACTCAATTTAAGCAAGAGTGGGAATTAACCAAGCTCAACATTGAGTATCTTGTTTACTTCCAAATTCGTAGCTTTAAAGCGCTCGTTAAAGACATCTTTATTTCGCCAGTGCCTGTGATTGGTGCATCGTTAAAAGTGTTGTTTATCTATTTTGGTTTAGCGTGGTGGCTTGCCAATAGCACTCGTTTGATTGAGTTGTTCAGAATTAATTTTCTTGAAGCGAAAACGAACCCTCCATTTTTAGTACGTGTGATCTGGTACATCAGCCGCGCTGATCGTGCGATTGCTTGGTTAATTGCGATTACGCTTTCTCTAAGAGTGCTCTCCAGCATCCCTAGCCTGCAACACCTGATTTTCCTTGAGATCTTCACTTGGTGGATTCTAGGTGGTTCGATTGCTATCAGCTTTATTTTGGAATTTGCGTATCGTTTGGGCCGCACATCCAATCAAGAAGTGATTGCGCTGCGCCTATCGACCATTCGCCGTTATGTTTGGAGCTTCATTGTTGCGGGTGTGACTTTGCAAATATCGAGTATCACGCTAGGCAAAGGCACTATCTATAGCTGGATCTACAGCGCCCTATTTTTCTGGTTTGTACTGGTTACCATTTCAGTGCTTAGATTATGGCGTGCGAAAGTCTTCGATACGCTGCAACACATCTCTGATCGTCCGGTATGGGTGAACTGGGCAGTAAACCGCAAGGATACCTTCTTACTTAATATATTGGCGACGGCCATTGGCATCGTATGGTTGAGTGTTTACAACTTCCAACACCGCATCATGGCCTTACTGTCTAATTACACACTGTTTAGCCAAGCTTTGGCGTACCTGTTTAGAATTGAAGTGGCTAAGCAGTCTGACCTTGACAAGAATCAGCAAAACTTGGTTCGAATCAAAGGCGATCAAACCTATGAATACATCCTACCGGGTAATATCGACAGCACGCTGATTGATTACGCCGGTGATGAGGTTAAGCAACTGTCTCGCTACTTGATGTCAGACAGCCCTGCTATCTGTATTGTTTCAGGTGAACGTGGTGTGGGCGCAACAACGCTGCTTTATACCCTGCTGCACAAAGTCTCTAACGCTGAGCCTGTCTACGTAAGTTGCCCTTACGCGGGTTACCAAGAGCTGTTAGCACATCTAGCGGTGAGCATCGGTTTGGAAGAAAAAGCGACTGAGATTCAGATCTTGGCGCATCTTCGTAAAAGCAAGACCACGTACCTGATTGCGATCGACAATGCACAACGTCTAGTTAAGCCAATGGTTGGCGGCTTGTCTGATTTGATCCGTTTAACCAACCTATTGCGCCGTTCTAAAAAGAACCACCGTATCGTGATTTCGATTGCTAAATCGAGCTGGCGATTTGTCGATCGTGCGCGTGGTGAACGTCTGCTGTTTGATTTGGTGTGTTTTCTACCACGTTGGACTGAGAAACAAGTCGGTGAGCTTTTAAACAGCCGTATCAATACGGAGCTTGAGAAGCCGTTATCGTTTGATGGTTTAGTGGTGCCTAAACAGTGGGACCAAGATGACATGAGCGAGGAAGATCGCGCCCGCCAAGGTTTCTACCGAATCTTGTGGCATTACTCTGATGGTAACCCTACCGTTGCTCTTCGCTTCTTCCGACTCTCTTTGAATCGAAACAAAGATACCGATCAAGCAGTGGTGCGCTTGTTCCATGTTCCTGAAGCACAGGAGCTGGAAAACATGCCAAAACCTATGTTGGCTGTGCTTCGTTCTATCGTGCAATTGGAAATCGCTTCTCCGGAAGTATTGTCTGATTGTACGCAGCTAAGTACGGCTGAGATAACCGGTATTCTGCGTTACTTTGAAAGCCGTGGTTATATTGGTTGGCATGAAGAAAAGGCTCGAATTTCCGAGCACTGGTTCCGCCACATTACTAACGTTCTCGACCGTCAACATCTACTGGTGAAGTAAAATGAAGAAGTTATTTATCCTACTATTTGTTGGCTTGGCAAGTGCTGTCAGTTTCCCGACCTTTGCGACGGAAGAGTTAGCCAATGTAGAAAACATCTCAAAGATAGCTAGCCTAGTGCGATGGAGCGGCGTGTTCTTCTCCATGATCGTTATTGCTGCGATGTGGTTACTGCTCAAGTTCATCAACTCAATGGTGACCAGTTTTGGTAGCCAATTCGTGCAATACCGAATGCTGCTACAGAAACTGCAGTCGTTTACTCAGTTCTTTATCTATGTGAGCACAGGTCTTATCGTGTTCATGATGAGCTTTAGAATCAACGACCAAATACTGGCTTTGATTGGTGGTACCCTCGCCGTGTCAGTCGGCTTTGCGCTTAAAGATTTGGCAGCTTCATTCATCGCGGGCATCACGGTAATGATTGATAGGCCCTTTCAAGTTGGTGACCGCGTCACGTTCGAAGGCAACTACGGTGATATCATTACCATTGGTTTGCGTTCAGTGCGAATGAGAACCCTGAACGATGACATCATTACCATTCCGAACAACAAGTTCTTAAATGAAGTGACCACCAGTGGTAACTACGGTGCGTTGGACATGCAGGTGGTGATTCCGTTTTACGTTGGTATGGATGAAGACATCACCCTAGCCCGCGATCTGATTCAAGAAGCGGCGTCTTCAAGTCGTTATATCCACTTGCCGAAACCTGTAACGGTTTTGGTTAAACAGACGATTACCGATAACTACCTAGCAATACAGCTAACTTGTAAGGCTTACGTTGTGGATACTGCGTATGAGAAGCTGTTTGAAACCGACATTACTTTGCGTGTGATGAAAGAGTTTAAGAAGCACAACATCAACCCACCGAAAATTTCAGTAGCGGCGCATTAGGCTTGATGCTTTAGACGTTTGTTGCTTATAGCAAATGACTAGCCATAAATAAAAACACCTCCGAACTTATCGCAAGTGCGGAGGTGTTTTTTATGAGCTTTTTATCTTTAAGCTAATAGTCCTATTGATGCTAAACCTTAAAGTATTTCAATTGCTCAGTAAGGTGTTCTGTAGTGTTCGCCATTTTCTGACTGTCTTCTGCGAGCGATTGTGAGGCTTGGAGTACCTCATTTGCAGCGAGATGAATCCCAGTAACACTTTCACTCATTTCAGTGGCTACCGTGCTTTGCTGCTCCGAGGCTGCGGCAATTTGTGCCACCATGTCATTGGCGTTATGCAGTTCATTCACAATCACATCGAGTTGTTGACGAGTTTCGTTAGACGCGACAACACTGTGATCAACCTTCTCGTTACTGCTTTGCATTGCCTTAAAGGTCCGTTCTGCTTGTTGAGTCAGTTTCTCAATCGTGGATTGCACTTCGTTAGTTGAATTTTGAGTGCGGCTAGCAAGATTTCGAACTTCATCAGCAACCACTGCGAATCCTCTGCCTTGCTCTCCTGCACGTGCCGCTTCTATTGCTGCGTTGAGCGCTAACAAGTTCGTTTGTTCTGATACATCACGAATCACACCAACGACTTGGCTTATTTCGGTGACGCCTGATTGAAGATCTCTGACTAAGTTGTTCGCGGTCGAAATGTTCTCTGAAACCTGAGATATAGTCTCAGACGTTACCTGCATGTTTTGGTCGTTCTGGTTTGCGTGGTCAACAACCTTATTGGTGCTCGCTGCGGTATTCTCGGCATTCACAGCGACATCGGAAATGGTTGCACTCATCTCTGTCATTGCAGTCGATAGTAATTCAAGCTGTGCATGTTGTGAGTTAACACTGGTTGCTGCTTCTTCACTGGCTTGAGCAATGTGGCTCGCCATGTTGCTGGACAAATCCGCCGATTCATTGGCTGTGCGAAGCGTGCTTTGCAGTTTGTCGAGCATGGTATCAATTTGCTGACTCATATCGCCCAGTTCATCTTTGCGTGTCATGTTCATGCGTACACGAAGATCGCCATCAGCAATTTTGTGGGTGTTGTCGATAAGCTTGTTAAGTGGCACTAGGATATTATTTGAAATTGCGTAACCCATCGCAAACAACAAGCCTGACAATACGACCGCAACCAATCCCTCTTTGAGCGCCAATGCATAGAACGCCTCTTGGATGTCCGCAACTAGGATGCCCGAGCCAACAATCCAATTCCACTCTGGGAACAGTTGTACGTAGGAGATCTTGTCTTTGAGTTCACCTTGCGGGCTCATCCATTGGTAATCAAGAAAGCCTTTCTCTTCTGGAGTACGAGAAATGGTGACCATCTCACGCCAGTGGTGTTTCCCCGCACCATCTTTAAAGTTACCCGCGTTCTTGCCATTGAGTTCAGGCTTTAATGGATGGATAACAACGTTGAGTTGCTGGTTTAAGATCCAGAAGTAATTGGTGGTGTCATAACGAAGGGTTTCGATCGCTTGAAGTGCTTGTTTCTTTGCGACCTCTTCACCGAGCACATTACGTTGGTTGTAATAGTAGCTCGCTAAGCTGACTGCAGTTTCGACTTGAGCACTGAGCTTATCTTGGCGCTCTTGCATGGAACTCGCACGCTGCTGCATTAGATTAAAAGTGGACGCCATTACCAATAGAACAACCGATAAAATGACGATGGAGACGAGTTTTGATTTGATAGATAAGTTACTTAATTTCATAGCTGGCTGACTTTATTATTTGTTTTGATTATGGATTTTCGGCCAAGGTATCAAAATTTCGTACAGTTCAGATGATATGCATCAAGATCAAAAGATATACACTGTGTTACATAACCAAAAAGAGGTGCTCGTCAAACCGGCAGAGGTTGAGATTTGGTTTGAGATAGATTAATAGTGCGGAATTTTCGTGCTTGGGCTAAAACGTTCGTGCAATAGCCCAGGCGCGTTAGAAATATTATCAGATGATGATATCAGTGAATTGGTTCTTAGAACTTATAGGTTTGATACTAGCAATTGAGGCGTCGCTTTCTGTTGAAGATAGATACTAAAGCAACTTCCCTTACCTACCTCCGATTCAACTCGGATCTCGCCGCCAGTTTGGCTCAAGATACTCTGAGACACTGACAACCCTAAGCCTGTGCCATCACGTTTGGTGGTATAGAAAGGCGAGAAAATACGTTTCAGTTGTTCTTCCTTAATACCGCAGCCTTCATCTTGAACATGAACGATAGCGCCGTGAGACACGCCATTTTCAACCCAGTCTTCACTCGAAATGGTTAACGTGCCCTGACCGTCCATTGCATGAATCGCGTTCATTTGTAGGTTAACCAGAATCTGTAGCAATTGGTTTCGATTGACCTCGACTGAGGTTTTAGCGTTCAGCTGCGATACGTACACAATGCCTTTCTTCTTCGCACCTGTTTTTACGAGCGTAATACTTTCATCCACTATTGGGTTGATATGTTGCCACGTAATTTCGTCTTGTACGCCGCCGTGACGGCTGTATTGAAGCAGGCTTCGTGTGATATTTCGAATTCGGTCAATCTGCTCCATGATCGCGTGGACTTCCTCATCTACACGGCTCACTTCATCGCCCAGTTCAAACTTCATCAGTTCAACGTTGCCAAGAATCACGGCGGTTGGGTTATTGATCTCATGAGCAATACCTGCCGTTAATTCACCTAACGCGGCCAGTTTTTCATTGACCACCAGCTTATCTCTGGCTTGATTGAGAAGCTTGATGTGCAGTTCAAGTTCTTCAGTTTTCTCTTTCAAACTCGCGGTACGAGAATGCACTTTGCACTCTAGTTCAGACGCCGCTTGTTGAATCTCTTGATTACGCTCGTGCAGTAGATCCAACATCTTATCGAACTGTTTAGCGAGCAGTGTCAGTTCGTGTTGATCATCCAAACCTAGCGTACCAATTCGCTTGTCTTGCCCCATCTGTACTAGCTTCACCACTTTATGAATGCGTTCGATTGGGTTGAAAAGATCACGTGCGCCACGGTGAACGATCAAACCGGATGCCAACAGAAGCAACACAATGGTAATGCTAATTTCGCCAAGGTTGGTTAAGTACGTTTCTATCAGCGGCCAAATCAAATAACCGGTGTAAAGCATACCAATCACATTATTAAACTGGTCATGGATTGGTTGGTAAGCTGTGATGTACCAAGCATCGTAAACATACGCTCGATCTAGCCACTCTTTACCTTCATTCAAGACTTTCGAGTGAACCTCGTGAGAAACACGTGTACCAATGGCGCGCCCTACACTGTCTTCACTGCTCAAAGGCACGTTGGTGCTAACACGAAGATCATCAAGGAAAACCGTGACCGTTCCTATATGACGATTAAAACCTTCTCGTTGTGGATAGATAAGGTTACTGATTTGGTCAACAAGTTGAGTACTGTTATTCAGTAAGATCCCACCATCCAGAAAACCAATCACATGATCATGTTCATCTTTGATGGATACAACGGTTCGGCTTACCAATCCGCGAGTCTCGACCTCTTGCCCGTTGAGCATCGGAACTTCCGCTTTTTTAGCGAGGTCACGATCGAGATAATTGAGTTCATTACGGCTTAAGACACTGAAAAATGAAGGCTTGTGAGTTAAGTTTAGATATTCGAGTTTCTTTTCCATGCTCTCGACACTGCGCCAGCGCAGAAAATCGAGCTCATAGCGAGATTTGTTCTCAGACACCCAGCGAGTTAGCTCTTCGTGTGAAAGATCACTCGCGAGTTTGGTTCGAAAGTTATAAGACTCGGCGAACGCACGAACGTTGTATGCTTGCTGATTTTGGATCAGGTGAATACTGTTATCGGCAACATCCAAACGCTCATCGACATCAATCAGAGCGCCCTGCCACGTGTAATGTATTGACCAATACAGTGTGATAGCCACAAGCGCGCACAAGGTCAGAATGATCGGAGCAGATGTAAGGAATAATAATCGGTAGCGAACCATGGTTTTGAATCGGAACGCCCACTTTGACCACCAACGACGTCTAATCGGCATATTCAGAGCCTTCTGTGTTCCAATCTTTGTACTTACGCTCTAGCGTTTTACGTGCGACGCCAAGATCTCTTGCAGCTGCCGATTTATTGCCATCATGAAAACTAACCAGCTGTTCTATATGAGATTTTTCTACTTCTTTGAGTGTCCAAGTGTTTGGATAACCCTCGGCAGCGTCTGCATTATTCAAGTTTGGCATTTCCGCACCATGTGACACCGTCACTGAAATGCTAGCGGGAACAGGATCACCATTAATCTCGCGCCAATAGTGTGCTGGTGGCTTGTCTAAAAGAATGCATCGTTCGACTAAGTTTTTAAGTTCACGAATATTTCCCGGCCATTCGTATTCGTTCAACGCCAAGATATCTTCATGTGCCCAATTTGGAACTGGCATGCCAAGCTCGCTCGATAAAAGACGAGTAAAGTATGGAACAAGTTCAATCAGGTCTGACGGGCGTTCTCTCAATGGCACAACATCAATCTTAAGTACATTTAGTCGGTAGAACAGATCGCGACGGAAGTGGCCTTTATCGACCTCTTCTTGAAGGTTTCGGTTTGTTGCTGCGACCACACGTACGTCAACGGCAATTTCTTTCTCGCTACCGACAGGACGAATCGTACGTTGCTCTAACACACGTAACAGCGCAGCTTGCATTGGCAGTGGCATTTCACCGATCTCATCAAGGAACAAGGTGCCACCGCTTGCGACTCTGAATAGACCTTCACGGTTTTTCTTCGCACCAGTAAAGGCACCAGACGTGTGGCCAAACAATTCGCTTTCTAAAAGCTCAGGCGCAATTGCACCACAGTTAATTGGCACGAATGGCCCTGTTCGTTTGCTAGCTTCATGTACACCACGAGCTACTAACTCTTTACCCGTACCCGACTCACCTTCTATAAGAACTGATGCTCTTGACGGTGCAAATTGACTGATCAGTAATTTAAGCTGTTTAGTCTTGTCTGAATTGCCGATCAATTCGGTCTTGATATGACGGCTAACATCGCGCTTCAACGCGTACTGCATTCTTTGGTCAAGTCGCTTGTCCATACAACGCAGAACCGCTTGTATCATTTGTTCGAGGTTGAACGGCTTAAGAATAAAATCTGAAGCACCAAGCTTAAGCGCAGATATCGTCATTTCTAAATCAGCATAACCTGTCATCAAAATCACATCGGCACGTTTGTCGTTGTCGTTAAACGCCTCTTCCCACTCAATACCAGACCGACCTGGCAGGTTGATATCAAGAACAATCAGATCAAAATGCTCGCTCGAGCGCAGTATTTCGGCTTCTTCAACCGACCCCGCACTCGATACCTTGCCAAAGAACTTACCCAGTGCTTTCTTTAAGATAGCCTGCATACCCAATTCATCATCGACGACCAAAACGGAAAAGGCCTGATACTGAGTCAATGTGTTCGGGTTGAGATTGGATGCAGATGAACTAGGTAAAGACATAATGATTAGCCGGTGAGAAAAGTTGGGACAGAGTGTACCAATTAACCTTTTCTCCAACAGGGACAATGTGCGACATTTTGTCCTCGCTCATGTTTTGATTCATTTTAACGGGGTAAATGACGCAATTTTGTCCGAAATAACAGCAATTTAATGAAATCTGATGCATTATTTATTGGCATTAAGATTGCTTATAAGGTGTAGATTTCTAATTACAACAATTAGCGTCTTATGCACATGCCCTCTTTGAGCCCTTTAAAACTGAAGGCATGTCATTCATTTATAACAGAATGGACATAATAATAATGAAAGCAATTCCCCTAACTATTGCAGCTCTATCTATCGTCAGTTACACGGCTAGCAGCGCGGAAGACACCACTCATATTAAGTTGGCGACAACCACAAGTACTTATCACTCTGGTCTACTGGACTACTTATTGCCTGAGTTCGAAAAAGATTCTGGTATCAAGGTTGATGTTCTAGCTGCGGGTACCGGTAAATCACTTCGCATGGGCGAAAATGGTGATGTTGATTTGGTAATGACTCACGCACCAAAAGCTGAAGCGAATTTCGTAGAAAAAGGCTACGGCGTTTTACCTCGTAAGCTGATGTACAACGACTTTGTGATTGTGGGCCCTCAAAGTGACCCTGCAAAAATTGAATCTCAAAAAGCAGTGGCAGATGTGTTCAAAGCGATCGCGACTAATAACGTGACGTTTGTGTCTCGTGGCGACGACTCTGGTACTCATAAGAAAGAGATGGGTATTTGGGCGCAAACTAAAATGGAACCAAACTTTGGTGGTTACCGCAGTGTTGGTCAAGGTATGGGCCCTACTCTGAACATGGCGTCAGAGATGCAAGGCTACACCATGACAGACCGTGGTACTTGGTTGGCTTACCAAAATAAACTGGATCTAAAAATCCTTTTCCAAGGTGACAAGAACCTCTTCAACCCTTACCAAGTGATTCTGGTTAACCCTGAGCGCTACCCAAGCATTAACTACCAAGCAGCGAAAGTATTCAGTGATTGGTTGGTTAACCCTAAAGGTCAGAAACTGATTAACGACTTTAAACTGCATGGCAAACAACTGTTTGTTGCAAGCGCAGAATAGTTTGTAGTAAGTAAAGCGTAGCGTTGAAGATGTCGTCAAAACCAACAAACACTACACTTAACTAAATTCAGTTAATGAGCACGCTTAAAAACAATAGCTGGCCAATACAGGCTCAAATATATTGTGTCAGCTATGATTAACATCAGTCATTACCGATAAAAACCTATTATCGATTCACACGAGATACTTCATGACCCTATGGCAAACAACGATTGATGCAATGAATCTACTGGTGAGTTTTGACCACGAATTGTGGCAGATCGTCGCGGTATCCTTCAGTGTGTCTTTGTCCGCCATCTCATTAGTGATTGTTCCTGCAATCCTTATGGCTTTCTTATTGGCTTATACCGAGTTCCCCGGAAAGTGGGCTCTGCTTTCGGTGATCAATACCCTGCAAGCGATCCCTACTGTGGTTATTGGTTTGTTGATGTACATGATGCTTTCTCGCTCTGGCCCGCTAGGTGATTGGCAATTGCTGTTTACCCAGAAGGCGATGATTTTAGGTCAGATGCTGATCTGTTTCCCTATCCTAGTCGCGATGATGCACGGTGCTCTGCAGGCCAGTGATCGCCGAGCAGTAGAAACAGCGCGTACGCTTGGTGTATCAACGACACGTGTGGCGTGTACCTTGATTTGGGAAACACGTTTTCCTCTATTGGCCGCAACCATTGCAGCCTTCTCTCGTATCGTTACTGAAGTCGGTTGTTCAATGATGGTCGGTGGCAACATTATGGGGATGACAAGAAACATCCCAACAGCTATCGCTATGGAAAGCCACAAAGGCGCATTCGCTCAAGGTGTTGCCCTCGGTATGGTGTTATTAGCATTGGCATTGGCCCTCAACTTTTTCCTTTCCAGTGTGAGAGGAAAAGGCTATTTAAGAACTTAGGAACGCTGTCATGAGTATAAAAATAACAACGCAGCAAATTTCAATGCGCTACAAAGAGCGTGTTTTGTTCCATATTCCCGAATTGTCGATCGGCCCCAACGATGCCATTTATCTCAAAGGAGATAATGGTGTGGGTAAAACGACCCTACTTAAAATATTGTCTGGATTGATTCAGCCAAGCTCTGGCCGCATTCAGTCTCCAACACAAAGCTGGCAGCAGATCTTATTCCCTAGGCTCAAGTTCAAAGACATTATCTACCTGCATCAAACCCCCTATCTTTTTGATGGTTCGGTGTACCAAAATGTCGCTTATGGCATTCGCTTTAACAAAGAGAGCCAAAAAGATAAGCGAGCTCAAATAATTAATGCGCTGAGAATGGTAGGTTTAGAAACCTTGGCAGATGAACACATTTCTGTGTTGTCTGGGGGTGAGCGTCAACGCGTTGCAATGGCACGAGCCTGGATTCTTAAGCCGTCAATCTTGCTTATGGATGAACCAAGTGCTTCTTTAGACAAAGAATCTATTGAAAGATTGGTGATTATGGCCGAAGATCTTCTTCAGAGAGGCGCGAGTTTAGTCATCACCAGTCACCAAACTAACGCGTTAACCGATTTATGTAAGAAGCAGTGGTGGATCAAAGACAATACTTTGACCGAATCCCCGCTTCTGCAAGTTATTCAGAAAGATAAAGCACAAGAGAATATTTATGTTGCTTCCAACGCAAACTAGTTGGGTTATTTTGGCTGGCGGACAGGCCAGCCGTATGGGCGGAAAAGATAAAGGACTCGTTGAGCTCAACGGTTCTCCGCTTATTCAATACGTTATAAACAAGCTGTCACAACAAGATGTCAGCATCACTATCAATGCCAATCGTAACTTAGACAGTTATAAAGCATTTGCTCCGGTTGTTTCCGATTCTTTCCCTGACTACCCGGGTCCGTTGGGTGGCATTCATGCTGGCCTTAAAAACGCGAACACCGACTGGGTTGGCTTTGTCCCGTGCGACAGCCCACAAATCAGTGACGACCTTGTTGAGCGTTTTTGTTCTGCAGTTAAAGAAGACAGCGACATTCTTGTCGCGCATGATGGCGAATTTAAGCAACCTGTATTCACCCTATTCCACAAGCGTGTTCTACCAAAGTTAGAAGCGTTTTTGGAACGTGGTGATCGTAAAATCATCTTGCTATACAAAGAGTGTGTTACCGAATACGTTGATTTCAGCGATTCTCCTAACTGCTTTGTTAATCTCAACACGCCAGAAGAACTCACCCAATTCGGAACGCTTCAATAATGAAAGATTCTAAACAACGCCCTAACCTTCCTTTATTGGGCTTTGCTGCTTATAGCGGTACAGGCAAAACGACCGTACTTGAAGCCCTGCTTCCTCTTTTGACTGATGCGGGTTTAAAAGTTGGCGTGTTAAAACATGCTCACCACGATTTTGATGTCGATAAGCCGGGTAAAGACAGTTACCGCTTACGCAAAGCGGGCGCGAACCAAATGTTGATTGCTTCTCGTAATCGTCACGTGATGATGACAGAAACACCAGAAGCCGAAGCAGATTTTTATTACCTGCTGACTCGATTTGATACCAACACGCTTGATCTGATTTTGGTTGAAGGCTGTAAGAACATCGCCTTCCCTAAAATTGAACTGCACCGAGATGAAGTGGGCAAACCTTGGTTATATCCAAACGATAACAACATTATTGCTATCGCGGCAGACAGCCAAGTTGAATCAGAGCTGCCACAAATGGCGATCAGCGACTTAGAAGCGATTCGTGATTTCATCATCGATTACGCGCAGTCCTTTGACCTTGTCTCTACAACAGGCAGAGCCGTGTCATGCTCACCTTCAAAAGACGCAGCGCCAGCTGTTTGTTGTGATTCGTTCTCTCCTGCAGGTTTAACCGTTACTCAAGGCCAACAAAAGATTGTTGATAGCATTGACGCACTCGATCTCACAGAGAGTGTTGAATTACTGCAAGGCTACGGCCGCGTGCTGGCTGAAGATGTGATTTCGCCAATCAACGTTCCTCAGAATACCAACTCTGCAATGGACGGTTATGCAATTCGTAGTGAAGATCTAGAATTGGACAGTTACAACATCGTTGCTGAAGTCATGGCGGGTCACAGCTACGAGCAAATCGTGCAACAAGGTGAAGCCGTTAAAATCATGACCGGCGCACCAATGCCAGAAGGCGTTGATGTTGTCGTGATGCGTGAACAAGCCGTCCAAGATGGCGATAAAGTTAGCTTCCCTGATGCTAAAATCTCGGTTGGACAAAATGTCCGTATGGCAGGTGAAGATTTAGAAATCGGCCAACCTGTCTTTACACGTGGCACACGCATTGAAGCGCCAGAAATGGGCATGATGGCGTCGTTAGGTTTTGGTACCTGCCCTGTTCTGCGTAAAGTGAAAGTGGGTGTGTTCTCTACGGGTGATGAAGTTCAAGCGCCGGGTCACGAGCAAAAACCAAACTCTATCTATGACTCAAATCGTTTTACTATTATCGGCATGCTTCAAAAGCTCGGCTGTGACATCGTCGATTACGGCATCATTGAAGATGATGAGCAGAAGATGATGGATGTGCTGCATTCTGCGTCGCTTGAAACCGATATGGTTTTGACTTCTGGTGGTGTGTCTGTTGGTGATGCGGATTACATCAAGCTTGCGTTAGATAAACTGGGTGAAATCAACTTCTGGCGTATCAACATGCGTCCAGGTCGCCCATTGGCTTACGGTAAGATTGAGAACAAGCCGTTCTTTGGTTTACCGGGTAACCCTGTTGCTGTGATGGTGTCGTTCATTAACTTTGTTGAGCCTGCGATCCGCAAGCTTCAAGGTCAAACGAACTGGACACCAGTAAAAGCAAATGCTGTAGCAACTGAACAACTGCGCTCACGCCAAGGCCGTACTGAATTTAGCCGTGGTGTGTTCTCGATGAATGAATCTGGCGTGCTTGAAGTGAAAACAACGGGCAAGCAAGGTTCAGGTATTCTGCGTTCAATGAGTGAAGCGAACTGCTTAATCGAAATCTCTCCAGCAGTTGATACTGTGAAAGTTGGCGAGACAGTGACGATCATTCCTCTGCAAGGTCGTGTTTGATTTAGCACGACCTCGATTTACCATAGCTTCTCAATATACAAAAGAAGCCCGCTTATATTCGATATAAGCGGGCTTCTTTTTTGTTCGTACAGAGAAAGCTAGAGTGATATGCCGATTAGTTTAAACGACCGTGGGCTTATCTAACGGACAATTGGATAAGTCGCAGTTATTCAGATAGCAGTCGATAAGATTATAATTGTTACGACCACCTTCTTTCACTCGATACAGTTGCTTGTCTGCGATGTCACAAATCATCTTGAAGTTGCTATCCACGTTGTCGCTAACAAGCTCAACGTTTACCCCGCCGATTGATAAGGTAAGTTGCTTGGCTCTGATCGCTTTAGGACTGACTAACGCCAACTCATACAATGCATTTCTAAGAGTAACGACTTTCTTTTCGATATCTTCGCTACTTTGACCAAAGCAGATTGCCATAAACTCGTCCCCGCCATATCGGAACAAGTAATCGTTCTTGGCCGAGAATGTACTTCTCAGCAAACGACTAAGAATACGAAGCGCTTCATCACCTTGTAAGTGACCATGAAAATCGTTGTAGGCTTTGTACTCATCAATATCAATCATCAATACTGCAAGTGACCGTTTTTGCGTATAAGCATTACGAATCAACACAGGTGTAATTTTGTCGAGTTGATAGCGATTCGATAAACCCGTTAATGGGTCTGTCGTGCTCAATACCTCAAGCGTTTGATTGGCACTCTCTAAGCGCTGTCTTTGCTTTTGATTCTCAAGCGAGACAGCAATGAAACTCGCCAAATGCTCGATTAACTGACAATGGTGTTGTTGGTATTGGTTGGGTAAATGATGCTGTATGGACAACAGCCCTATCACTCTTTCGTTGAGAATGATCGGCGTCAGAATGATGGAGTTGGTGTCTGGTTTGTCTTTAACCACCACTAAGTCGTCATCTTTACGTGAGGCCTTGTCAACATAAGGCTCTAGCGCATCATCGGTGACGCTGTTCAAATGCACTGTTGCTCGTTTACGAATTACATAAGTACCGACGGTTTGGTTATCTTGGCAAGTGACTTTGAGGTTTTGTACCAAGCCTTGAGTATCGACAAAGTATTGGTAGTCGAGTATGTCGGACTCGTCGTCATACAGCGCAATACCAAATTCGAACGTCGGCAGAATCGTGTTTATCTTACTGAGGATTTCAGGAAGCACGCTATACAGATCAGGAGCGGTAGCAATGAACTGACCGATATCGGTAATCGCGCCCATGTACTTTTGCATTTGGGTAAACACTTCGTGCTGTTGTTTGTCTCTTAGAGTGTCCACGCTTTGTAGAATACGGTTGCTTTGTTTGCGTTCGTAAGCCTTGAGGTATTTTTCCGAAAGCTCGATATGTTCCGTTTGCAGTGATGCAAGGCCATTACAATCTTGTTGAAGGTGAAAGATTTTCGCCTTGGTCTTCGCGTAAATACTATAGAAGTGGTAACTGTTTTTGAGCTCAAAGTTCTGCTCAAGGAAAAGACATCTTTCTTGGGCTTGTTCAAGCTCCCCTATTTCCACCAAATATTGAAACCAACACACCAAGTTTTCCATTCGATTATGGTCGTCGTTGATTTTCAGGAAATATTGTTCCGCTTGATAAAACACATCAAGCACGTCACTTGGAGCAAAACAGCCCTGTTGAACCCTACCTTGCTGAACCATAGTTTGAGCTAGGTATCCGTGACACAGTGCGAACGTTCTATTACTTGAGAGTGACTCGGCTATCTTCTTCGCTTCAGCGATTGCTCGAATCGCTTGGTCAAATTCTCCGGTATACGCACAACCATAAGCGAGGTTAAGATGGCTCACTGCACAATCTAGCTGGCGGTTAGCATTCTGAGATGACGTTACCGCTTTACGTGCATACTGTTTTGCTTCTTCGAACTTTCCTAAGCTCAAATGCATGTCACTCAGGTTGCAATAGATGAGCGCTCGAATATTGTCATCAACAAGATGTAAGTTCTCTAACGTCTTTGCATAACACGCATAAGCCGATTGGTATTCACCACAATCGTTATAAACCGACGCCAATAGACCGTTGACGAAAACAGTGAGTTGAACTTCTTCTGGTTGGGTTGCATTTAAGCAGGTTTTATAATGTTCGACAGCATCAAGTAGATTGTCTTGGCGATCACTTTTGTACGCCTTCAGAAAAAGCGCAATAGACTCTGGGAACGGTTGATTATGGTCACGGCATATCTTTCTTACTCGCGCATCAACTTCTTCTAATCCTTTGATTCCAGGATAGTTTTGAATTCGAGTGATGATTCCCATAATCTGAGGGTAAAGCGTGTTGATCATAAATTAGATTTAAGCCGATCAAACATATAAATTGTGATTAGTGTACCATAAAATATTTTTGCGACTTACTGCTCGCTTTATTGATATCGCTAATATTTCAAGATTTTTTATCATAACCTTGAGCCACGTACGCTTTTTATGTAGAGTGCGCGCAAAGTAATAATTCTATTGGAGAGCACCATGGCTCGTACCATTCTGTACACTTACAAAGACGAAGACAAAGAGTTACTGTTTTCAAAACAAGAACACCGCACGATCCAAGAAGCTGTTGCTGCAGCTGAAGGCATCGATATCTCTGAGTATCTAAAAACTGAGCAACAGCTTGAGTTGATTTCTGATACTAAAGCGGTTCGCAACTACCAAGACAACTACTTCCGCAAGCTTGGCTTTACTAAGCTTACGTTGAAGCAAAAAGACAACCTTGGTGTTGGTAAAAAGAAGAAGTAAGCCCTCTGGCTCTTTTGCTTGATATGTCGTTTCTAGCTTTTCGTTTGTAATTAAGATCTAAGCTCTTAGAGCTAAAGAAACGAAAACACTGAACTATAAAAAATGCCGCAATCTCTTTCGAGGTTGCGGCATTTTTATTTGTGCTTTTAACTATCTAACCTTAGCTAGCTTAACTTAAGTCACGATTACTTAATGTTAAGGAATGCAGCGCCACGAACGCCGCCTGAATCACCGTGCTTCGCTTTGATGATCTTTGGACATTTCGCTACAGACAGTAGGTATTTAGGGATACGCTTTGGCATCTCTTCGTAGATAAGTTCGAAGTTTGAAAGACCGCCACCCAATGCAACTACGTGTGGATCAAGACCGGTAAACAGGTTCGCGAAACAGATAGCCAATAGCTCCATGAAACGATCAACGTGCTCAGCCGCTTTTGCTTCACCTTCGTTGTACGCTTGAATGATCTCGATTGCTTTCTTCTTCTCGCCGAAGTAGTGCTCGTAAATCAATTCAAAGCCACGACCTGATAGGTAGCTGTCTAGACAACCTTTCTTGCCACAACCACAACCGAGTAACGGTGCGTTGTCGCCAAGGTGGAACCAAGCATCAATAGGAAGACGCATATGGCCCAGTTCACCAGCAACGTGGTTACGACCAGAGAACACTTTGCCTTCGTAAACTAACCCGCCACCAAAACCAGTACCTAGAATTAGGCCTGCTACTGATGGTTCGTCTTTAAGCTCGTCATCCCACGCTTCTGAAAGCGCAAAGCAATTCGCATCATTTTCAATTTTCACACTACGACCAATAAGTGCTTCTAGGTCTTTACGTAGTGGTTTCCCCGTTGAAGCTGGCACGTTAACAACCAGCATTGTGCCGTCGTCAGCATCTTCCATACCAGGAAGACCAAGACCAATTTTACCTTCGCAAGAAAATTCACTGTCGTACTTCTTCACCAAACCGGCAATCGTATCAAGTAGCAGTTGATAATCTTCAGTAGGCGTTGGTACGCGTTCTGTTGCTACTCGCTCAAGTTTTTCATTGAACGCACCAAATTCAATTTTTGTGCCGCCAACATCGAAGCCGTAATACATGAAATCTCTCCAATTTTTCCCTAAATTCGGGCAAATAAATTTTTCAAATTAAACATCTAGGACGCATTATCCATAACACCCCCCCTACAAACCGTGATGGATAACAAACTTATCTCGTGTTCGAATCTGTTTGAACAACAAGTCAGCACAAAGCGGTTAAAGGTTAGAGTGACGTCTCATTTTTAGTGTGCTCTATGAAAGCGTTCAGGCTTGGTTTGGTTGGATCGGACTTATAACGCGTCTTACTTAGCATGTAGCTTTCACGAAATGTCTCAAACCACAGCTGTAAAGTCTTTGCGCCCTGCTCTTCACCAGCCTGTTTCAAAACCAAGCTCGCTACTTCTGCAGTCGAGAGATGTTGTTCGTTGTCTGACTTACGCATCATGTATTGCGAAACCGATTCTGGTTCGATCGACAACACCGGTAAGTCTTGCAGATACTCTGAACGACGGAAAATACGTCGTGCTTCACGCCAACTACCATCAATAAAGATCAGCAGCAACGTCTTGTTCGAATCTCGCATTTCAGCAAGATCTGCAACCACACGCGATTTGTCATCGGTATAATCTTCAGGAAAGACCACGACTGGCTGATATTTATCGTCTTTCAGCACATCAAGCATCTCTTGATTCGGTTCAGTGCGGTGCCAAAGGTAGGCATAGCTGTCTTTAACGGTATCAAGGATTAAACGGCCGGTATTACTTGGTTTGAGTATTTCGTTGTCCGATAAGATCAACATGGTCGCGACGTTCGTATTTACGTCTGGTTGATGTTCACAGATACAGCTGTCTTGTTTGATTTTACAGAACTGACATCGAACTACTTTACACCCGCGCGCGTTAAACGGCTTGGTAGAAAGAGACAAACGGTGTTGATATAAACGGTGAAAAGCGTGGATTCTCATGGACAATAACGATAAATCTAGAAAAGTGGCACGATTGTACTTACAGTGTCCCTAGAATGATAGAAGGAATTCCCATGCAAGACCCATCACTGCTTCGCCTTGTTTGTTTTATTGTCGTTTTCGGACTGTGTGCGCTTTGGGAATACCGTTTTCCACGTAAAGCACTGACTCAAAGCAAATGGTTTCGCTGGGGAAACAACTTTGCGTTAGTCGCTTTGAACAGCTTTCTATTGGCCACTATAATTCCTATCGCAGCATTTCAAGCGGCGGTTATCGCACAAGAAAACCAATGGGGTCTGTTCAATACCCTGTCACTTCCGAAAGAATTGACCATTCTGATCTGTGTATTGCTCTTGGATTGTGCCATTTACCTACAGCACTTGGTGTTTCACCGTGTTCCTTGGTTGTGGAAGCTACATCGAGTCCACCATGCGGATCTAGATATCGATGTCACAACCGGAACGCGCTTTCACCCTATTGAGATGATTCTTTCAATGCTCATCAAGGTGAGTTTGGTGATCGCACTTGGTGTGCCTGTCATTGCTGTCGTGATCTTTGAAATTGTTCTTAATGCGAGCGCGATGTTTAACCATAGCAATGCACGTCTTCCGCTATGGTTCGATAAACGATTGAGAAAAGTGATTGTGACACCAGACATGCACCGCGTTCATCACTCGGTCATTGTTAAGGAAACGCACTCAAACTTTGGCTTCTTTTTATCAGTGTGGGACATCTGGTTTAAGACTTACCGCGCCCAACCCAAGCTTGGTCATGACAAGGTGCATATTGGTGTTCCCGAGATTCAAGATGGTAAAGAGCAACGGCTAGATTTAATGTTACGCCAACCATTCGCTTCCTTCCCTCATTCCAAAGACAAGACCTAACGCCTCAAGAAAATAATAAAAAATGGCGCAAACTCATAAGAGATTGCACCATTTTTATATGCGTAGCTTCTCACCTTTCAGCGGCAATTCCCACTTCCGGACGACGTTTACACACTTACTTCAATACGTACTTATGAAGCATGGCTTGTTGGTGCCCTGCTATCTCTCCGACTTGCTCTGAACTCTCGATCATAGATTCAAGTTGCAGCTTAGTATTCTCGCCCTGCTCAGATACTCGAGTGATTGAATGGGTAACATCGACAGTTGCACGAGCTTGTTCTTCGGTAGCCACCATGATTTGCTCAACACGCCCTTTGATCTGGCTAACCGCAAATTCGATTTTCTCGAAGGCTTGTCTTACATCGCCACTGGTTTCCAGTGCATTGGCCATCTCACTTCTCGATTCCGTTACAGAAGCACGTGAGCGATCGGCTGCCGCTACTAGTTCGTTCATCATGCTACGAATATTGGTGGTTTGCTGGGATGTGCCGCTCGCCAATTTACGCACTTCGTCTGCAACTACCGCAAAACCTCGACCTTGTTCACCTGCTCGCGCCGCTTCTATCGCAGCGTTCAGTGCCAATAAGTTGGTGTTTTCAGCGATACCACTGATCATGTCGACCATTTCACGAATCTGTTTCACTCGACCATCCAAGTCAGCCATCGACTCTTCACTCATGCTAAGAGAGTGCTCAAGCGCTTGTAATCGTTGTTGGTTAAGGCCAACCACTTGGCTGCCATTCACTGACTCATCTTCTGCTATTTGAGCATCGTCGTTCGATGCGTTAGAGATACGAGCAATCTCACCAATCGATGCTTCCAGCTCCGTAATGGTGGTGATCATATTCTGAAGTGATTCGTTCTGCTCGTTCAAGCTCGAATTGGTTTGCTCTGCAGCGTCGTGGCTTACTTCTGCCGTTTGATAAAGCGTCTCACAGTTGCGCGTTACTAAACGAACCGAATCTGCGGTTGAATCAACGACCGTATTGAGTTTTGAAGTAATAACTTGCAGCTCTAGCGGCCCCAGTAATTCACTCTGTTTAGAGAAGTCATGATCTGCCAGTGAACTCAACTGTTGAGTTATGTTTTTAAGCCCTTTATTCATCCAACGGCGTAACACGAACCATGAAATCACAATGATTACGGCAATCACTAGCCCGCTGATAAACAACACACGATCAATATTGGTAATGGTTTGATTTACAACCAGTTCACTTTCATCAATCAGGTGGGAAGCGGTGGAAGACAGCTGATTCAATGTGCTAATGACGGTGTTCGCTAAGTTAATGACTTGCGTTAAGTTTTGCTCTTGCTGCTGAACCAGTTCGAGTTTCAAGAGGATTTGTTTGATTACGCCTTCTTCGGTAAAGCCTTCTTTCACCATCTCGTAAGGCGCCGTCAAGCTCGCGAACTCAGCGATGTCTGGGTGCCAATCGGCAAAATCGCTGTAAGCCAAGTTCAGACCTGCGATTCGGTTTCTCAATTGACGGTATTCGTCTTGTGCTTTATCAATGTCAGATTGCATCATCAGCATCAAGAAGGTGTTCGCCATAGCAGACGCGCTGGATGTAAATCGGTTCGCTGCATCGCTCGCTTCTGGGTTGTCTTCAACCAAGAATGAGCTGATTCTATTCATTTCTGGTCCGATAGACCCAACGCCATAACGGAACTCGCCCATTTTACTGTCGATCAGATTTTGCTTACTTTGAATTTCGATCTGTGCCAGCAGTACCGTGTTGGTCATGGTTTGCAGTTGCGCCATGTCATCGACAAGGTTTTGTTGTTGCTCTAAAGAGATTGCATCAGGAAAAGACTGGGAGATAAAAAGGAGTTCCTCTAGCGTGGTATTGCTCTCTGTCGCGAGTTGGTCAATTGAGCCCCTTGTGGCATTCAGTGTATCTAAGTCGGTTGATTGGGTGCTGTAAGTGAGAAGTTTTACTTGTTCTAATACGCTTTGCGTTAATTCGGCATTATGTAGAGCAAGGGGTAATGCTTGTTCCGAGAGTGCATCAAAATGTCTCCCGACCCGTTCAACGCCCCGAATGCTAACCATTGATAAAAAACTAACAAGTAAAAGAATGGAAATAAATACAGCAGTGACGGTTTGAATGAGCGAGAATGTATAACGTGAGGGTTTTATTGATAAATTTGTGTCGGGCATGTGAAATCCAGTTTGACTACGAAAAGAGATATCCTTAAGTTAGGTCGTATACTAGAAGTCCTTGATGACGTTTTTATTTCAGTTTTTTGTCAGAAGAGTTACATATGAAAATCAGAAAAATGGCTGTAGTTACAATAACTTTAGCAACATTGGCTGCTTGTAGCTCGTCACCATCGCCTTCTCAGCTTAGTCAAACCGCACAGAAACCCCTATCAAAATCAGAACAATTGACTGCAAACGCTTATATGAGCGTGTATGAACAGTGGAAAGGTGTGCCATACCATTTCGGTGGGACATCATTTCGAGGTATAGATTGCTCTGCTTTTGTTCAAATCGCCGTGCAAAATGCGACTCAACAAGCTCTACCAAGAACCACAAAAGACCAGAGTAAAAAGGGAAAAGAAATTGCGTATGGGGAAGCAACAAGCGGTGACTTGGTGTTTTTCAAGACTTCGATGACGGTGCGACATGTAGGCGTTTACTTAGGAAACAACCAATTTCTACATGCCTCGACATCGAAAGGTGTCATTATTTCTAGGTTAGATAACCCTTACTGGGCATCCAAGTTTTGGCACTTTAGGCGTTTATAGCGGTTCGAAAGATAAACCGCTGAGCGAGGTAACTCTAGAAAGATACGACTTAAACGCCCGTTGTTATTTATGCTGAACAATTACGACGATAAATGAGCAAACAAACCGTTAATCGTATTTAGCAACAGCAGTATCAAACAGGTTCTTCACTAACGCGATGTACTCATCGAGGAATACAATTTGTTCGTTAGTCGCTTTCTTAGCCCACACACCCGCTAATACTTCACCAAGATCCGCTACTACGGCATCTGCTTCTTTCAAAAGTTGAAAACGAACGCTCGAATGCAACTCTGGGTTTTGCTCGAAAATAGCCATGATGTTTGTTGAAATCATGTCGGTAACAATGTCTTCGACACTTTCGTTTCCAGTATCACCATTACTATTGGTAAACACATCAAGGTTGAATGATAGGTGCTCGATTAAAGCCAAATAGCCATCGGTTTCTACAACCACAATAATTCTCCGTTTTAAGCTCTAGAGCAGATTAATACGTACTTGCCTAATACTATGTAAATGAAGCTATTTGTCATCACTTTATTGCCCAAAACCACATTTAAATGATCCTAGTTAGTATTTCAGCTTAAAATTAAATCGATATAGCTTTATGTGGTATACCTGCCTACTTACGACATAAGTAAATTCACGCTAAAGAAGTGTAAGACTAACTTTGAAGCAAAGTATTGCGCCAGTTAACAATAGCCCTTTCAACTTACTCTAAAAGCTCATTTGATTTAGTCGCTAGACAATAACAAGCTCAAACCTCTTTTCCAGTTTGTGGCGTTCAAAACCGTTTCGATTGTGAGACCAGTTCCAAACTATTTCATCACGTCAGGTTTTCAATTTATGTTTGTATTTCAAAGAGCTTGAATCAGTTCGAGTTCACAATTCGGCCAATTGATTCTACGTAAGATGAAGAAGAGCTAAGAACATTGACGAGTGCGTCTATAAATTGTTCAGATTTATCCTAAACTATTGCTATTAAACAAACAGTATTTCTAACCTTCAATCTTTTTAACTTTCAGTCTTTGAGGATTTCCTATGTGGCAGGCCATTTCTCAACAACTTTCAGATACTCTTCTATTTAACTTTCAGATTACTGAACGTACCAAGGTTTCTGGTGGCGACATTAACGATTGCTATATGATCAGCGATGGTAATGAGCGTTACTTTGTGAAAGTGAATCAGCGAGAATTTTTACCTAAGTTTGAAATTGAAGCTGAGAACTTACGCTTGTTAAGAGAAACCTCCACTGTTTACGTTCCTGAGTTGGTGCTTATTGGCAAAACCAAAGAGTGCTCGTTCATTATTCTGAATTACTTGCCGACCAAACCGCTCGAGACGGGCAACAATAGCTTCGATTTCGGCGTTCAGCTTGCGCGGCTTCATCAATGGGGCGAGCAAAAAGAGTTTGGTTGCGACCAAGACAACTATATCGGCAGCACACTTCAACCCAACCCTTGGCATAAGAAATGGGGTCGCTTTTTCTCTGAGCAACGCATTGGTTTCCAACTGCAACTGCTCAAAGAGAAAGGCATCGAGTTTGGTGATATCGATGACATCGTTGATGTGGTGAATATGCGTCTTGCTGGCCACAACCCTCGCCCTTCTTTGCTTCATGGGGATCTTTGGAATGGCAATGTAGCAAATTCAGCCTTTGGGCCAATCTGTTACGACCCGGCTTGTTACTGGGGGGACCATGAATGCGATTTGGCATTAACGGAATTGTTTGAAGGTTTCCCTAAAGAGTTTTATGAAGGTTACCAGAGCGTCAATCCACTCGACGTTGGCTATACTGATCGGAAAGACATTTACAACTTGTACCATCTTCTTAACCACTGCAATCAATTTGGCGGCGAATATTTAGCACACACTGAAGCATGCATTCAGAAGATACAGGCCGTTTAATACCAATCACAGCGAGCTAAGTCGCTCTATAAAGCGACTACGATTGGAACAAGTTACAGTGAGGAGAATTCGCGATGCATAAATACACAGAGAAACATGTCTCCTGCCCCCACTGTGGGCATGCCATCAGCATAACGCTTGATGCTTCTAATGGGAGCCAAGATTTTTATGACGATTGCCCAGCATGTTGCAATGCCATTCACCTCGACATGCAGGTAGATGAGGTAAGAGACAGGATTAATCTCTCGATTGATGCAGACGACGAACAAGTCTTCTAACACCTACTCTCTTGTCGAGTTGGCTCTACACCTCGATTTTGAGGCTAGCCTAGAAAAACGCAGAGACACACAAATAGAAAAAGAGCACTCAATTTGCTCTTTTTTAATGTCTGCGACTCTTACTTAGTCAGCGTTTTTTAGGCAAATGCTGTTGATAAACCGCTACTACTATTTTTGGTTTGCTAGTACGCGTTCAACAGTATCAACAATCGCTTGTGTTTGAGGATCAAACTCAATGTTTACTTGGTCGCCTACTTCACGGCCGCCAAACAGAGTACGATTCAGAGTTTCTGGGATCAGGTGAACAGAGAAACGGTTCTCTTCCACTTCACCAATCGTCAATGAACAACCATCAACACCAATGTAACCCTTACTCAATACGTACTTCATCGATTCTTCTGGTAGTTCGAACCAAAGTGTACGGTTGTTTTCTGTTTTAATCACATCGACTAGGTTAGCCATCAGAGTAATGTGGCCAGACATGCTATGCCCGCCAATTTCGTCACCAAACTTTGCTGCACGCTCAACATTCACTTTGTCACCAACATTCAGTTGGCCTAAGTTCGTCAATCGCAATGTCGCTTGCATTAAATCAAAAGCAATCTGGTTACCTGAAATTTCCGTTACCGTTAAGCAACAACCGTTATGAGCTACTGAAGCACCAATGGCTAATCCTTTAACCATTTCATCGCTTAGCTCAATGGTATGAGTTTGAAACGACTCTTTTTTGTTGATAGCAACCAGTGTTGCCATACCTTGAACGATACCTGTAAACATAAGATTCCTATTTAGCATTCTAGGGCGTGTTGACCTTTCGCGGTTAAATTTTGTTCGGATGGGGACGCCTAGTCAAAAACGTTTTAATCGCGGCGAGGGGGAAGTAGCCTAGCATCCTAAGCAAATCTCCCTCAACAAAGAGTAAAACGCTTTTTGCGGGGGCGCCCAGCTCGAACCCTTCGGGCAGCGTTTGCTGGTCATTTTTACTACGTTATCGGCTTCTCATGTAGGCTAGCTACACATCAAAGCCTCTGCCTTGTAAAAAGGCCCAGCAACTCGCTGCAAAAATCAGCTCGAAAGATCAACACGCCCTAATAACAGTTTTTCATAGCAGTTATTGTGACATTTCTTTATGATTCGTCCAGTGGAAGCTTAAGATCATTGTCTCTGATTCCTTCAGAATGTCCTTTCCTACACTATTATTCTAATTTTCCCTCTTATTTGGAGTTGTTTGTGCACCGTTACAAAGAAGAATCCTCGAATCTAATCAAACTTGCGACCCCAGTATTGATCGCATCTGTTGCACAAACTGGAATGGGTTTTGTTGATACCGTGATGGCCGGTGGCGTAAGTGCTATCGATATGGCGGCTGTTTCGATTGCAGCAAGTATCTGGCTACCATCAATCTTATTTGGTGTCGGTCTATTGATGGCGTTGGTTCCTGTCGTTGCACAACTGAATGGTTCTGGTCGACAAGTGAAAATTCCATTTGAGATTCAACAAGGTGCGTTTTTAGCACTCGTCATTTCCCTTCCAATCATTGGCGTCCTGTTCCAGACGCAATTGATATTGGAGTGGATGGACATTGAACAACTCATGGCAGAAAAGACCATCGGCTATATGAATGCGGTGATGTTTGCTGTACCTGCATTTTTATTGTTCCAAACATTGCGAAGCTTTACCGATGGTATGTCTTTAACTAAGCCTGCGATGGTGATTGGTTTTATTGGCTTACTATTAAACATCCCGCTTAACTGGATGTTCGTATACGGAAAACTTGGTGCTCCTGCTCTGGGCGGTGTTGGCTGTGGCGTTGCAACGGCTATCGTATATTGGGTGATGTTTGCACTGCTGTTCGCTTACGTTTTAACATCAAAGCGTTTGGCGAAAATCAATATTTTCGGTACGTTCCATAAGCCGCAACTTAAAGCTCAAATTCGTCTGTTTAGACTTGGTTTCCCAGTGGCGGCCGCTATCTTCTTCGAGGTAACCCTGTTCGCGGTGGTTTCTCTGTTGGTTGCACCATTAGGTTCATTGATTGTTGCTGCGCACCAAGTCGCGATCAACTTCTCTTCGCTGGTCTTCATGATTCCAATGAGTATCGGTGCAGCCGTGAGTATTCGTGTTGGGCATAAGTTGGGCGAAAACAACACCGAAGGCGCTAAGATCGCGACACACGTGGGTATCATTGTTGGTTTAGTGACAGCCTTAATGACAGCGGCGTTGACGGTTCTGTTTAGAGAACAGGTTGCATTACTTTACACAGGGAACACTGCAGTAATTACCGTTGCAATGCAGTTGCTGTTGTTCGCGGCGGTTTACCAATGCACCGACGCCATCCAAGTTATCGCTGCAGGTGCTCTGCGTGGCTACAAAGACATGCGTTCAATCTTCAACATTACCTTCGTAGCTTACTGGTTGCTTGGTCTTCCTATCGGCTACATCTTAGGAATGAAAGATTGGATTGTTGAACCTATGGGCGCACACGGTTTCTGGATTGGTTTCATTATCGGTCTAACGTCAGCAGCGATTATGCTAGGTATGCGCTTACACTGGATGCACAAGCAGGATGATGACGTACAGTTAGAATTTAGTTCTCGCTAGATTCGTACTCGCTAAGTCGGTCTATCTGATTTCGAATAAAAAAAAGAGCTCTGATTTTCAGGGCTCTTTTTCGTTTAATGGTCAGGTAGATCGTATCTGCCTTAATATTCACTCTTCTCTCGAACAAAGCGCGCAAACTTGGGTTTTCCGTTTTGAGTAAAACCATTGTAACGAAAGGTAATACGGCTGCCGATCTCTGGCGGTGCGAGTCTCATTTGGTCACTGAACCCGCTGCCTATATAAAATTCCACACCCTCTTCTGTGTGAACCAAGATTGAACCCATCATCCCTTTATACTTCCCTGTCCCACCCTTGTAGCCAATAACTGTGGCTTCGGCATCATGATGCCTTTTCAGTTTTAACAAATCATTACTTCGGCCTGCTTGATAACGACTGGTGATTTTTCTAAGCATCAAACCTTCGCCATTACGCTCATCGACATTATCAAGTTGATGAAACAAAGCCTCTTCACTGTGAATTGGTACATGTTCTATGTAGCTGACATGAGATTCTCCAATCACGCTTACCCAATGCAAAATGTTGTAATAGCGCTTTTGATAATCTCCCGCAGCGCCTGGCATATCAAACAGCATGAAATCGATTTGGCGCCATGCTGTGTCACTCGGCGTATGATCGAGAACGGTAGATTGAACAAGGTGGAACTTGCCCCTTCCTGCCCACAACTCTCCTTCGAGATGGACCTTAGGCAAGTTTTCAGTAAACCACTTCGGTGAGTAAATGCGATTACCATTGCGTGTATAAAGATGTTGTCCGTCCCAAAGAGCCCGAATCCCATCAAGCTTTTCACTCTTCCAGTATTCAGAAACATCAATGCCTTGCTGGTAGGAGTTTGCAAGCACCAAATAGTCCGGAGGTAAATAGGATGAATGAGATGAAAGCGAACACACCCATAGAGTGGCTAAAGCCAGTTTGGTTAATCTCATCATCTTCTCCGTATTAATAACTGTAGTGGTCAACAAATGCTTTTAATCGTAAGTGCTCTAACACGCAGTTAGACAATCTTTGCTAGAAGATGCGATCCACTCATCAACCTTATCTAACCCTTGCACCTATTCATTAAATTAATGACTTATGGCTCTCATATGATCCGCCGTTTTTAGTTCTCAAATTGAGAAATGCCTTTTCTCAATTTGAGATGGGAATTCACGATAAATATAAGCCATTGAAAAATAACAACATAAAAGTTGGCACATTCAGTGCAATTGTCCATACATACTGAAAAGGAGATATCGCTATGGAACTACGTAAGATTGATTTAAACACAACGACACTGACACTTTCTATTTTCGGTGATCTGGATGCAGCAGGCAGTCGTGATGCACAAACCGACATCGATGATGTGATTTCTAACGATGGTCACCCTGAAATCGAAGTTGATTTTAGTCAGGTTGAGTTTTTAGATTCATCTGGTGTTGGCGCGATTGTTTATATGTTCAAACGTCTGACTGAACGCGAGCGCAACATGCGACTTGAAAATGTGACGGGTCAACCTCTTGAAATTATGAACTTGCTGCGTATTGGCCACGCTATCCCAGTAAATTCAAAAAATCCTGCAAATTCATGAAGACCCACTAAGCTAGAAGTAACAAAAAATAATAAGAAAAATTAGAAACATAGGACGTTGGCATGAAAATACTGAAAAACTACATAGCCCTTTCTCTGTCCGCTCTCGTTCTGGGTGGCTGTACTAGCTATCCTGAACAAGGCACAGGGGGTTTGGCTGAAAGTTACGATTCTATTAACTATCAAAACTCAGACTTCTCTCCTGTCATGCCAGACGAGCCTCTTGGTCCAGAACATGGATTACGCTTTGATTGGCAGCTTGCTAAATTGCACCTTGATGCCTTGATCCAAGAAGGCGCTCGTTGGTGCTTCCCCGCTGCTGTTGTTCAAGCAATCGAAAAGCAAAATCGTATTGCTCGTGAACTTCAAGGCGGTCTACTACTGGATGCAGCCAACGATTTAGTGATCCAAAGAAAACGCCTAAATGAACTTGAGGTCCAACTGGATTACGTAACTTCACAAGCCCGCTGTGAGCCACCAAAAAATGAAAATCAATTTAGAATGCAACTGTCGGTTATTGAACAGTTGTATGACCTGCTTAATGTTGACAACCAATTTGCGGAAAACTCGACTGAAGTAAATCCTAAATATATGGGAAGACTGGCCGAGGCGACCACTTTACTTAAAGAACACAAATCCCTAGACCTTGTTGTTACCGGCCATGCTGATGCAACGGGTGCCGAAGAATACAACGACAAGTTAGCACTTGGACGAGCGAAACAAGTCGAACGCTACCTGACTATTTTTGGACTAGGCGCTCAACGAATCAAAGCCGTCTCTGTTGGCGAAACCGTCCCTCTTTTTGAAGGTGAATCCGACGGCACGCGTTTAACGAACCGCCGAGTAAGTATTGAAATTGTCTCGCCTAAGAATGCCGAGAAAATGGGAGGTGGATTATGAAATCCTTGATCGCTTTTATCATCACCCTATCGTTATGCTTTGCGAATGTCGTCAATGCTAACGATGAGTTTTCAGACGCGGTTCAAGTCGGTGATCTAATCCAAGTTAACGTACCCGGTGAAAGTACCTTAAACACGGGGTTCCAAGTGGATAAGCGTGGCCGTATTACTCTTCCAGAAGTAGGCGCTGTGTTTGTTGCGGGTTACGACAGCGAACAGCTTAACAAAGTCGTTCTAGAGTCGCTGGCAACTGCTTACAAAGATCTTTCGAACGCTTCAGTGTATATAAAAGAGCAGCAAATCATCATCTACGTGCAAGGTTATGTAGAACAGCCTGGCGAATACACGCTCTCATTAGGTTCTAGCATCCAAATGGCACTTTACGCTGCGGGTGGTTTACGCCCGGGCGCGCAACTGGATAAGCTGATTCTTAAGCGAGGCGCAGATAAGAAAGAGTTTAACTACAAACGATTCCTTGATTCAGGAGACGAGTCAGCATTACCTACTCTTCAATCACTGGATTCACTATTCGTTCCAGCTTCTCCATTAGTCGGTAACATCGAGCAAGAGTTTGACGCAGCAAAGCTTGCTAACTCAGGTGACAGTGCTGATTCTCGTAACTCCATCAAAGTGTTTGGTGAGGTGAACGCGCCGGGTTCGTTCACTTACAAAGAGAACACCGACCTTGTCGACGTACTTATGCGTTCGGGCGGCGTAACTCGTTATGCCAGTGTTGAGCAAATCCGAGTGATTTCGAACAACACCCCAACGCTATTCAACCTAAAACGTTACTTAGATTCTGGTGACGAAAGTCTGCTTCCAATTTTACGCCCGGGTGCGACCATTTTCGTTCCCAAGCAAGAAGAAGAGATCAAATCCGGCGCCAACATGGTTTACGTAATGGGCGAAGTCGCAGCCCCTGGTGCTTTTGAAGGCAAAAGAGACGCGACCTTTATGGATATCTTGGCGAATGCGGGCGGCCCAACTCGATTTGCAGAGTCACGACAAATCCGTGTTATCAAAGCAGATGGCAGAGTGCTTAAATTCGATTTAGCGGCTTACACTGAAGGCTTACCTAACTCTAACCCTCCTAGCATCAAAGCTGGTGATGCGATTTTCGTTCCCGAGAAAACCGACATGAACGAGAAGTCTTGGTTGAAAATCACGCCAGACAGAGCAGTTAACGTGATTGGTGAGGTGAATCGACCTGGTCGTATTGAATGGTCAGATGAAATGAATTTCATGGGATTATTGGCACACGTCGGTGGCCCTACGCTACGCGCTGACACATCGAAAATCGAAGTTGTTACTGGTAGAAAGCTAGTTGTGTTTAACCTTGATGATTTTATTCGAAATGGTGCGCCACGTGACCAAATGCCACAAATTCGAGCGGGCTCTATCGTGCGTGTTCACGACTTGCCACAAGATCCTTCAGACAATAAATCACAATGGGTTCGTCAAAGCTCTGATGCTTCGATCTACATCTTTGGACAAGTGAATGCACCCGGTCGTTACCGCTTCACCAAAGACATGCACTTCCTTGATATCTTGTCTGCGGCTGACGGTCCAACAAAGGATGCCGACATCCACAACGTTCGAGTAACGCATCGTGACAAAACCTATTCACAAGTAAGCAAACTTAACTTATCACTGTACTTCGAAACCGGTGACGAATCGTTACTGCCAAACGTAACCACTGGCGACACGATTTACATCCCAGAGAAAGGCAAAAACTGGTTAGATACACCGAAAGAAGAAACCGTTCGTGTGCTTGGTGCGATTAACAATCCGGGGCGTTATGTGTTCAACGACAACATGACCATTCTAGATATTCTGGCAGAAGCAGCAGGACCTACCGACAATGCTTATGTAGAAAAAATTACCATCGTCAATATGTCTTGCTGCCAAGGTCAGGCTCGTACTTTTGACCTTGTTGAATTCAGCAAAACGGCGAACATTTACAACTTGCCGGTGCTACGCGCTGGTGACACGATTTACATCCCAGACCGTCGCGAAAGCTTTATTGAAAAAGCACGCGTCGGACTTGATGACATACTGCGTATCACCACCACCATCGTATTAATAGGAGCTTTATAATGACTATTTCAGCGACCCATGCCGAAGTCGAGCAACTGTATTTAGCTTCTGAACTTAACGGCCAAAAATCAATATGCGTCACCGCTTGCCATTCAGGTGACGGTGTAACATCTATTGCAACTGCATTAGCCGAGCGTTTTCTTCTTGCGGGTCATTCAACGCTTTATGTTGATCTCAACTTATTCAACCCTGCTTTCAAAGATTTGAATATGCTAGAAGATAATCAGCAAGGTCAATTGATTGAACATGTTGAATCTCAGCGTACGTTTATCGGTGTCCCTGCTCCACAAGTTGCTTCAACGCAATTGGCTTATAAAGATCCGACAACGTTACAAAAAGTGGTCAACAAATGGTTAGAAAAATACGACAGAGTCATCATTGATACCTCACCGCTTCTCAACATAAACAAAGGCAACATTCCGGCGCAGTCTGTGGCGAGTGCTTGTGACAGCACACTAATGGTTGTCGCCTATGGTGAAACGTCGAGTCACCACCTAGAACAAGCGAAAAAGCTGCTTGATGCACAAAGTATCAACCTAATGGGCTGCGTGATGAACATGAAACAAAAGCCTAGCTTTGCACAAGAGTTGGTCAGACAAATCAATCGAATGAAATTCATCCCCGCTAAGCTTCGCGATAGCTTGGCAAACAAGCTGTATCAAAATGAGTTTTTGAACCTTCCGATGTAACTTTCTTTTGCTACTTTCTGGCTGTCATTAAACCATGACAGCTACCTATCCTATTAGACTTCAAGCTCCAAAAGCTCTGAATAACTCAAAACCAAATTGGGTATTTTTGGCGAAGTTATTATTAAAAATAAGATTTTAAAAACCATTCAACGCATTTCACACACATCAATCATGGTCTTACCCCCTTTAAATCCCTTCAAAAATCAACAGCCCCACGCCTAACTTTAGCGGTAATGTGACACAGACGGTTAAAGTGCCATGTAAATCGAATCAAAGATGGAATTCGTACGATTATTCCCTAAGATTATAAATAGAGGTGGTTTTTGACGAATTTGTAATAGTTTGACAAAGTTATCCGATGGCTGTTGAAACACAGTGGATGAATTGGCAAATCACACTTCACTGACTTTGCACGTTTATCTATTCAAACTTCACCCATCCCTCCTTCTGCTCAAATGGTTCAAATACACGGAAAGGATCACCATCGAGCAATTTAGATAATCAATTTACCTTGGTTACCTTAGTTGTATTATTAAAGAGAAAGGAAACTCAATATGAAATACAAGTTAAGCTCCGTATTTTTGTTAGTAGCAGCAGCCAGCGGTAATGCTAACGCTGGAGAATGTGGCAGCGTAACAATCGCAGATATGAACTGGAACTCTGCAACACTGATCGCCAATATCGACCAATTCATCCTTGAACATGGTTATGGGTGTGATGCTGAACTTATCCCTGGCGACACTATGCCAACAGGCACGTCTATGATCGAAAAAGGCCAGCCTGATGTTGCACCTGAACTTTGGAGCAACAGCTTAAAAGACGCATTAGATAAAGGTGTTGAAGAAAAACGTCTTCGCTACGCAGGTAAAGCACTTGTGAACGGCGGCGAAGAAGGCTTTTGGGTTCCAGCGTACCTAGTAAAACAGTACCCTGAAATGGCAACCATCGAAGGCGTACGCAAAAACGCAAGCTTATTTAAACACCCTGAAGACCCAGATACATCTGCATTCTACAGCTGCCCTGCAGGCTGGAACTGTCAGATCAGTGCCGGAAACCTGTTTAATGCTCTTGAGCTAGAAAACAGCGGTTTCACGATTGTTGATCCAGGCTCGAGTGCCGGCTTATCTGGCTCTATCGCAAAAGCTTATGAACGTGAAGAAGCTTGGTTTGGTTACTACTGGGCACCGACCGCTGTTCTAGGTAAATACGACATGGTTAAAGTCGACTTTGGCAGTGGCGTTAATGAGGAAGAGTTCCTTAACTGTACCACCAAAGAAGATTGTGAATCGCCAAGAGCAACCATGTACCCGCCTTCACCTGTCCACACGATTACCACTGAAAGTTTTGCGTCACGTGCTCCTGAAGCGTACGACTACTTTACTAAACGTGGTTTCACAAACGACAAAATGAACTCGCTACTTGCTTGGATGGAAGACAACCAAGCTGATGGCGAAGAAGCGAGTCTGCATTTCTTAAGTGAATTCCCAGAAGTATGGCACCCATGGGTTTCTGAAGAAGTGGCTAAGAAAGTTGAAGCAGAGCTGTAAGAGCTTGATTTAATAACAAGTAATTACGCTTCAACAATAAAACAGAAATAACGTCGCTATACTTGATGTTATTCATGATTCGGAGCCCTTTTCATTAGCGATTTTCTTATCGCATGGACAAGTGGCTCCGAACTATAAGGATATAAAATGGCTGACAGCAATTGGTTATCAAGCTTTCCAGAGATGGAACGCGGTGATTTACGAACCATAAAAAAGACGCTAGATGGCGCATACCGTGAATTTTCCCGTGAATACGGCGAAATGATTGAATCTCTCTTTGACCCTCTTCTTTCATTCCTCGTTTGGTTTGAAAAACTCCTTATCTCAACACCTTGGATTATAGTCCTGGCTGTGTGTACCAGCCTTGTCTACGCAGCAAGCCGTTCTTGGAAACTGGCTCTAGGCTGTGTTGCTTCTCTACTTCTCATTGGTTACTTTGGAATGTGGGAAGACACCATGCGGACGCTCAGTATCATCACTGTATGTACCTTGGTTTCAATATTCTTGGGCATTCCGATTGGTATTGCGATGGCTCGTTCAAATCGAGCTCAGTCAATTGTTACGCCGATGCTCGATATCATGCAAACCATGCCTGCGTTCGTTTATTTGATTCCAGTGGTAATGCTACTGGGCATCGGTAAGATTCCAGGGCTAATCGCCGTGGTTATCTACGCGATCCCACCTGTAATTCGTCTAACTAACCTAGGCATACGCTTAGTTGATAAAGAAGTCCTTGAAGCCGCTACCGCTTTCGGTGCGAGCAAAAAGCAACGCTTATGGGGTGTTCAACTTCCTCTAGCAATGCCAACGATCATGGCGGGTATTAACCAAACCATCATGATGGCACTGTCTATGGTTGTTATCGCATCCATGATTGGTGTGAAAGGCCTAGGACAACCGGTTCTCAAATCGATTACTAACCAGTACTTCACATTAGGCTTGATGAATGGTTTCGCCATCGTTGCCCTCGCAATCCTTTTTGACCGCGCTTCTCAGGCGTACGCAAGAAGAACTAATGCGCATTTAGGAGGATTCAAGCATGACTAAACCATTGATTGAAATTAGTGGTCTGTACAAGGTGTTTGGACCGAAACCAATGTCTGTTATGAACCGAGTTCAAAACGGCGAACACAAAGATCAGATTCTTGCGGATACGGGTCATACCGTTGGTTTAAAAGAGATCAACCTTGAGATTAACCGTGGTGAAATCTTCGTTATCATGGGGCTTTCTGGCTCGGGTAAATCGACGCTGATTCGCCACTTCAACCGTTTGATTGACCCGACTCAAGGTAAAATCATGGTTGAAGGCATTGATGTGATGAGCCTCAACACTAAACAGCTAGAAGAGTTCCGTCGTCATAAAATGTCGATGGTATTCCAACGCTTTGGCTTAATGCCTCATCGCACTGTGGTTGAAAACGTTGCGTACGGGTTGGAAGTACAAGGCATCAAAAAAGAAGACCGTTTAGCAAAAGCCAACGAATGGTTAGAAACCGTGGGCTTGAAAGGTTACGGCAAGCAATACCCTGCGCAACTTTCAGGTGGTCAGCAACAACGTGTTGGCCTTTCTCGCGCTCTGTGTACTAACGCTGAAATCTTGTTAATGGATGAAGCCTTTTCGGCACTCGACCCTTTGATTCGAAGTGAAATGCAAGATCAGCTTATTGAACTTCAAGAGAAGCTTCATAAGACGATTGTTTTCATCACACATGATCTGGACGAAGCACTCCGCCTAGGCGATAGAATCGCAATTTTGAAAGACGGCGAGTTAGTACAACAAGGCACACCACATGAGATTCTGCTAAATCCAGCCGATGATTACGTGGAAGCGTTCGTGAAAGACGTAAACCGTGCTCGTGCACTGACCGTTGAAACCGTTATGCAGCCTCCTCTGTATCGAATCACATCAGAAACAATTGAAGGTGCTTTGGCACAAATGAAGATGCTTAAAAACGATTACGCTTATCACGTAACAGATGACGGCTATCAAGGCCTAGTCACACAAGAAAGTCTACAAGACGCCGTTGAAGATTCATCGGTACATGATTTTAGTGATGAGATATACGAAGAAGTCCCTGCCATCTTACCAGATGCGGTGATTGAAGAAGTGCTACCGGACACTATGTCTTGTGACTACTCTCTTCCAGTTGTTGATGAAGACGGTAATCTAAAAGGTGAACTCGAGAGAAGCGCTGTTGCTGATATCTTCTCAGAAAGTAGCGAGGAAGAAGTAGAAGCCGACCCAAAGCCAAAAATTGATAAAGCTTCGTAGTCCTACTTTTCGTGATTTAAAGCACGGCTGTTTAAATTATCATTGTTTGGGTTATCGTTATTTGAGTTATTGCTATTTAGATTAGCCTAAACTACATAAACCGCTCTAAGACCACTGTTGTTATTTCACTGCAGTGGTCTTTTTTATTTGTATCGGGCTCGTTTTCTTCTGAGATCTACCCGCACCTTAGGCTTTATAGGCACCTAAGTTTATATTTCATAAGAGAAAACAAAATAAAATCAGTCCGTTAGGTTTGTCACAAACCCAATAGCAAGATGAGTGAGATGCCAATTAAATGCTCTATTTGTACGGCAACCAGTTGAAATTATTCTAGAAAATGACTAAAACTTAATAGTATTAACAGATATTAAGCTCAATAAAAGGACTTAGTTTGATGAATTCTACTTTAGCGTCAGACGCAGCTACAAATCTAAACTCACAACAAGTGAGCAAGCTTGTCGATGAAAGCGTTCTGGAGCAAATGATTCGCGATACAAGTGCGGACATTATCCCTATCTTGATCGACCATTATGTCGAAGAATCACAAACACGCTTGGTCGCTATAAAAGAGGCAGTCACGCAGAAAGACGCTCAAACACTTGAGTTCGAGGTACATACTCTCGGCAGTACAGCGCTTTCGTTAGGTAATCGCCCTTTGGGTGAGCTCGCTCGCGCTTTAGAAAAACAATGCTTAGAACAGAGTCATGATGCTGCATTTCGACAAGTCGATGAATTACTAGAGCTCGCAGAGCGTTCAATAAAAGCCTTGCTTGAAAGGAAAGAGGCAGGCTTCAGCTAGCGTTGCATGCCCATTATCGGTATCAGATTAAAAACTCAAAACAGTCGTTATTAATATAGTCGCCATAAGATGTGCTCCATCATGAACAGCAATACGAGAAGTTATACAGGCCGCTTCTTAAAAGATTGCATGCGGTAGATAACAAATACACAAGACTCGTATTGATGGTTGCATATCACTATGTTATTGATTGGTTAGGATAAAGTTTCAAAAGGAATACACAATGCGCCCTAAGGTATTGTTAGTTGAAGACTCCACCTCACTCGCCGTACTCTACAAGCAGTACGTAAAAGACGAGCCCTATGATATTTTCCACGTCGAAACCGGCGCGGAAGCTAAGACCTTCATAGAAAGGCACTCTCCACAGCTTGTTATTCTCGACCTTAAGCTGCCTGACATGCCAGGCGAAGAAGTCTTAGATTGGATTAGTGCGAACGAAATACCGACCGCAGTCATCATCGCGACAGCGCATGGTTCAGTAAACATTGCGGTAGACCTTATCCAACGCGGTGCAGAAGACTTCTTAGAGAAACCCATTCAAGCCGATCGACTCAAGACTTCTGTTCGCTTACATCTAAAAAGAGCGAAACTCGAAAACCTTGTCGATAACATGCAAAGCAAGTTCGATCGTGATCGCTTTCATAATTTCATTGGCTCTTGCCTACCTATGCAGGCGGTTTACAAGATCATTGATTCCGTAGCACCAACCACTGCCAGCGTGTTTATTAACGGCGAAAGTGGTACCGGTAAAGAAGTGTGTGCGGAAGCTATTCACCAAGAGAGCCAACGTAATGACAAACCCTTCGTGGCTATTAACTGTGGCGCTATCCCGCGAGACCTAATGGAGAGTGAAATCTTCGGTCACGTTAAAGGTGCGTTTACCGGTGCGACAACCGACCGTAAAGGTGCAGCAATGCAAGCGCATGGCGGTACCCTATTTCTCGATGAGCTTTGTGAAATGGAACTGGAGATGCAGAAGAAGCTCCTCAGATTTTTGCAAACTGGTACGTTTACTCCACTCGGTGGTAATCGCGAGATCAAAGTGGATGTCAGAATTATCTGTGCGACCAATCGCGACCCACTGGTCGAGGTAGAAGAAGGACGCTTTAGAGAAGACCTTTACTATCGTGTTCACGTTGTGCCTATCGAGATGCCACCGCTTCGTGAACGAGGAAGTGACATTGTCACCCTATCTAATCACTTCTTGAAGCTGTACGCGAAGCAAGACAAGAAGAAGTTCAAATCAATAGACAAAGAAACGCAGAATCTACTTAAACGTTATGCGTGGCCAGGCAACGTGCGTCAGTTGCAAAATATCATCCGTAACATCGTGGTGTTGAACAATGAAACGAGCGTGACTAAAGACATGTTACCGCATCCGATTAATAAAGTAGATGCAGCTCCATCATCTAAATCAGTGACACCAATTCGAGTAACTGCATCTCAACCTGCAGTTGTTGAAGCACCAGAAGCTAAGTTGCCACCGATTACTCCGGAAGAGTTGGAACAATCGTCAGTGGCTCAAACTCACAACGAGCCGATGACGCCTGCATTTACCACAAGCGAAGGTGCTATTCGTCCAATGTGGCAAATAGAACGTGAAGCCATTCAACATGCCATCAATCATTGCGATGGGAATGTGTTAAACGCTGCTGTGCTGTTAGAACTTAGCCCTTCTACTGTTTATCGTAAGAAACAGGCTTGGGAATCGGAAGATGAGTACAATCAAGCCTAACCAAGGTGCACTCGACATAAACCTTCATGAGATTTGGCTGTTGATCGACAGCAAAACTTTTGGAGGCATAGAAACGCATGTTTTAGAATTAGCACAAGGCCTGATATCGGAAAGCGCTCGGTATTCAGAGGCTGTTCGTATCGTTCTTTTGACTAAGTTTAATCCTGAAGCGATCATCGTTGAAAAGTTGAATGCGCTAAGCATCCCTTTTAGTTACCTCTCCGATTTAGCCTCATGTTCTGCAGATTCAAATGGCAATAGCGCGACACAGCTGAAACGTGCAGTTCAACATTATCAACCAAGGCTTATCCATGCTCATGGTTACAAAGCCAGTTTGGTCAGCAAGTTAATCAAGCTTCCGCCTCGTTTCAACAACACAAAGCAAATCACCACTTATCACGCAGGTGAAACCCCAACAGGCAAAGTATGGCTTTATGATTGGCTCGACCGTTACAGCAGTTTTCTTTCTGATCAGTCGCTCGTGGTCAGTGAAAAGATTAAAGCGAAAGTGCCGAGTCAAACCCATCAATTGAATAACTTTGTTAAAGTCCCAACTGGGTTAACAAACTCCCGTTCATCAAGCCCATTCCATGTTGGTTTTGTGGGGCGATTGAGCCATGAAAAAGCGCCTGATCGATTTGTTACATTAGCCAAACAGTTTCCTGATGTTCGGTTTGAGCTTTTTGGTGACGGGCCAGAAATGGACATCTTAGTTAAATCGCCGCCTGATAATGTGACCTTTCATGGGCATCAGACCAATATGGACGACGTCTGGAGCCAAATCGATCTGTTAATCATCCCTTCTCGCTTTGAAGGCTTACCTATGGCGGCATTAGAAGCCATGATTCGTGGCATTCCCGTTCTCGCCACCTCAGTTGGTAACTTGCCTCAACTCATCGAGCATCAAGTTAACGGCTACCTTGCAAATTCAGAAGCTGAGCTAGAACAGTTTTTATCTTTGTGGATGTCATTGACGAGCGAGCAACGTGACTCTCTCAAGAGTCACGCGATAGAAACCGTGAAAAACCAATACTCTCCACAAGCCGTTGTCCCGCAGTTGTTGGAAATCTATCAACTCGAGCGTTAATACTCGTCTTAGTAGACAACTGGTTATTTGGGCTTAATGATTTAAGTACTTTAGTCAGTTTTATACTGATTCTCAAAATGACAAAACTCACCTCAAGGCTACGCCCTCACTTAATAATCCAACATTAAATCAGTAAGTTAAACAAAATGCATAACTGGCACTCACTTTGCAATCTTTAACATCAGGCGTAACTACGTCTTAAAAAGATTACGAGCCGAGTCATAAAGAGTTTATTTGCCAATAGAGGTCACAATGGTCAACCCTGAAGCCAATAGATTGCCAGTCATCATCACGATCAGCACCTTGTGTGCTGGGCTTGGTGTTGTTTGGTACTTTGTGCCTCACCCTGCTGTCATTGTGGCGCTCGCTCTTGTGCCATTAGCCGGGTTATTCGTGTTAAACAAGACATTCTGGTTAGTTCTATTGTTCGTTGTCTTTTCATTTTTCCGAATTCACGAAGCCGTACCTCAGCTCTATTCGTTAAAAATACCGCTGATGCTTTCACTAGGAGCACTGTCAGCTTTGCTCTGGCATGCATTAATTAGTAAAGAGCTTAAAATCTTCTGGCACCCTTGTTTAAATTGGCTCGCCATATTTTGGATATTGGTTTTCATTGGTATTATCTTCGCGTCCAACAGGCCAATAGCACTAGCAGAATTCAAGGGCGTTTATTGGAAAATTATCGTGATGACGCTTGCGATTACTTGGCTAGTAAACACCACGGAAAATCTCGCAAAAACCGCGATGACGATTATCTACGCTGGCGCTTTAGTCAGCTCTATTGCCGTGTACAACTCAGTAAATGGTATTGGGCTTGTCGAGGGATCACGCGTGACTATTGGCCGCGATTTTGGCTCTATGTTAGGTGACCCGAACGACCTAGCACTGGTACTGATGTTCCCACTCGCCTTTACAATAAGCCAAACCACCACGACTGGCATCTCACGATCCAAACGTTTAGTCAGTGCCTTAGTTTGTCTGTTACTGCTCGCCGCCATTATTGCCACTCAAAGCCGTGGCGGATTACTGGGTTGTATTGCGGTGATTGGTATTTTTGCGTGGAAGCTAGTGCGCTCTAAAGTCCTCTTAATCTCCGTAGGAACTGTCGCGGCCGTCGTGCTCTACTTGGTTGCTGGGATCTCAGACAGGTCTTCTGGTGGTGCAGCTGAACAAGGCATCGATGAATCTGCAATGGGGCGAATCTATGCTTGGGAAGCGGCAGTAAAAATGGCAGTTGAGAACCCACTGACCGGCGTAGGGTTGAACAACTTCTTCTCGAACTACTTCTTTTATAGTTCGCACTGGGACGGACTGAATCACGCCGTTCACAGTACTTGGTTTGGTGTGTTAGCAGAAACAGGCTTTATTGGTCTGATCATTTTTGTCTGCCTTATCGTTTCTTTGATCAAAACCTCTCGTTCTACGCTCGCGAGATTAAAAAACTCGACCACAGAAATCGCACCCGAACTCAACGCGGTCGCCTATGCGATCTATGCCGGTCTGATTGGAACAATCGTGTCGGGGACATTTTTGACTCAAGGCTTCAACTGGCCGATTTATATCCTCGCAGCACTCACAGTTTGCGTCTCAAACGTATCTCAAACTGCCTGTCAAAATGAGAAAACCTAAAAGTCACATTTTAACCTATTGAAAGTATTATATTTATTAAATGGCACAATATATGAAAGTACTTCTATATAACAAAAAAGAGGATTTTCATTATGACGTCAGTATCTATACATCAATTCAAACATTGGCTTAAGTTTCATCCTAATTCTCGAATTAGAAATGTGTTTTTCATTTTGAAAGACATCAGAAGCGCAGAGCTACCTACCCCTAAACTATTTAATCGCTGTCTATATCAAGCGCACAAGCTAGTGGTGAATCTGGTTTCTGGCTTTACGCGATTCTTCTACTGGACTCCGGCTTTCAAAGGTCGTGTCGCTCAATGTGGCAAACGCCTGTATTTGTATGGGGGTCTGCCTTTCGTCAGCGGTCCGGTGCAAATTACGATTGGCGACAACTGCCGTATCTCTGGCCACACGACATTCTCTGGTTGTACTCAACAACTTGAAGGCTTGGAACACCCACTATTGTCGATTGGCAACAACGTCGACATCGGTTGGCAGTCGACTATCGCTGTTGGAGGTAAAGTGGTTATCTCTGACAACGTACGAATCGCAGGCGGCGCGTTTCTATTTGGATACTCTGGACACCCGCTTGATGCAAAGCGCCGAGCGTTAGGTGAAGGCGATGACCCTCAGCAAATCGGCGACATCATTCTTGAGCCCGATGTATGGCTGGGCACGAATGTTACCGTTAAAGGTGGCGTAACCATCGGCGAAGGTGCCGTTATAGCCGCAGGCAGCGTAGTAACAAAGAATATCCCGGCCTTCGCAATCGCAGGCGGTAACCCAGCTCGAGTTGTCGGTCACATTAAACCCATTGAAGTGACAGAATCCGATATGTTCGATTCGTTAGAGACTCATGGAGGTGACCATGCGTGATTTAATCGTATTTGGTGAAGACTTTGGTGGCCTACCTTCATCGACTCAACATTTAGTTCGTCACCTTGCTAAGCAACACAAAGTCTTATGGGTCAACTCTATTGGCCTAAGACAACCGAAGCTGTCCGCCAAAGATGTAAGCCGAGCGTTCAACAAGTTGTTTGGTAAAACCAAGGCCGTTACTCAAAACATGCTCGACTCTGAGGGACACGACAACATTACTATCGTTAACTTAAAGACAATCCCTGCGCCTGCTTCTAAATTTTCTAGAAAGTTGGCTCAGCAAATGATGTTGCACCAACTAAAACCAGTTATTGCGGAGCTTAATCTTAACGCGCCTATCCTATGGACTTCTCTTCCGACCGCTGTTGATTTGTGCGGACACTTAGGCGAGTCATCTGTGGTTTATTACTGCGGTGATGATTTTAGCGCGCTGGCTGGTGTTGATCATGACACCGTTGCACAGCACGAATCAGAGCTAATCGAAAAATCTACGCTTATATTCGCGGCTAGCAAAAAATTGATGGATAAATTTCCAAAGCATAAAGCGCACTTGCTACCACATGGTGTCGACGTAGACCTATTTTCAACACCCGCACCAAGAGCGAAAGATTTACCAAGCAACCACCGCCCTATTGCTGGTTTTTATGGCAGCCTTTCTAAATGGCTTGATTATGAAATGATTGGTCAAGTTGCGAATGCGATGCCGGAATGGGACTTTGTTTTCATTGGCCCAAACGAGCTTGATACGCTCATGCTGCCTAAGTTGAGTAACGTTCATTACCTTGGCCCTCGTCCACACCACACGCTACCAAGCTATTCTCAACACTGGGATGTGAGCTTGTTGCCGTTTGTTGATAACGAGCAGATCCGAGCTTGTAGCCCACTCAAACTAATGGAATACCTTGCGGCTGGCACACCAATTATCACAACACCGTTCCCTGCTTTGGTTCCATATCAAGAGCACGTGACCACGGTTGGTAGTGCCAACCAAATGATTTGGGCGCTTGACCACGCGCGCCACCTGAGCAATTCACCTATCTCTGTCGTCGAACAAGAGAGCTGGCAAAACCGTGGTAACTTCGTACATTGGATGTTGGAGCTATTATGAATAATCTGAAATTGCGGTTATTAGTCATCATCAATGCGATGTGGCGCCAACGCTACGTTATCGTACTACCAATGCTTATTTTGCCCTTTGTAGGCTTTGGTGTGAGCAAGTTGGCTCCAACTAAATATGACGCGCATACCAGTATGTTGATTCAAGAAACGGCCAAGATGAATCCATTCTTGGAAGACATCGCCGTTTCGACGATGCTCAAAGACCGACTTAATGCATTGAGAACACTGCTTCACAGTCGACATGTGCTTTACTCGGTCGCTGATGAACTGCAACTAACCACGCCAGATATGCCTGAAATTAAGAAACAAGAGATCATTACAGACCTGTCTCAGCGTTTATCGGTGACTCAGCTTGGAAAAGATTTTCTAAAGATAAGTCTAACGTCGAACACACCAAATGGAATGGAAGCGACGCTGCGCTCGGTAAGTGAACATTTCATTGAACAGTTGCTCGCGCCGGAACGTTCATCGATTGAAGACTCAAGTAACTTCTTAAAAATTCATATCGACAAACGGAGTGTGGAACTTGAAGAAGCGGAAGAAGCTTTAGCCTTGTACATGAACGAAAACGTCCAGTCGACACCTGAGGTACAAAGTCAAAGTTTGAATCGCTTAGCGTCACTCAAACAAACACTGGCAGAAAAAGAGGCTGAGTTATCGGGTGTCGAAAAAAGTTTAGGGTCAATCGACCAACAACTTTCACGAACCAACCCTGTGATAGGTAAATTAGAAGACCAGATCATCGACATTCGAAGCGATCTAACCTTGTTACAAGCAAAATACACAGATAAACACAGTGCTGTGCAAGCTAAAGTGCGTGAGCTAGACAGACTAGAGAATGAACGTAAGAGTTTACTCGAGGTAACCCAGCCAACGATGAACAGCGACCAGCTTTGGGACATCGCAAGTAGCACGACACTGAACAAACTTTCTGATACCCAACCTCTTCTGGTCACTCAATTACACAGCCTACAGCTGGTTCGTGCTCGCTTTGAGTCTTTAACCGAAGAGACCAAAAGCCTTCGTACTATGATTTTCGAATTAGAACACAAGGCCAATAACTTCGGCGAAAATGCAAAAGAGATGTACCGCCTTAAACGTCAAGTTGAAATCAAACGTCAACTATATGATGAACTGACAGAGCGTTATGAAATGGCTCAGCTAACGGGTTCGCTTGGTGTATTCGAGCAAAACAAACGTGTGAAGATTATTGATTTGCCTTTCACACCGAGTATCAAATCTAACATGCCGACTTTTGTCTTTATTCTGGCTGGATTTGTTGCAGGTATCGGATTGGGTATTGGTTTAGCGGTATTGTTTGAACTGTTTGATTCTTCAATCAAACGCAAAGACGAAATCGAAGATATCTTGGGTGTCCCTGTGATAACGGTGATCCCGAAAATGAGCTAGTCAGCCTCAAAGCCATTTTTGACTTGCTAGCTTCACAGCTTTCTAATTTCCTAGCTTCGAGCTTCCTAGCTTTTTAGTTTCCTAGCTTCGTGCATCCTAGAGAAAAACGCCAACACTCGCTTGGCGTTTTGTTTGTTTAAAGCCCCAAGTTCTAATGCTACTTTCGATTTACCCAAGCCCTATGATTCAAACTGCCATTCAATCGTATTTTGTTTTGATTCCCATTTTGAGAAATGAAAACCTCCCTGGAATTGAATAATCTAAATACCTGAAAAATAAAAACTATTTAATTGGCACAACTCCTGCAATCTCCTTGTGTAGTTAAACGTTTTAAAGAATTTACTTCAAGAGAAACGTCAGAAAGGCGAAACAAGAATTATAAAGGCAGGGGCCAAATTATGAATACGTATTTAACGAAGCATGGCAAAAAGATCATACACGTTGTTCAGCACCTTGCACCGGGTGGATTAGAAACCCTAACTCTGGATTTGCTGCGCCTTGCTAAACCAACAGACCAAGTGTTGATTGTCAGTTTAGAAGGTACAAAACAAGAATCTATAAACAACTGGCCGAAGCTAGAGCCATACAAAGAGCAAATCGTGTTTTTGGATAAAGCACCAGGCGTACAATTCAATATCATTATTAAGCTAATTAAAGCCTTCAATGCGATTCGCCCTGATGTGGTTCATACCCATCATATTGGCCCACTGTTATACGCTGGTTATGCCGCTCGCGTAACAGGGGTTCCAACTCGAATCCATACCGAACATGACGCTTGGCATCTGAACAACAACAAACGTCGTCGATTGCAAGCGCTTGCTTTAAAGGCTGCTCAGCCAACATTAGTTGCCGACGCGACACGCGTTTATAACCAACTACGCACAGCTTTTTCTTATGAGAACATCATTACCATCAAAAACGGCGTTGATTGTGAGAAGTTTAAGCCAATGTCGAAAGAACACGCGAGAGCAAGTCTAAACCTGCCGACAGACAAACACATCATCGGTTGTGCAGGTCGACTAGAGCATGTGAAAGGCCAAGACCAACTTATTAAAGCACTGACTCTTTTACCTGAAAACATGGTTGTCGTATTGGCTGGCGTGGGTACTAAACGCAATCAACTAGAGCAACTTACTAGACGCTTGAATCTGAGTGACCGAGTGATCTTTCTTGGCCTAGTTGAAGACATGACCACGTTTTACGGAGCGTTGGATACCTTCTGTCTACCTTCACGCCACGAAGGGCTGCCGCTTTCTACACTTGAAGCTCAAGCATGCAATATTCCAACCGTCGCAATGGACGTTGGTGCCGTCGATGAAACCTTGTGCCCTATCAGCGGAACACTCGTTAAAAAAGGCAGTATCACGGGATTAGCCAATGCCTTGTTAGAGAATCAAAATGAACGCTTTTTATCACCTCGACACTATGTTCTTAAGAACTTCGACATCATCAAAATGGTTTCGTCTTACAACGACATCTCAGAAGGAGCTTACGCATGATTGATTGGTTGCTTGCGGGACTTTGTTTGTTTTCAGGTGCGTTGATTGTCTATCATCACGCAGCCTACCCTTTGTTACTGCGTTGGTATGCGAAAAGCCACCCCGCACGCAAAGTTGAAGAGAGTCATCGTTGCTACAAAGAGGAACAGCAAGATTGTACGTTGCCGACCATCACCGTTCTTGTTCCTGCATTTAACGAAGAACAGTGGATCGCAGACAAGATTCGTAACCTTGCTTCACTCGATTACCCAAAAAAGAAGTTGGAAGTCATTATCGCTTGCGATGGTTGCACTGATAACACAGTCGCCATTGCACAAATGACCATACAAGAAGCGATGTGCAGTGATGTCTATTTTGAGATACATGACCATCAAGTAAACCGAGGTAAAGTCGCGGTTGTTAATGAAGAAGTGACACGTATAACCAGTGATATCACGGCGATGAGTGATGTTTCTGCCCTTATTTCATTGGATGCTTTGCTTATAGCTGCCGCTCATTTTGAAAGTGACAAGGTTGGAGTGGTAAACGCAACGTATCAACTTTGTCCAACAGGCAATGAAGGCGAAAACACGTATTGGCAGTACCAAACCGCGGTTAAAGAGTCTGAGGCTTCGTTAGGTTCTAGCTTGGGTTCTCATGGCGCTTTCTACTTGTTTAGAACACACCTGTTTGAACTGCTTCCACTCAACACTATTAATGATGATTTCATCTTACCGATGCAAATCGTTAAACAAGGTTACATCGCCGAATACGAAACCCAAATGGTTGCATTAGAGCTAGAAGAATCGAACCTAGAAACAGACTTCAAAAGAAGACTTCGTATTTCAGCGGGCAACATGCAACAAGCGATTCGATTATTTGCCTTGTTCAGCCCGAAGTTTAAAGGCATCGCGTTTGCGTTCTTTTCAGGAAAAGGGCTTCGCCTACTCACTCCATATTTAATGATTGTGTGCTTAGTGTGCTCAATCTTACTTAGCAACTACTTGGTATTTGAAGCGCTGTTATGGGCTCAAGTTGCCGTTTATACCATTGGCGTCCTTGGCTGCATCTTGCCAAAGCGTCTAGTAAACAAACCTATTTCATTAATCTCTTATTTGATAGTTGGACACTACGCCAACTTCATTGGTGGCATTCGTTACCTAATCGGACTAGAAAACTCACCTTGGACACGAGCAAATCATTAAGGACTTATTATGATGAACATCGAACAGCTATCTACCCAAAACCTATACCAATACAAAATCTCACGTGCTAAACGTACTTTCGATTTTGTAAGCTCACTGATTGCTTTGATTTTGCTAGCGCCCGTATTTCCGTTGATTGCGATGGCGATTGCACTCACTTCTCGTGGCCCTATTTTCTACCGTCAATTGCGCGTTGGTAAATCGACACCGGAGAAAATGGAAATCTTTGAGATCATGAAATTCCGTAGCATGTACGAGGATGCAGAAACTCGCTCTGGTGCAGTTTGGGCTACCGCGAATGACCCACGAATCACGCCTGTTGGCCGCTTTTTGAGAAAGACACGTCTTGATGAACTGCCACAACTGATCAATGTACTGAAAGGTGAAATGTCTCTAATTGGCCCGCGCCCTGAACGCCCTACTTTTTACACCAAACTAGAGAACGAAATTCCTTACTTTGCCGACCGCACATACGGTGTAATGCCTGGTATTACAGGGCTTGCACAAGTAAATCAAGGTTACGACACCTGTATTGATGATGTACGTCGTAAAGTAGGTTTTGACCACAGTTATGCACTAAGCCTATGTTCGGTTAAGTCTTGGATTGCCGCTGATCTCAGCATCATCTCTAAAACAATCATCGTAATGGTAGATGGTCGAGGTCGCTAAACCAGTATGGTCTAATGTGGATACAAAGCCTGTTTTCTATAAAGCCTTAGGGGGCGATTGGAAAGTCGCTAATGAAACGCAGAGTGTTGAATTAGCTCACGCTAAGTAGGCTCGCTATTCTTCGTTATCTGCTCAATGATGTAATAAGCGTAAAAAAATACCGCCGTTGATTACGGCGGTATTTTTGTTACTGAAAGTCGCTGTAGCAATTGTGCACTTATGTTTAACGGATACGTACCTTTCCAATTGGGTTTAAACGACTAAATCGGTATTTGGGGTAATAGATCCAAAACAGTTCTTCGTTCTTAGAGTCTTGAGCTATCAATAACTCAACCTCGCCAGAGTTAATAACAATACGTACTTTACTTTTTGACAAAGGTTTCGTTCTATTCATCGTTACGTAGTTACTACTTCTCAAAGAATCTAACAATTTAGATTCTTCAAACTCCTCATGAGCCTCCACAACGAAACTCGACACGCTCAGCTCTTCAGCTAGGATATTTCGGATTTGATACTTCTGAGAGAGAAACAGAACGATACTGATTGCTGCGACTCCACTTAATAGAATCAACGCTTTTATATTTTTACGCCAGACCCCAAAAAAAAGTGCTGAAAGTAAGCTTACAATAAAAACTAAGGAGGTAACCGTAAACCAAATATCTAAATAATCGCCCATAATTACCCTATTCACCTCAACCTAGTTTAAGTACCCCTGATCATGTCTTCCATGACGAAAGTGAACTATTTTCGCGACAATCTGTGACTAGGAATTAGACGCATCGTTGCTGTCTGTATCTACGGTTTTGATCAGAGGACCTGCGCACTCGACAAAATCACCGATATCAAAAGTATCTGGCGCATCCGCTCCGCCCGTCACACCAAAACTGCCTTTCACCGCTGGATCCTTATCAGTCTTATCTACGTCTAAAATGATCTCTACTTTATACGTGTGACCATCAGGAAGGAGTTTTGCACACTCTTCCAGTGTTGAAGCGGTAGCACTCATGCTGAAACCGAATAAACACACCGCAAGTACACTACTTTTCATTTTCAACATAATTAAACCTCTCGAAGACTATAGAAACATCATACCAATAATCGACTCATCTTCACGGGAATTGCCATAAAACGTCTAAAAAACATAACGTTGGTTATCTATGAACGCTATTTTGGCGCTTCTGACTCTGTAAAGTTGGTTTTAAAAGTGAAGGCATACGGCGTATCACCGGTTTCTCTGAGGTGTTCAAGTCGCTCTATCGCCTCTTCGAGTGTGGGAATATGCTCTTCTTCAATCCACCAAAGAACATAAGTATCTTCAGGTAAACGATGAAACCAATCCCCCTTTCGGCGCATAAAATCACGGTGGTGTGTGCGGAACATGAAGTTCTTTAACGAATCCACAGAGTCCCACACCGACATGTTCACAATCATATTAGGATCATCGAAAGCTTGGATATTGGTGGCGTCACCAGATTCATCTTTCAGACGCCAAACAAACCCTTCACTGCTTTCTGCGATTCCATTAACCAACTCTAAGTTATCGACAAACTCTTTTATTTCCGGCGCATCTAACGGGTATTTTGCCAGAGCGATATTTAACTGAGCTAATTTCATAATGTTTCTTCCTTGATAAATTATGAGTAGAAAATTTCAAACGCACCGACTGATACTAAGACAACTAAAGAACCGTCACGCCTTCAACTTCAATCACTGAGTTAACATTTGCTCGCTCGATTATCTTGAGTAACGTCGTTTGAACTAATTCATTATCTCGGATTTCGGTTTCACAAGAAAAACGCTCTTCTTGAACACCATCGCCCTCACCCAGCATAAATTGAACCGCGACTTCCGTTGCGAGATCTTTGGTCGTCCCGTAATACGCTAACGTGATTTTTGGGTATCCGTGGTCGCCTTTTTTAACCTGCTTTGCGATACGTTTTTTGGCTTTATCTAAATTCATACAACTTCCTTTTAAGTTTGAAATACAAGGTGACTAGAACACCTTTTTAAACGGTAAGCAATACAATCAGCGTTGGTTATAGAGATTCCCTAGCCTCTTGATACTAATCAAGATGGTACAGTCTTAGCACTTTAAAGAGTGATAGCTAGAACACAGAAAACCTGTTTAAGAAATATAATGACAACATATAAGAACTACGCGCCAAGAAGTGGGAGATGTTTTCGTTGCTGATAAGTTAAGGCTAACTCCAAGCACTGCTTGATTGGTGCCTTGGGAAGTGGTTCAGTCAGTTTCAAGACGATTGCACGATTACCTTGAAATACCAATGTGCCATCGTGCAATTCTCTGAATGTGTCGATTAGCTTCGTTTGGCAGTTAAAGAACAAGTAATAGTTGTTTGGCGATTTTAATTTCCAATCGATTCGAATTGGACTGCCCGTCTTAACGCTGTAACTCGGCTCGCCCCATTTCAGAGACTCTTCGACTTCACCTAAATCCAAATCAGAGCAAAGCTCAAAGATTAATGAACGCAACTCTTCAAGCCGAGCTCGAACATCATCGGGATACTCGTCGAAATGTGTTTTGATTGCTCTGTCCATTCAACCTCCGATTCATTTGTTGTGATATTAAAGTCCAGCTCACTTAAAGCATAGAACCTTAAACATTAGCCCAACTTTAAACGAAAAGTGCCAAGCCTAATAAATCATTTTTCGTTTATCTGTTCGTTAGCGGTTTCAAGGCCAGCTTTAAACCGTCCGTATCCTTACAACCAATGTAAACATGCTTTCCATTACTTAAGCTTAACTTAAGCGCTGAACCTATCGATGCATTATACAACCAACCATCGCTCAGCATTCGGATACCAATACCTTGATACCACTTGCTTTGATAAAACGATGTCTCTGTAATGTCTGACACTTCTACATTCTTACGCCAAAAACCAAAGCCGAAATACCAGCTTAGTACATTGTCTTTAACCTCAATTGTCATGGAGAAAAAGAGCAAAGCAATTAAGCCGTTGATGGCGTGAGCGATTAATGTCCCGGGGTTATTATCAGAGGTAACGACAATGAAAGCGCTTATCGCAACAAGGATGAGCAGCAATCCCTTGTTGGATTCCTTACTATAAAACACAGTGGCAACTCCTACAGACAACGAACAATCCACTAACTAGCCAACAGTTATCTTACTGCAGCCTTTCTAAATAATCGTAGCAAGTAATGCAGGCATACTCCCAAAACCAAACCAAGTAGCATCGCCTTGATACTACCAACCCAAAGTATCAAACCAGAATAACCTTGTCCCGGACCTAAGCCTTGTTTATTAATCACATCGACAAACATAAAACCGTTCCACAGCACATGCAGTGAGGCTGTAAATCCATGCACACAAATTGCGACGGTTCCAAGTAACTTGTACCTGTTAATGACTGGTGCGCCACAAAAGATGACAACAAGCGCAAAGGTAAAAATCAGAGGGCCAGACAATACTAAAGTGAGTGTGGTTACTTCAACGTGGCTCTCTATGCCATAACTGTATGTACAAAATACCATTGTCATTGAAAACAAAAGCGAAATGAGTGCGAACCATAGCGTTCTATTCATTGGGGTTCCCTGCCTTAATATTGGGTTTAGGACAAATTCGATAATCGACAGAAAGAACTAATTACCAAAAATACGGCATGAGAAATGCCCTTGTTACACGACTATTCGATGGACGACTCAGACTTTCATAGACCCAATGTAACGGAAGACTTAGAACACAAGCTAGGCAATATAGCTTCGGCTATATTGAACCACGAGCATAGACTGAAGACAGGTGCTACGACGGAACAAGTAAGGTAGGCTCTACTCATCAAACGATGAGCAATCCACGTATATCAGCATGAGAACCGACGACATTACTTGCTTCATCTATGTAATAACACTATCCCTTAAATAACAAGAAAGGCTCTATAAATGCGGGAGCAGAAACTTCTACGCTCTTATTGACAGAGGGGGTCATATCGCCCAATTAAGGGGTGAAGCACACTACCACAACACTTAAATTGGACGCCGTAATCACTAAACTAAACTCAAACTGAAAATGCCAAGCGTGCTGAATCACTCTTAAATTACTTGTTGAACGAAGCCGCTACGCGGCAGAGTAAAACGAGTGCAAACCATACTCTTGTAACACCATCACCCTGATGGTCGTTCACAGGAGTAACCCCATGAAACCCGATGACTTAAAACGCTACAACACCCTTTATGAACAACACCTTACCAACCTAAAGCTGCAAGGTAAACGACCCGCGACCATTGATGCCTATTCCCGTGCGGTTCGTCGGATCACCGCTCA
>NZ_JBFRSC010000016.1:0-84892 GCF_041473335.1 Vibrio sp. 10N.222.55.C7
GCTTAAGGTTCTGTCTATGTAAGCAGCATAGTTTTCATATTCGGTTTGATTGTGTAAAAGCGACCATATAATTCGTGCGTTCTTCGCGGCAAGTGCCACTATCGCTCGGTTCATTCCTCTTCGTTCTAGAACGCCGCGACACCACTGACTTAACTTATCTTGCTTGTCGCCAAGGTTGGCAATCACGGTCCTTGCGCCATGAACTAATAGTGTTCGTAAGTATTTATCACCGTGTTTGGTTATTCGGCCTAAGCGAGGTTTTCCTCCTGTGGAATATTGCTTTGGTACGAGTCCTAGCCAAGCAGAGAAATCACGGCTTTTATCAAATTGAGAACCATTGCCTATCGAAGCAAGTATCGCAGTAGCGGTTTGCGGCCCAATACCTCGAACTTTCATCACTCGTTGAACATTAGCGCTGACCTTAGCAAAAGAGTCGAAGACTTGTTCAGTATCGGCGATACGTTGATTCAACTCTCCAAGGTGGTGATAAGCATCGGCAATCACCGTTCTTGCGAGATGTGGCAGTTCATTTTCTGCATCTTCAAGCATTAAGGGAATCTGTTTCATCAATGAAGAGCGACCAACGGGAATGATCAACCCGAACTCAGAAAGTAGGGCGCGCATGCGATTCATAAGCGCGGTACGTTCACGAACCCAATGCTCTCTCATTCTATGTACCGATAGGATGGCTTGTTGCTCTGGTGATTTTACGGGCACAAAGCGAGTGGATGGTCGCTGAACAGCTTCGCAGATAGCTACTGCATCATTAAGGTCGTTCTTCCCTTTAGTTCGATAAGGAACCACGTATTTAACGGCCATGATGCGGGCGTCATGCCCAAGTTTATTGAGTGTTCTTACCCAATAATGTGCACCACCACACGCTTCAACGCCTATACGCATGAGTGGCATATTTGCTATTGTAGTCAGTAGTTTAGAGCGAGTTACTGACTTATGAAGTATGACCTTACCATTTTGGTCTACGGCATGAAGACTAAAGTGGTTTTTAGCTAGGTCGATACCGCAGAAATAAGAATAATCAGACATGGTGCCTCCGATGCATTTAAGTACCACATAAGTGTGGCAGATCCTCGGTAGGGGGAATCCATGTCATTCGTTGATACCGCAATCAATCATCTAACCTTTTCATAGCTTTACGGTAAACATCGCTACGTTCGCGTTTTCCGACTGCTAAGACGGTTACAATGATGACATCGTCTTCAACTTTGTAGACGAGACGGTAGCCCGATTGGCGCAGCTTAATCTTATACATGTTGTCAGCTCCAGAGAGTTTTGAAGCCGGAACATGCGGGTTATCTAAACGCTCGATTAGCTTTTTCTTAAATTGTTGTTGAAGCGTTGAGCCAAGCTTTTTCCACTCTTTGAGTGCACTCTTTTTAAAGTCGAGTTTATAGGTCATCAATATTTACCGAAATACTCTCTTCAGATTCACGCTCTTTCGCAATAGTTAGTAGTTCAAGATCTTCGAGTCTGTCCATCATCATTTCGTACGCTTCGGCTGGTACGCAATAAAATGCTGGCTCATTTCGGTTCAGTACAGCAACAGGTTCACCGTAAGCACTAGTTGCAACTTTCATAGGGTTAGCTTTCAACTCAGTAATGCTTGCAGCAACATCGGCTAAAATTCTAGTGGTCATTTAATAGGTCTCTTAAGTGGTCTTTATTTTGGTCATTTTAGCCTCAATCAAGCGGTATAACAAGTTGCTTAAGAGTGATTCGCAACACGTGGCATTTTTACTATGCGTTGGTTTATGTGTTTAAGGTATTATGCGGAGGCTAAGGTATTGGTTTGCTCACACCTTAGCAAGGCGTAAAGTGTCGATATCTTGGGATAATAGTTCTAGATATCTAATTCAGAATAGCTGCGTAAACCTTAATTTAGAGGCTCTTGAACCATGGTATTACTTATAGTTTGGTTGGCTATTTGGGTTTCTTCAGCCAAACCACTTGCTTCTGTCGCCCGACGAACATACCGCATTAGAGTACAAAGTAGCTCGAATGGTTGGAAAAGTATTTTGTTTTCTATATTGGCTCACCTTACCTTTGTTCAACTATTTAGCTTTCCTGTAGATAGTTGGTTTTACTGGGTACTTCCAGTACTAAATGTTTTGTTTGTTATGCACATGCTCTTGCTCTTGGATTTGGTTCTAGATCGTTATAGTGTGGTTGATACTTCACGTTTTACCCATCGTTCAATTGCACCTTTTTTGGTGTCATGTAGTGCATTTATTGCAATGCTTTTCTACTCAGCTTATCTCAATGATGCAATACTGAGGGGAGTATGTATTGCTGCTCTCTCAATAGGTTTGACAGGGTTTCTAGTAACTTATAGAAATGTAAAATAGGGTCATACAGCTAACAGAGTATTTTAGGTTGATAAGAATCAACCCAACCAAACAGGGCGCCAATAACGGCGCCCTTTGTGTTAGTTGGACACGCTGTAAGTGTCGTAATTGCGAAGTAAGAAGATTGCGATACAGGCTGCGAGCATTGGCCAAGAGGCGAAGAACAGTAGGTTGTTGAACGGGTCCATGTATTTTCCAAAAGAGGAAAAGGTTGAGCCTGCATGAAGGACTAAAATGGCTCCGTAGGTGTACTTTTTCCACATGCCTACAACGAATGCGCCTAAAAATCCGAGCTGCGCGACACCCAGAGCCATCATCGCATTGTTCGAGATGTCGATGCCGTAAAAGCCAGACAGTACTTTTGTCGCGTGCTCAGGGACAAGGATCTTATCCAAGCCCCAGAATAAGAAGACGATAAAAATGCCGATTCTCAGCAGTAGTAGGCTAGTCGCCAGTTTGGTTTGAAGTGTCTTTTCCATGATATCCCTTGTGATGCATTCAATGATGCGATGATTTAAATGTTCATCAAAGGAGACCCATAGCCTTCGCGTTTTCTTTCGCAGTTTTTCAGTGGCTTATGTAACAGGAAATGTCTGGTTGGTTTGTTCCTCAACGTTATCGGACTCAAAATGCTGCTGCCTGAGTAAGCTGACAGTCAGGTTTATCGGCATCGGTTTATAAAAATAGAAGCCTTGGATATAGTCGACGCCCAGTTTAGACAAGATGTTCACTTGGGATTCGTACTCAACCCCTTCGACGATCACTTGCATACCTAAGGTGCGGGACAACTGAAGCATGGACTCCAGCAAAGGGATACCAAGGCTTGATTCGTCTGATATGTTTTTCACAAACACGCGATCGATTTTGAGAATGCTGAACGGGAATTGTCTCACAAAGTCTAAGCCCGCATAGCCCGTACCAAAATCATCAATCGCAACTCTTACGCCCATATTCGATAGTTTGGTTAGGTTGCCTCTGATTTTGACCATGTCGGCATCAGAACATTCACCATCTTCGGTTACTTCAAAAACCACCTGTTTGAGAATCTCAGGGTGTCTTTTAAAGATGCTGATCACCTTGTTAGAAAAGTTACTGTTGGACACAACGTTGCGGCTGATGTTGACGCTGATGTATTTTGATTCGAACACGTCTTGATTGCTTTTCAACGTCACTAATACTTTGCGTAGCACGAAGTAGGTGAGCTCCTCAATCAACCCTAAGCTTTCAGCAAGCGGAATGAAAATAGCAGGGGATACATTGCCTTCAATAGGATCATTCCACCTGAGCAGCGACTCGCAGCCTACAATTTCAGTTGTGTTTTGGTTGACGATAGGCTGCATGTGAACATGTAAGTGTTTGTTTTTGAGTGCACTTGAAAGCGAATATTCTAAGCTGCGTTGGCTCTGCTTTTTATGCTTGATGGAAAGGAGAATAATGGTGGTGATTCCGGCCATCAAAAAGCCAAACCATAAATAACTCAACATGAAGTGAAGATAAAACTGATACCCAATGTATGAGGTGATGGTCAATGGGTAGGTGTTTGATTGTATCCGCACCTTGGCGATTGATGAGTCAATATCGGTAGGGTGGATATCTCTTTTGATCACTTCAACTTTGGCCTGTATTCCATGGCTGCTGAGGTTTGTTTCAACAAGGTCATAGATGAAGTGTGGCGGAATCATCAGGCTCACTCCGGCATCTTCTTTGTTCGAGAAAATGAGCATGATGGACTGAACTTGCGTGATGGCCGAGTTGGAATACGACAGGGTTGTTAAATTCGGGGCGTCATTGAGTCGCTGCCTGATGGTGCTGTACAGGCGAAATGAGACTTCGCCATCGGTAGTCGAGCAGTAAAAACGATCGTCTTTATTGAATACCGCCGCTTCTTTTACCCAATCGGCATCAAAAACGTTTTGGCGAAGTTGCCTAACCATCGAGTCGCAAGTGTGGTCCGGTGTGATGCTTGATAGAAAAAGGTCAAACCTTGATTGAATGCTCTCAAGCCTTGTTTCGACAAGCCTCGATGTGTCTTCCGTTAAATTCTGGTAGTGAGACGGTGTAAAAGGAATGAGCATTGCCATGGAAAAAAAGAAAGAGATGGCAAAGTAAAATGAAGTCTTGGCAATGTTTTGGTACTTGATATCCATAGTTGGAGAAGCGTTACCGATTTATGTGAGCATTCGATTTAATTTATAAAGTTAGCGTTTAGGTAGCAATATAAATAATTAATAGTGTGAATGCAGGCACGAATTATTGATATAAATAATATGTTTTCTAGTTTTACCAGCAAAATCTGAGCGTTATCTCATTTATTTGAGTTGGCGAGGCGTCATTTTTGATGATTTATGCGGATAACAAATGCTTATATCCTGATAAATTTTATTGTTATTTGCTCTGGCTGAATGAGCTGAATGAGCTGAATGAGCTGAATGAGCTGAATATTGAGCCACGTTTAAATAAATAAAGTCACGACACGATTCGTTTTGGTGGTGGCAGCATAAAGGATGATTATGACAAAACTGATATCGGCACTCATAGCGGTGTGCTTCTCATTCTCTGCGTTGGCCTACGAAGGTGTTGTTGATTGCGAGAATGCGATGAATACCATCGAGATCAATCACTGTGCGGCAATTGAGTTGGAATCTGCACAAGCGGAACTGGATAAATACCTTGCGGTCAGCTTTGAGCACAATGCTTACGATGCTGAGCTGGTGGCGTCAATTAAGAAGGCTCAGGAGAGCTGGCAGGCGTACATGACAGCACATTGTGATTCTGTGTACACCCAATGGCGTGAAGGTTCTATTCGAGGGGTTATGGCGCTTTCCTGCAAGATGACGTTAACCAAGCAGCGCACGCATGAGGTGTGGGTGAATTTCTTAACCTATATGGACAGCACGCCTCCCGTTTTACCAGAGCCTTAATTAGCGCCGTAGGCAGGTTTAAAATACGTACAGGACTGTGCACCTGCTTCAACCTTTGGCGGGCGAATAAGAAAGCGATAGGGGATTGCCTTACTCTTTCGTTCTTAGTTCTTAGTTCTTAGTCTCTAGCTTGAAGCATTACAGCTTGAAGTTTTACCTAGCAAGGATTCGATTTTGAATAATGTCAGTATCACGCTTATTCAGCTTGAAGTTGAATACAAAAACAAACAAAAGAATATAGATTCGGTCTCTGATCTTTTGCAAGCGGAGCCGTCAGTTGGCGATATTACTTTACTGCCTGAACTGTTCACGACTGGGTATATTTTTAATGAGGCTGAAGAAATTCATGAATTGGCTGAAGACTTCGCCGACAGCAGTACTATTGATTCATTAACGCAGCTTGCAGCGAAGCATCACACCTTGATTGTTGCTGGTATTGCCGAGAAAGATAGCGGCCAATATTACAACAGCGTCGTGGTTGTGGATGCTTCCGGTTTACGACACAAATATAGAAAAATCAGTCAAACCAAATTCGATAAGCAGTATTTCTCGAGAGGGGAGGAACGCCTCTCGTTTGAGCACAAAGGCTTAAAGTTTGGTGTCGCGATTTGCTTTGATATTTGGTTCCCGGAGATCATGAGAGGGTATCAGTCGGTCGACGTTATTCTTCACCCTGCCAACTTCGGTGGGCATCATAGTTTTGCCATTGCTCAAGCGAGAGCCTTGGAGGAAGGGTGTCACATGGTTACTTGTAATCGCCTCGGGCAAGATGTGGTTAATGCGTTTACCGCGACTTATTGTGGTGGAAGCCGAGCCTACTCACCCAAAGGGGAGTTAGTGACTAAACTTAACGACAAGCAATCGGTAGAAACCGTGAGTATTCAAGATCTCTCGATTGCGCCGCAATACAATGGCGTTGATGTTGAAGATGAGATGCAGCAAATCACCGATCTGTTAAACCGCTAAACCGATAGACCGTTAAATCGCTAGAACAGAGACTAGCGCGGTATAAGATCGAAAAACGCAAGGTGATTAAGCCTTGCGTTTTAGCTTGGGAGCGAAGCGTTCTTAAGCTTGATCGTTCATTTGATTCAGATGCTCGACTGAATGGGCGTTTTTCATCCGCTGAGCTTGATGGATATTGACCATAAGGCGATTGAGCAGCTTTTGCAGTCGTTCAATATCCGGCAATTGTTGATTTTTGGCTTCGACTTCTAGTTCCAATGCCTGCTTAGAAAGCATGTTAAGGCCTAAGTTTAGTGACATGCCTTTAATGGAGTGCAGGGTGCGACAAAGTGGCTCCAACTCCTTCGCTAAATAGTATTCGATGACACGGTCAACCGACTGTTCGAACTCAATAATGGTTGAGTCGATGAGTAAGCTGAACCCTTCCGTGTCGTCTTTCAGTATGTGTATCACTTCTGAGTGGCTGATCTCTTCTTCCGTTAACCTCAGCGTTTCAATAGGCTTACGATGAAGCTCGACAATATTTTCATTCTCACTCGAACCTTCGGCTGCGGTTTGTTTCGGTAATCGACTTGAGAACTGTTGTAGGGCGTCGAAGAAACTCTCTTGCTGCAGAGGCTTGGTCAGAATATGGTCGACACCGGCTTGAATGAAGTTGTCATGCGCCTCACGGAATACATCGGCCGTATAAGCGAATATCAAGGTATCGAGTTTCAGCTTTTCGCGGATGTAATTTGTTGTCTCGACCCCGTTCATTTCAGGCATATGATTGTCCATCAAGATAAGGTCATATTGAGTGGTTTTGAGGCGTTCAATTGCTAGTTTTCCGTTCTCTGCATGATCGACATGATGGCCGAGCTTTTCACAAAAGCCCTGTGCAACAATGGCATTAATACGGTTATCTTCCACCAACAGGATACTTAACGAGTCATAACTGAGAGTTTCTGCATCGACTGTATGGGTTGCGATGTCTTTCGCTTTGCTTTCTTGCCATGTGATAGGCAGAGAGACTTGGAATTTTGTGCCAAGCCCAACAGCACTGGTTAATGTGATTTCTCCATTCATGAGGTTGACTAGGTTCTTGACGATTGCGAGGCCAAGCCCTGTTCCGCCAAACTTCCTTGTTGTGGAAGTGTCTGCTTGTTCGAACGAATTGAATACCTGTTCGTGCTTATCTTTCGGGATACCAACTCCGGTGTCTGTCACGGTCAGAATCAGTTGATTGTTGGGGCGATTGAGGTCAGCTTGAATGGACACATGACCCTCTTTGGTGAATTTGGTCGCATTGCCGCCCAAGTTGAACATGATTTGACGTAGCCTTGCACAGTCTCCGACGAGTTGGATGTTTTTCGGTATGTTATTTTCGATCAACAGGCGAATGCCTTTTTCATCGGCTAAGGGTTTTAGAGCGCTGCATACAGGCTGCATGACTTGAACAAAATTAAAGGGTGCCACATCTAGCTCAAGCTTGTTTTCTTCGACTTTTGAGAAGTCGAGAACGTCGTTGAGTATTGTCATCAAGTGGTGACCAGAATCGAGAATGATGTTGATGTTCTCTTTTGTTTCGGGTTCTTGGGTCTGGCTTGCAATGATTTGAGATATTCCAAGAACGCCGTTCATTGGCGTTCTGATCTCGTGGCTCATGGTAGACAGAAAATCGCCCTTAGCTTTTACTGCGGCTTCAGCTTTGGTTCGTTCGGCGATTAGCTCCCGAGTTTTCGCTCTCATTTCACTGTCATTACTGATCAAATTGTCTGTCATTTTTTGAAAGCTTTGTTTGAGATGAGCGATTTCGTCTTGGGTGTTTATATTCGAACTCAATTCCAGAGTTGCAGCACCTTGATCCAAATGGCCAGCGGCAACTTGGTTAGTGGCCTCAAGTAGGGTGTGTAATCTTCGATTAATACGCTTTGACGCCCACGCAGCAACAAGGAGTGATATGAACACGGAAAACAGTGTTCCGAGGATTAATATGTAGCTGGTTTGATTGGCTGAGTTCTCCGATTTTTCGACCCTGGTAATAATAAGTTGTTGTTCAATTTCAATGAATTGAGCAATCTCTTGGCGAATCTCATCAATCAATTTTTTTCCGGTTTGCTGCTGAGTGAGGTCGATGACACTTTGTATTTCAGCTTCGCCTTTATTGACAAGGCTGCGTTGATTGATCTCTTTCTCTCCAGACTGTTTCAGCCATGTTTTATGAATATCATCGATTCTATATAGGCGTTCTACTTGAGGTGGGTTATCACTCACTTGATTCGCAAGGGTTTGGAGTTTTTGAGGCCATACATCAAGAGCTAAATGGTAGGGTTCTAAAAAAACAGGATCACCCGTGATCAAGTAACCACGTTCAGCCGTTTCTATGTCGACTGTTAAGCTGAGAAGTTCTTGAGCCCGAGCGATGGCTTTATGTGTGTGTACAACCCAATTATTGTCTTTTACAACCGTTCGGGTGTTTTCATGGACAGAAAAAGCCACGATAAGCATCAAAGCGATAGGAATCAAAAAGCTGACTAATAGCTTTTTCTGTAGGGATATATTGTCAAACCAACCCGCGATCATAAAACAGCGCTCTCCATGTCGTTGTTATTCACTGTTAGTGTAGATGATCATTAGTCGTTAAGTGCGCAAATAGTTGCTGAGTGCGTAAATACATACTTTAGCGTGTAAGTTTCGCATATTAACGGCATTTTAGGGGCGATTAAGCGGCGTTATTATGTTTCAAAGACAAAAAAGCTAGCTCAATAAGCTAGCTCAATAAGCTAGCTTTCAACGGTGTGATGAGTGTGGCGAGTATTAAAGCGCTTTTACGCTGCTTCGTTCAACAAGAGTAGGTTCAAGTTCAACGACTTGCGGATAAGCATCTGGAGTTTGTAATCTACTCAAAAGCGTATCCACTGCGGTTTTACCTAAACGATGTTTTGGCTGGTGGACAGTGCTTAACGCGGGTGTCATGTACTTCGACAGGTGGATGTCATCGTAGCCAATGATAGACAGATCATTCGGAATCGATGTGCCATCTTGCGCCGCAGCGTGAATCACGCCCATCGCCATCATATCGTTACTGACGAACAAGGCAGACGGCATTTGACCACGAGTTTTCAATGTCTGATAAGAGTCAAAACCACCGTCACATTCAAAGTTGGATTCAACAATCCACTTAGGGTTGATCTCTAAATTGGCTTCTTCCATTGCTTGCTTGAAGCCTTGATAACGAGACGAAGCTTGATTACGGTGCAGTGGGCCAGTGATACAACCAATTTGAGAATGACCGTTATCTATCAAGTGCTTAGTTGCCATGTAGCCACCTTGGTGCGAGTTGTCTTGGATCTTATCGCTCGCAAACAACATAGGGCCCCAATCCATGACTACAACAGGCAGTTCTGGGTAGCGCTCGAATACATCGATATGTTCGCCTTCAAGGGTAGAACACATTAGCATCAGGCCATCGACTCGCTTTTGCAGCAAGGTATCGATAGAGGATTTCATGCGTTCGCTATCGCCTTCGGTGTTACACAAGATAAGGTTGTAGCCTTTTTCGTAGCAACGACGTTCCACACCTTTTACCACTTCGCCAAAGAATGGGTTGGTGGATGTGGTCACTAGCATTCCCAAGGTTTTGGTTTGCTTCATTTTCAAGCTGCGAGCTAATGCAGACGGCGCATAGTTGAGTTCTTTAGCCGCACTGTTAACACGCTCAGCAATCTCTTCACTGACAAAACGTGACTTGTTGATCACGTGGCTCACGGTAGACGTTGAAACCTTTGCAACCCGAGCGATGTCTTTCATTGTTGCCATATAAAATCCTTGTGGGAATCACTTTTCCACGTTGGGCGATATTCTGCCTGAAAACAGGGGCTTATGCTTGATATTTGTTGTTGCCGAATTTGAAGGCTTACATCCGTTAACTACGGTTTAGCTCAGGAGTTAACCCTTCAAATAGGTATCAAGCTAAGCCGACAGTTGTTCTGCCAAAAACGCATCGGTTTCAGCACGGCTTGGAATCGACGTTTGAGCGCCAAAGCGAGTCACTGAAATGGCAGCGGCAGCGTGAGCAAACTTAATCGCGCGTTCTAATGGCATGTCTTCAAGCAAGCCTGTGACTAATGCGCCATTGAAAGTATCACCAGCAGCGGTTGTGTCCGTAGCTTCAACGCGGAAGCCTGCGATTAATTCACCTTCGCTAGCTTCATTACCTTGACCACGATGACTCACCCAAACGCCTTTCGCGCCTAGCGTGATCATTACCGTTTCGATGCCTTTAGCATGCAGAGCCAACGCAGCCTGATGAGCAGACGCGTTGTCCGTCACGGTAATGCCTGTCAGCACTTCTGCTTCAGTTTCGTTCGGTGTAATCACGTCAACACAAGCAAGCAGTGAATCCGATAATGGACGAGCAGGAGCCGGGTTTAGAATGACTTGCGTGCCACTCTCTTTTGCTACTTTCGCAGCGTATTCAATGCCTTCAATTGGCGTTTCAAGCTGAGTCAGCAAGTATTTAGCGCCGCGAATCTTCTCTAGATGTGGTTCGATTTGGTCGCAAGTCAGCTTGTCATTAGCTTCTGCAGAAAGACAGATGCTGTTTTCACCCGTTGCGGATACTTGGATCATCGCGATGCCAGTTGGCGTGTTGTCTGCCACGATAACACCGTCGATGTTGATGCCGTCTTTAGCGAAGTCTTGACGAATGTTGATGCCGAATGGGTCGTCACCGACACAGGCGATGAAGCCGATATCTGCGTTTAATCGCGCAGCAGCGACTGCTTGGTTTGCGCCTTTACCGCCAGGGATGACCTGATAGTTACCGCCAATCAAGGTTTCACCCGGACGAGGGAACGAAGGAACTTGCAGTACGTGGTCAGCGTTAACGCTACCTAAAACAATCAGTTGAGTCATGATACGAGCCTTATGATATATCGTATTTGAAAATGCATGGGTCTTTCTCATGGTGTTGATTACTCGCCTTGTTAGCGGCTTATGAGAAACAGCGATGCACTGTCGGGTTTAGTTTTTATGTTAAGTCAGTGATCTAATGGGCTGATGAGTTAAGCAAAGCAGGGGATAGGGGACCCCTGCTTTATATCGCGTTACCTAGTAACTATTACTTAGCGATGATTTTTAGAGGTACTGGTACGTACTCGTCTACTGTTTCGCCTTTCAGTACTTTGTCTGCCATTTCGATACCTAGAGAACCGATTAGATCAGGCTGTTGTGCAACCGTTGCGCCAAGTAGGCCACGGTTAACAGCAGCGATGCCGTCTTCAGTGCCATCAAAGCCAACGATCATTACGTCTTTACCTGACGCTTGAACTGCGCGAAGTGCACCTAGTGCCATTTCATCGTTTTGAGCAAATACTGCTTGTACATCTGGGTTAGCAGCAAGCAAGTTTTCCATTACGTTCAGACCTTTAGTACGGTCGAAATCAGCAGGTTGGCTTGCAAGAAGCTCAAGGTCGCTGCCGTTTACTGCATTCATGAAGCCTTCACCACGTTCACGAGCTGCAGAAGTACCAGCAATACCTTCAAGTTGGATTACTTTCGCTTTTTCGCCCACTTTTTCCATGATGAAGTGACCTGCCATTTCACCACCGATTACGTTATCAGAAGCGATGTGGCTTACTACGTCACCACGGCTTGCACCACGGTCTAGTGTTAGTACTGGGATGTTTGAACGGTTAGCCATGCGAATTGCGTTAGACACGGCGTCTGAATCTGTTGGGTTGATCAGGATTGCCTTAACACCACGAATGGTTAGATCTTCAATGTTCGACAGCTCTTTGCTTGGGTCGTTTTGAGAATCCAGAACGATAAGCTTGTAGCCTAGCTCTTCAGCTTTCGCTTCTGCGCCATCTTTCATGGTTACAAAGAATGGGTTGTTCAATGTAGACAGAACGATTGCCATTGTATCTTGCACCTGTGCAGACACAGATACTGTTGTAGAAAGAAGAGCAGCAGAAATAAGAGTCGCTAATTTTTTCATGGTGTAAGTCCTTTGTGTAGGGGGAGCTAAGAGGTGAGTCCTAGCTCGTTGTTACATTATTTATAGATTCTAATATTTTAAGGTAAAACAGGGTGTTACTTGTATTAACCTAGAGTGTGAATAGGTTTTATTTGTTTTTGTTGTCGACCAATACTGCCAGAAGAATAACCACTGCTTTTGCAATCATCTGGTAGTAAGAAGATACGTCTAGTAGGTTTAGGGCGTTGTTTAGGAAGCCGATAATCAGAGCACCAATCAATGTGCCCATGATACGGCCACGACCGCCAGCTAAGCTTGTCCCGCCAAGAACTACGGCTGCGATAGCGTCTAGCTCATAACCCATACCTGCGGTTGGTTGAGCAGATGACAAACGCGATGCCACGATGATGCCTGCCACTGCAGCTAGCAGACCACAGATTGCGTAAACACCGATTTTTACTTTGTCTACGTCGATGCCTGATAGGCGAGTTGCTGATTCGTTGCCACCCAGTGCGTAAACGTAGCGACCAAAGCGTGTGTGGTTAAGTAGGTACCATACTGCTGCGAATACCACGACCATGATCCATACTGGAACCGGTACACCCATTGCGTAGCCAGTACCGAACCAAGCGAATGCGTCTGCTGTGTCTGTGAAGCCTGTTGAAATAGGACGACCATCTGTGTAAACCATGGTTACGCCGCGAAGTAGTGTCATGGTGACAAGCGTTGCGATGAAGGCTTGAACCTTACCCTTAGCGATAATCACACCACTAATCGCACCTAATGCTGCACCTGCTACAAGAGCGGTTGGTACTGCGATCATCACAGGGATTTCCATGCCAATCATGCTGGCTGCGAACGCACCACAAAGCGCCAGTACAGAACCAACACTCAAGTCGATACCCGCGGTTAAGATAACCAGCGTCATACCTACAGCGATAATTGCGTTAACCGAGGTTTGGCGCAGAATGTTTAGGATGTTGTCGACAGTAAAGAAGTTCGGGTTTAAGAAAGAAACGACAACAATCAGGAAGAGCAAAGCAATCAATGACTTTTGATCAATCAGCCACTCTTTGCTGATTAACGGTTTTTTCTTTGGAGCTTCAGTTGTTTTGCTCATGGTTTTAGTACTCATGCTGCGTCCTCGTTGATCTTTTTACCGACCGCACACGCCAGTAATAATTCTTGGTTTGCTTCTTTAGCATCAAATTCACCGCTTACACGGCCTTCATGCATCACCATGATGCGGTCACTCATTCCTAACACTTCTGGCATTTCAGATGAGACTAAAATGATGCTCATGCCGTCGGCTTTAAATTTATTAATGAGTTGGTAAATCTCTTTCTTAGCACCGACATCGACACCGCGCGTTGGCTCGTCGAGAATCAGTACTTTTGGTTTGGTCATCAAGCCCTTAGCGATAGCCACTTTCTGTTGGTTACCACCAGAAAGGTTGCCAATAATCTGTTCGCGCGTCGGGGTTTTGATGTTGAATAGCTTGATGAAGTCATCTACTGCAATCACTTCGTCTTTATGTTGGATTTGACCGCTCTTTGTTAGTAGGTCAAGTGAACATAACGACATGTTTTCTTTAACAGAAAGCCCTAGAACTAAGCCATCGCCTTTACGGTCTTCAGAAATGTAAGCAATGCCATTGGCCAAGCCGTCTTTCGGGCTTACAGGGTTGATGGTTTTATTTTCTAGGTTGATGACGCCGCGTTCACTTGGAAGGGCACCGTAAATCACTTTCATCAGTTCAGTTCGGCCTGCACCCATAAGGCCAGATACACCCAGGATTTCGCCGCGCTTTAGAGTAAAGCTCACGTCATGAACACCAGAACCCGTCAGGCCAATCACTTCAAGACAGGTTTCACCGTGGCTCTGCCCGATACGTGGGTATTGTTCGTCTAGCTTACGGCCAACCATCATTTCGATTAAGCCATCTTCGTCGGTGTCTTTAACTTCACACTGACCAATAAACTTACCGTCACGAAGTACCGTGATGTCGTCACAAATCTCAAAGATCTCTTTCAAGCGGTGAGAGATGTAAACAATGCCGCAGCCTTCAGAACGTAGCTCGTTAATTACCTTAAATAGCGACTCGGTTTCGGTATCGGTAAGCGCATCAGTTGGTTCATCCATGATGATGACCTTAGATTCAAACGATAGGGCTTTTGCGATCTCTACCATTTGTTGCTCACCAAGGCTCAACTGGCCTAAAGGTGTTTTCGAGCTGTGTTTCACGTTAAGGCGTTTAAGTAGCTTGTCGGCTTCTTGGTACATCTCGTTCCACAAGATACGACCCATGGTGCCCGTGATTTCACGACCTAAGAAGATGTTCTCGGCGATGGTCAACTCAGGAATTAGATTCAGTTCTTGGTGAATGATGCTAATGCCTGCTTGTTGAGAATCACGTGGCCCTTTAAATGCAGCAGGTTTTCCTTGGTAGGCGATAGTGCCGCCGTCCAAGTGATAGATACCCGTAAGCACTTTCATGAGCGTTGATTTACCCGCACCGTTTTCACCCATTAACGCCATTACGCGTCCTGGATAAACGTTGAGGCTTGCCTTATCCAGTGCTTTAACACCAGGGAAGGCTTTCTCAATTGAGCTAAGTTCTAAAATGGCTTGAGTCATGTCGGTTCCTTTACTCGGGGCCAGTTGTATTTGATTGTTCTGTCTATGTATTCTTTTGGTTCAGTGATGACACTGAGCTGTCGTTGCGTTTTGCTTGAGCTAAAAGGTTACGCCAGCTTGGAAAATAACATTTGCGTAGGGTGTGCATTCACCGGTGCGAATCACTGCACGGCTTTCATGCGTTCGCTGTTTGAATTCTTCATGAGTGATGTAAGTAATAGAAAGCGATTTGCCACAACGTGCTTCTTCTGTCTTGATCAAATCAATCAGCGCTGCGTGGTGCTCTGGGCTTACTTTCGCAAACTCTTCTGCAATCACAACGCCTTCGATTTGAGATTCATCCAGCATGGTTTTTACCGTTTGCTGAAAGCTAGGGACACCGTGAGTTAAAGCAAGATCAATACGAGTTACGTGGTCTGGAATTGGCAGGCCCGCGTCACAAATCGTGATTTCATCTGTGTGGCCAAGAGTCGCCACTAGGTAAGAGAGTTCAGAGTTTATTAGAGTACTTTTTTTCATATCACGACCTATCGAAAAATAACGCTTGATGGGTTGAGAACAACTCAAGAAAAGCCATCGAAACGTTTCGATAGTGATAATAGTGTCTGATTTATCATTTGCACGTTTGATTGTTTTAGAGTGTGATAATGATCATCGAAACGTTTCGATGGGGCGTTTTTTGGTGATCTTAGTCACCGCCATTGATTGCATAAATCCTTTATGTGGGTTCAATCGATAGCGCATATCCAAACTTACTGATGGTAATGATATGGACGTTTTGTGCTCTTAATCGCGCGAAGACATTGCGTAGGTTATAGACGACGTTAGCAAGAACATGCGGTGACGAGAGTTGCCCGTCCCAACACACATCAACAATATGCTCTCTTGAAATCGGTCTTCCCACATTTTCCAATAATAAGCAGAGCACTGCTAATAGGTGAGGGCGCAAAGTGATTTTGTTTCCTTGCTGATTGGTAATCGTTCGAGCGTCGATATCAATGATTAAGCCGTTGAGGTCTATTGTGTGGTTCATCGTGTTTTCTGTTCGTCTTATTCTGAATTGTGGAGATTGAGCAAAACTGGTCTGCTGTTCGAGCGGGTAACTATTTAAGTGTGCTAATGGTCGAAGTGGGCGGGTTAACTGACACGATCAGTGAGCCTATTACTTTTAAAGCCGAAGACAATACTTACCGATTAATTGCTGGTTACAAATTTAACCGCATTGTTTCGGTTGAAGCTCAATACACAGATTTTGGTGATATCGCCCTGAAAACGAAATCTGGTAATAAGGTTTTCACTTGGACACCTCAAATCTTTTCGGTAACGGCGAACCTCGGTTACACGTTTGATAATGGCATTCGTCCATTTGGCACTATCGGTCTGTCGACTATTGATCTAGACATGAAGCTTGCTGGTGGCTCTCGCCCTTCAGGAGATGGTTTTGATGATTCGGGAGATGGCATCCGTATGGGTGTTGGTGTTGGTGTTGGATATACGCCACCTACAATGTCTTCGTTGAGCTTTCGCTTAGCATACGAAGCCGATGCTTTTGATATCGAAGATTACGAAAACGGACACAAGACAGAAGATACTGTTGTTCTGGATTCTTTCTACTTAGGCGCAATGTACACATTCTAAGTTTCACACTTTGTTGAACGGTAAATCGGTTTCTAAATGGGGCGTCGGTTGGCTCAACCCGTTTAACTAAAGTGGAAGGCCGCAGTTTTTGACTGCGGCTTTTTTATGTTTAACTCTAGGCTTCACGAATATGAGCGGTGACAGACACGATGGCATGGTCGGTACTGAATTGGTCATGCTCGAAGCTTGGATTAATCAGGTGATGGTCTAACACTGTGTAGCTAGAGATCTCCATTAAGCTTGAAGAGTTCTGACAATCAAACTCGTTCGACATCAAAATGTAGTCCAGTACAGACCCAGAAGCGCCGTAGTAATGGGTTGGCTTACGCTGTTCAAGCAAGTCTTCTTCATGCAGTTGATGATAAAGATCCCAGCTGTCTTTCAATTGAAAGTGGGATAGCCAATGCTTGCTGTTTTCGTCTCGGTTGATTGAGTAACTCAACAGCCCTTTAAACTCATCATTAAACAGTGGCTTATTAAAGTCACCCATTAACACAACTGGCTGGTCGGTCTGGTAGCGTTGATGGGTGATGTATTGGTGCAGCATCTGAGCTTCTAGACCGCGTTGGACACTCGATAGCCAAGAACCAAGCTGTTCTTGGTGAAAACGAGTGAGCGTGTCACTTTGTGGTTTTGCACCTTGCTGAGTGTTGTTCGCATCACCAGATTCTACCTTTGGTTCTGTCGGACGTTGTGATTTGAAGTGCACCACATAACAGTCGGTTGAACCTAAATGGGGTAACGTAATCGTCGCGTGAACAGGCGTTCTGTTGAATGAGAATTTGTCGTCAAGGTTGAATGCTGTCAGTAACTTCGAATCTGGCGCAACAGGCTGTACGTTTTCAATCGGGTAACGGGAAGCGATCCCAACGACAGGTGAGGTGTATAGGTAATCATCTTCAACGTGTGCGCTATCGACCACTGCAAAGTATGGATACCCTAACTCGTTCATCAATTGCTCTAAAGACTGCGGGCTAAATATCTCTTGGAAGCCAATCACATCGCAATCTAACGAACGAATCGCTTCAGCCATCCAATGTTGCTTCTTCTGCCATTCTTCAAAGCTGTAGATGTTCTCAAAATCATAATAAGCATTCGGTGGCTCGAGATAGTTCAGAAGATTGAACGTTGCGAATGTTATTTGGTTTGGTTTGTTCAAAGTGTCATTCCATTTAGACCTAGGCTGCAAGGATACTCCAGTAAAAGTATAGTTTGTTGATTATTTAGAGCCTAAATTTCACTTTAGAAGCCAACCAAAGGAATCTAAGCCGTGGAGGTTTGTGTCATTCACGCTAAGCAATCTTAGTGCTTCTGCCTTCCCCCGAGCTTTCCAACGCCACCAAGCTAATCAACTCAATCAAAGCTCACTGCATCCAATAACTTCGAGCTGTGACGAGTTAATTGTAAATAAACCGTCAGAGATAGAGTGCTGATGGTTTTATTAGTTATTACATGATGTTAGATTTGAACCTATACTTGATTTAACGGCATGCATTCAAAGCCGATAAATCAACTTGAATATAGAATTCATGACATTTGAAGGGAGAGTCAAATGGGAACAGTTTTTCGACGCAAAGCCTCGCAACGCACTCAGTTTTTCAGGTTTAAATTGAAGTCATGTGCAATCATGTTGCCGCTTATTGCTTTACAACCCTCCGTTACTTACGCTTCTGAAACTCAATCAACTCCTGCTGTCACCGTTATTGAAACCACACAACTGGTTGGTTTTGGTGAAGCAAAATATCCAGCCGATTTCACTCACTTCGATTACGTTAATCCTGATGCGCCAAAGCAGGGCAAAGTGACCTATGGCAGCATAGGTACGTACGATAGCTTTAATCGATTCGGTTCCCGCGGCGTTGCTGCAAGTTATACCGGAGAGATTTACGATACCTTGATGTTTTCTCCGAGTGACGAGATTGATGCGTACTATCCATTGATCGCTTCAAAGGTTCGCTACTCCAGTGATTTCACTTGGATGGAAATCGACATCAACCCAAATGCTAAATTCCAAGATGGCGAGCCTATCACTGCGCATGATGTTGCCTTTACTTTTGACAAGTTCTCAACCGAGGGCGTGCCTCAGTATCGTGTGTATTACAAAGAGATTAAGTCAGTAAAAGCGGTCTCTGATTTGGTTGTTCGTATTGAAATGAACAGTCCAAACCGCGAAAAACTGTTTAGCTTCGCGCAAAGCACTCGTGTATTGCCGAAACATTTCTGGAAAGACAGAAAACTGTCTGAGCCTCTAAGCGAACCACCAGTAGGTAGTGGTCCCTATAAGATCATCAGCTATAAATCTGGGCAAAGTGTTACCTACGGCCTAGATGAAAACTACTGGGCAGCAGACCTACCAGTCAATGTTGGTCGCAATAACTTCAAGCAAGTGCAGTACGATTACTATCGCGATGACACCGTAATGCTCGAAGCCTTCAAAGCAGGGGAGTTCGATCTTCGAACCGAGAACTCGGCTAAGTTCTGGGCCAACTCTTACACGGGCGCAAACTTCGATAAAGGCTACATCATTAAAGAAGAGATCAACCATGAGAAGCCTGAAACGACTCAAGGTTTTGTCTTCAATATTCAATCTCCAGTGTTCTCTGATCCTAAAGTTCGTGAAGCGTTAACGTACGCGATGGACTTTGAGTGGATGAACAAGAACATGTTTTATGGTCAGTACAAACGGACTCGTAGTTACTTCCAAAACACTGACTATGAAGCGAAAGGCTTACCAAGCGAAGCTGAAGTTGAGTTGTTGTCTCAATACAAAGACCAAATTCCACCGAGAGTTTTTACTGAAGAATTCCAGCCATCAGTCACCGATGGCAGTGGCCGTATTCGTAGCCAAATGCGCACAGCTTTCAAATTGCTGAAAGAAGCGGGTTGGGTGCTGAAAGACAAAGTGATGACCAACGAAAAGACCGGCAAGCCGATGTCATTTGAGTTGCTGATTTACAGCCCAACCACCGAGCGTATCGCAACACCGGTTCAAAAAAACCTGAAACGCATGGGTATCGAGATGAAGATCCGTACCATCGATACCACTCAGTACATCAAGCGCTTGCGTGATCGTGATTTCGACATGGTGTCGTCTTCATTTTCCGCAAACCCTTATCCTAGCCCGAACTTAATGATTGTTTGGAACTCTAACTACATTGATTCTACTTACAATACTGCAGGTGTGATGGATCCAGTGGTTGACGCATTAACAGAAGAAATTGCGCGTAACCAACAGCACCCTGAAAAGCTTCTTACACTAGGTCGTTCACTAGACCGAGTATTGCAGTGGAATTTCTACAACATCCCGCAATGGCACGTTGGCGAGTATCGCGTAGCAATGTGGGACAAGTTTGAGCGTCCAGATGTATTGCCTAAATACGATTTAGGTATCGATACATGGTGGATTTCAGAAGAGAAGGCGGCTTTGCTTCCTGAAAAACGTCGCTAGGAGTTAGTTAGCATGGCCGCGTATATATTTCGACGTTTATTGTTGGTGATCCCCACGCTGTGGGCGATCATCACCATCAACTTTTTCATCATCCAGATAGCGCCTGGAGGCCCGGTAGAGCAAGCTGTTGCTCAATTAGAAGGGCATAACTCTGGCATTATGGAGCGTTTTTCTGGTGGTGGACAAGAAGTTGATTTAAGTGAAAGTGATCAAGCGTCTGCCAGTGGCTATAAAGGCTCACGCGGGCTTGATCCTGAAGTGGTTGAAGAGATCAAAAAGCAGTTTGGGTTTGATAAACCGATTCACGTTCGCTACTTCGATATGTTGAAAAACTACGCGACCTTTAACTTTGGTGAAAGCCTGTTTAAGGGTGGTAACGTGATTGATTTAATCATCGAGCGTTTACCTGTCTCCATTTCCTTAGGGTTGTGGAGTACGTTAATCATCTATGTGATTTCGATACCCTTAGGCATTATGAAGGCGATACATCACGGCTCTCGCTTTGATATTTGGTCGAGCGCGGTGGTGATTGTCGGCTACGCGGTGCCGGGCTTCTTGTTTGCGATTATTCTGATTATCTTGTTTGCAAGCGGTAACTACTTCAGTTGGTTCCCATTGCGAGGGCTTGTGTCGAGTAACTTCGACCAGCTCAACTGGTATCAGCAAATTGGCGACTACTTCTGGCACTTGGCGTTGCCCATTTTCGCCATGGTTATCGGTGGATTCGCCACGCTCAGCATGCTGACCAAAAACTCCTTCCTTGATGAAATCAATAAGCAATATGTAGTGACTGCGAGAGCGAAAGGCTTGGACGAGAGCAGTATTCTTTATAAGCACGTTTTCCGTAACGCCATGCTGATCATTATTGCGGGTTTCCCAAGCGCATTTATTAGTATTTTCTTCACGGGTTCTATGTTGATTGAAGTGATGTTTTCACTCGAAGGAATTGGTCTGCTTGGCTTTGAATCAACCATTCAACGTGACTATCCCGTGGTGTTCAGCTCTCTCTATATCATGACCTTGCTTGGCTTGGTGCTGAGCATTATCTCCGACCTGACGTATACCTGGGTTGATCCTCGAATTGATTTTGAAGCGCGTTAATGGCGAACGAATAACAAGGTATTGATAATAAATGTTTAACAACCCTTTAGCTGAAGCTCGTTGGTTACGTTTTAAAGCAAACAAGCGTGGTTTTATCTCCCTTTGGATATTTACCATCTTGTTTGGCTTGAGCCTGTTCGCTGAGATCATTGCCAATGATAAACCACTCTTGGTTTCTTATGATAATCAGTGGTTTGTGCCTGTTATCAATGAATATGCCGAGACGGAGTTTGGTGGTGAGTTTGAAACCGAGGCCGACTACAAAGACCCGTATGTTATCGAGCTCATTGAAGACAACGGTTACATCGTGTGGCCAATCATTCCGTTTAGCTACGACACAATAAACTTCGATATTTCAGGTGCGGTGCCATCGGAGCCCGATTCGGTGAACTGGTTAGGGACTGATGATAAGGGGCGAGATGTATTAGCTCGTATCATTTATGGCTTCCGTATTTCCGTTCTATTTGGTTTTATTCTGACCATTGTATCGAGCGTGATTGGTGTCGTGGTTGGCGCAACACAAGGCTACTACGGTGGCTGGGTCGACTTGTTTGGGCAGCGCTTTATTGAAGTCTGGTCTGGTATGCCGACCTTGTTCTTGCTGATCATTCTATCGAGTTTTATTGAGCCGAACTTCTGGTGGCTGCTCGGAATAATGGTGCTCTTCAGTTGGATGAGTTTGGTGGGGATTGTTCGAGCTGAATTCCTACGCTGTCGAAACTTTGATTATGTAAGAGCCGCGCAAGCCATGGGTGTCGATGATAAACGCATTATGCTTCGTCACATGCTACCCAACGCGATGGTGGCTTCGTTAACCATGATGCCGTTTATCCTTTCAGGCTCGGTCACTACGTTAACCTCATTAGATTTCTTAGGCTTTGGTCTTCCTGCGGGTTCACCTTCATTGGGCGAGCTATTGGCGCAAGGTAAAGCGAACTTGCAAGCGCCTTGGCTTGGTATCTCTGCTTTCGTCGTGCTTTCTCTGATGTTGACGTTACTTGTCTTCGTTGGTGAAGCGGTGCGTGATGCTTTCGACCCACATCAACAGAAGTAAGGATAGGTTATGACTTCAAATACAGTTCCTACTTCAGGGTCAACAGCAGAGGCTTCTAATGCATCTCCAGTTCTGACCATAGATAAACTGTCTGTCGGTTTCGGCCGAAAAGATTCGATAGAACAAGTGACGCAAGATGTTTGTCTAGAGATCTACAAAGGTGAAACGCTAGCACTAGTCGGAGAGAGTGGATCAGGTAAGTCGGTCACGGCTAACTCGATTTTAAAACTGTTACCTAAAGGCTCGTCTCATTACTTAAACGGTAAGATCAATTTCTCTGGTACCGATATCCTGAGCTGTTCAGAAAGACAGTTGCGCGGGATTCGTGGTGGTCGTATTGGAATGATCTTCCAAGAGCCTATGGTTTCCCTAAATCCGCTTCATCGAATTGGAAAACAGCTTGTTGAAACCTTAGCAATTCATCGTGGTATGCGAACCAACAAAGCACAAGCCTTGGCGATAGAGTGGCTTTCAAAGGTTGGCATTCGCTATCCTGAGCAAAAGATTTCAGCCTATCCGCACGAGCTATCTGGTGGAGAACGCCAGCGCGTGATGATCGCGATGGCACTGATCAATGAACCAGAGCTGCTTATTGCTGATGAGCCGACAACGGCTTTGGATGTATCGGTGCAAGCGCAGATCCTCGACCTTCTAAAAGACCTGCAGCAAGAGCTGGGTATGGCAATGCTTTTCATTACTCATGACTTGAGTATCGTTCGTAAGATTGCCGACAGAGTAGCAGTAATGAAAGATGGTCGCTTGGTCGAAAGTAACGACTGTCATACCCTGTTTAACGCGCCTGCTCACCCTTACACTCAAAAACTTATTAACTCTGATCCGAAAGGTTTGCCCGTTCCTGTGTCACCCGAAAGCAAACCGCTACTCGATGTAAATCAACTTCGTGTTTGGTTCCCGATCACGGGCGGTTTATTCAAGCGCACCATTTCTCATGTTAAAGCTGTGACCGACATGGAGTTCACTTTGAAGAAAGGGCACTCAATCGGTTTGGTTGGCGAAAGTGGTTCTGGTAAATCGACGACCGGTATGGCGATACTTAAGCTGGTAGATAGTGAAGGGTCAATCACCTACTCGAGTGAACAGCTTCAAGGTTTAGATCGAAAACAGATGCTTCCGTTTAGAAGCCGTATGCAAGTAGTCTTTCAAGACCCGTTTTCTGCGCTAAACCCGAGAATGTCGGTCGCTCAGGTGATTGGCGAAGGTTTGTTAGTGCATCAACAATTGGATGAGCACGAACTCGACCAACGCATCTGTGACGTAATGAAAGAGGTTGACCTCGATCCTGAAACGCGTCACCGTTACCCAAATGAGTTTTCTGGCGGTCAAAGGCAGCGTATTGCGATTGCTCGTGCTTTGATTTTAAAGCCAGAGTTTATCCTGCTCGATGAACCAACATCGTCATTGGACAGAACCGTTCAAGCTCAAGTATTGGATTTGCTGAAGTCACTTCAAGAAAAGTATGGCCTGACCTATTTGTTTATCAGTCATGATCTGAATGTCGTGAAATCCTTGTGTCATTACACCATCGTCATGAAAGCTGGCGAGGTAATAGAGAAGGGCGACACTGAGACTTTGTTTGGTAATCCGCAGCATGAATATACTAAGCAGTTGGTGAGTCTTTCGAATGTTGGTGGTGTTTTATAACGCAGAGGGTTTGTTTAAAACAAATGGGCTCTGGTTGAATTCAACATGGTCATTTCGTTGTTTTAAGATTACACTGCGCCCAATATTTCAGAAGTACATATTTAGGTAGAGGTCACCATGGACCAAGAACATTACGAAGACGCTGATTACGAAGGCCAAGAGCTGGGCGAAGAAGGCGAAGAGATTGAAATTGAAGCAATTGGTATTGATGTTTCATCACAGCCAATCGAGCTCTACAAAGTGTTTAAAATTGCTAACCTAGTGAGTGGTGGCGGTGAAGCTAAGCACATCATCTCTGAAGGCTACGTAGCGGTAAATGGTGAGCTAGAAACGCGTAAGCGTCGCAAAATGTACGATGGTGACTTCTTCGAGTTCAACCAAGAGTACTATGTAGTGGTGTGTGATCAGCCAGTACAAGAAGAATCAGACAAGCCGAAAAAGAAAGAAGCGCCTAAAAAAGATAACAAGGCGAAGAAAGGTCAGTCTAAAAAGGATTCTAAGAAGAAGGAATCTAAGAAAAGCAAAGCTGAAATGCTAAGCGCAAAGGCTGAACCAAAGAAAGAGAAAAAAGAGAAGAAACCGAAAAAGAAAGCGGATACGCCTAAGCCAACACGTGACGATAAAAGCGGCCGTAATTCGATTGAATTCTTCTAACATTATTCTTTTAAGACGTTAATCAACGTTAGAACTCGGTTTGCGTTAAGCAGATATCAAAAGGCTCACTATTTAGTGAGCCTTTCTGCATTTAGAATCAACAAAAATCTAAGCTCTATTCTCAGTGACGTGTGCGAGAAGACGTTAATTCTGATGCACGAAGCTGAGCGACAGCTTTCGCCAGTTCCAGTTGAGCTTGTGCAAAGTTAATGTCTATGTTGCCCTTGTTGATGTTCTCTAGAGCGGCATATTTCGCTTCTTCTGCGCGAGCGCGGTCAATGTCTTTACCATGCAAGGCCGTGTCGGCTAATAACGTAACCACATCCGGCTGAACTTCCAGCATCCCACCAGAGACATACAGCACTTGGCCTTCTGATTTAGGGTCTGTAACAAACACGGTTACGCCCGGTTTGATCTTACTGAGAAGCGGGGAGTGACCGGGGCGGATCCCCAGTTCACCGTCAGCGCCAGAAACGGCTAGGGCATACGCTGGACCTGAAAACAGCGTACCTTCCGCACTTACAATATTAAGTTGAAATGTATTATCTGTAATTCCGATAGCCATGGTGCACCTACCTCTTAGAGTGATTTTGCTTTGTTAAGCACTTCGTCGATAGAGCCACAGTACAAGAACGCTTGCTCTGGGATATCGTCATATTCACCGCTCAATAGACCTTTAAAGCCTCTTAGTGTTTCGCTTAGCGGTACAAAGACACCTTTCTGACCGGTAAACACTTCGGCTACGTGGTAAGGCTGCGTTAAGAAACGTTCAATCTTACGAGCGCGAGATACGGTCTGTTTGTCTTCAGTAGACAGCTCATCCATACCAAGAATCGCGATGATGTCTTTTAGCTCTTTGTAGCGTTGCAGCGTTGTTTGTACTTTTTGTGCAATGTCGTAGTGCTCTTGGCCTACGATCAGCGGATCTAACTGACGTGACGTTGAATCTAACGGGTCAATCGCAGGGTATAGACCCAGTGCCGCGATGTTACGAGACAGTACAACGGTCGCATCTAAGTGAGCAAAGGTTGTTGCTGGCGATGGGTCAGTCAAGTCATCCGCAGGTACGTATACTGCTTGGATAGAGGTGATAGAGCCTTGTTTTGTTGACGTGATACGCTCTTGAAGCACACCCATCTCTTCAGCCAGTGTTGGTTGGTAACCTACTGCTGAAGGCATACGACCTAGCAGAGCTGATACCTCAGTCCCGGCAAGCGTGTAACGGTAAATGTTATCAATGAACAACAGTACGTCACGACCTTCATCACGGAAGCGCTCAGCCATAGTTAGGCCTGTAAGTGCTACACGTAGACGGTTTCCCGGTGGCTCGTTCATTTGACCGTAAACCATGGCTACTTTGTCTAGTACACCTGCTTCTTTCATCTCGTAGTAGAAGTCGTTACCTTCACGAGTACGCTCACCTACACCGGTAAACACAGAAAGACCTGAGTGGGCTTTGGCGATGTTGTTGATAAGCTCCATCATGTTGACGGTTTTACCTACACCAGCACCACCGAACAGACCAATTTTACCACCCTTAGCGAATGGACAGATAAGGTCGATAACCTTAACGCCTGTTTCTAGAAGCTCAGTGCTGTTTGCTTGTTCTTCATAAGAAGGGGCTTCACGGTGAATCTCGTAGTTTTCTTTCTGACCGATTTCACCACACTCATCGATAGGTTGACCAAGCACGTTCATGATACGGCCTAGCGTTTCTTCGCCGACAGGAACCGTGATTGGAGAGCCTGTGTTTTCAACCGTTAGGCCACGACGTAAGCCATCTGACGTACCCATTGCAATACAACGAACGATATTGCTACCCAGTTGTTGTTGTACTTCCAATACTAACGAGCTTGCTTCGTCGCTAGTCACTTTCAATGCATCATAAACGCGTGGGCTGTTGCCGCCGCTGAACTCGACGTCAACCACCGCGCCGATTACTTTAACTATTTTTCCAACACTCATTCTTAAATCCTCAAATTCTGTTCTTGACCCAGTCTTTTCTAGCCCTAGACAGCTTGGGCACCTGAGACTATTTCACTCAGCTCTTGGGTAATGGCAGCCTGACGCGCCTTGTTGTAGACCAACTGCAAGTCATCAATGAGTTGGCCTGCGTTATCAGTCGCCGCTTTCATAGCGACCATTCGGGCTGCTTGCTCACAGGCAATGCTCTCAACAATGCCTTGATACACTTGCGATTCGATGTATCGATGTAACAGTTCTGAGAGTATGTCTTTGGGTGCTTGCTCATAGATGTAGTCCCAACGACGCGCTTTTTTAGGCTCACCACCTTCCTCAGAATCCGAAGGGTGGGGGAGCAACTGCAAGGTCGTTGGCGCTTGAACCATGGTGTTGACGAACTGGTTGTAAACGAGATACAAGCTATCGATTTTACCTTCGTCGTAATGCCCGAGCATGGCATTCACCGTACCTAAGATGTCTTCTAACTTAGGTGTATCGCCAAGACCTGACGTTTGTGCAATAACGTTGCCGCCGCGTTGGAAGAACGAGATAGCCTTAGATCCCACTAAGGTTGTTTCTACCTCGACTCCCTTGGTGCGCCATTGCTCCATTTCTTCTAACACTTTCTTGAACAAGTTTGAGTTCAAGCCACCACACAAGCCGCGATCGGACGAGATAATGATGTAAGCGACACGCTTAGGTTCACGCTGTTGCAGGTAAGGGTGCTGGTACTCCAGGGAACCCGATGCAACATGAGAGATAACTTTTCGCATGTTCTCGGCGTAGGGGCGAGTTAGCGTCATGTTGTCTTGAACCTTGCGCATCTTACTTGCTGCAACCATTTCCATTGCGCTAGTGATTTTCTGAGTGTTACTAACACTGGCTATCTTGGTGCGAATTTCTTTAGTACTTGCCATAATCTGCTCCTATTTGTTTTGATTTCCAGCTAACAAACCGGAGCACTTACCAAGCTTTCATCCCAACAAAACCTTCTAGGATCTCTTTAAGAGCACCGTCGATTTCGTCATTGTAATCGCCTGTCGCGTTGATTTTTTCGAACAACGCAGGGTTCTGACCTTTGGCATAAGCAATCAGCTCTTCTTCAAAACGGGCAATGTTGTTTAGCTCAACACCGACCAAGTAGCCTTTCTCTGCTGCGTAGATAACCGTTGCTTGCTCAGCGACTGACATTGGAGAGTATTGTTTTTGCTTCATTAATTCGGTAACACGCTCACCATGGTCTAGCTGTTTGCGCGTCATCTCATCTAAGTCAGAAGAGAACTGAGCAAAGGCCGCCAGCTCGCGATATTGAGCTAATGAAGTACGGATACCACCAGACAGTTTCTTGATGATCTTGCATTGCGCCGCACCACCCACACGAGATACCGAGATACCTGGGTCTACTGCAGGACGTAAGCCTGAGTTAAACAATTGGGTTTGAAGGAAAACCTGACCATCGGTGATTGAGATTACGTTGGTTGGTACAAACGCTGATACGTCACCCGCTTGAGTTTCAATGATCGGAAGCGCCGTTAATGAGCCAGTTTGACCTTTCACTTCACCGTTAGTGAACTTCTCTACATACTCTGCATTCACTCGTGCTGCACGTTCTAGAAGGCGTGAGTGAAGGTAGAATACGTCGCCAGGGAAGGCTTCACGACCCGGTGGGCGTTTCAATAGCAACGAGATTTGACGGTAAGCAACGGCTTGTTTTGATAGGTCATCATAGATGATCAGTGCATCTTCACCGCGGTCACGGAAGTATTCACCCATGGTGCAACCCGCATAAGGGGCTAGGTATTGAAGCGCTGCAGACTCTGATGCTGATGCCACGACTACGATGGTGTTTTTAAGCGCATCGTGGTCTTCGAGTTTACGAACCACGTTAGCGATAGTGGAGGCTTTTTGGCCAATCGCTACATACACACATTTGATGCCAGAATCTTTCTGATTGATGATCGCATCGATAGCTAACGCTGTTTTACCCGTCTGACGGTCACCGATGATAAGTTCACGTTGACCACGACCGATTGGCACCATGGTATCAACCGCTTTATAGCCAGTTTGAATTGGCTGATCAACAGACTTACGTTCGATTACACCGGGTGCAATCACTTCTACAGGGTCGAGTCGGTCACAACTTACTGGGCCTTTGCCATCGATTGGCTCGCCTAATGTGTTCACAACACGGCCAAGAAGACCGTTACCGACGGGGACTTCCAAGATACGACCTGTACCTTTCACTTTCATACCTTCAGATAGGTCAGTGTAGGGGCCCATAACCACCGCACCTACTGAGTGCGTATCGAGGTTAAGTGCGAGTGCGTATTTGCCACCTGGTAGCTCAATCATCTCGCCTTGCATAACATCAGCAAGGCCATTGATTGTGATGATGCCATCACGAACCGATACGATAGTGCCTTCATTGCGAGCCTCGGTGCTCACATTAAATTTCGAGATGCGTTCTTTGATTAGATCGCTGATTTCATTTGAATTTAATTGCATAATTGTTACCTATCTCGCGTGAAGTTGATGAGCCAATCGGTCAATTGATGTGTTTAAAGAACCATCGATAACGGTTTCACCCGCCTTGATGACCATTCCACCTACTAACGTGTCATCAATAACCTGCTTCATTTCAACCTGACGCTCTAATTTCTTCTCAAGTGCAGCTGTTAGTGACGTAACTTGATCTTGTGTCAGCATTTCTGAACTGGTGACAGTGACAGGCACTACACGTTCATGTTCGTCCTTTAGCTCGCAGTACAATTCAAACAGGTCTCTTACAACAGAAAGGCGGCCGTTCTCGGCCAAGACTCGAATAAGATTAATGACGTGGTCATCAACGAGTCCTTGGCAAATATGAATGATGAGGTTTGCCAGCTCTTCTGTTTGGTGTGTAGAAGCACCTTCTGCTGAAGAAATCTGACTAGCGATCGTTTCTTCTTCCGCGACAGCCACAAGAATGGACAGCATTGAGTGCCACTCTTGTAACTGGTTTTCACCTAAAGCAAATTCAAACGATGCTTTGGCGTAGGGATGAGCAATATTGGTGTAATCTGACATATTGCCTCTCCTTAGAGTTCGCTAATCATTTGGTCAACTAGCGCTCGGTTCGTTGCGGAATCTAGGTTTTTGCTAATCAGTTTCTGTGCACTTTGAATTACTGCGTCTGCCATATCTGCCTGAAGTTCACGGCGTATCTTTTGGCGTTCGCCTTCTAGCTCAGCTCTACCTTGTTCTAAGATGCGTGCCTTTTCTTGCTCGGCTTCTTGTTGCGCTAAGCTGATGATTTCATTGCGGCGTTTTCGGCCCTGTTCAACCAGTTCAGTCACATCTTTTCTTGCATCTTCGATGAGTTGCGCGCCATTTGATTTTGCTAGTTCTAGCTCTTTCGCAGCGTTCTCTGAGTGGCGTAAACCATCAGCGATTTCTTTTTGGCGCTCGTCTAACATCGCGGTGAGAGGGGGCCATACATATTTCATGCAGAGCCAAACAAAAATCACGAATGAGATTGCTTGTCCAAACATGCTTGCATTTAAGTTCATACCTTCCTCACTAAATCTTGATTATTTACAAATCGATCTTTCAAAGCGGTTTGATTAAGCCACGGCGAAGATGATGTATAGACCGATACCAACACCGATCATCGGTACTGCATCCACAAGACCCATCATGATGAAGAATTGAGTACGAAGCATTGGAGTAAGGTCTGGTTGACGCGCAACACCTTCAAGGTATTTACCTGCTAAGTTACCAATACCAGATGCTGCACCTGCTGCACCTAAACCGATCAGTAATGCACCTGCTACATATAAAACTGCGCTTACGATATCCATTTGTATCTCCGATAAATAATTTGTTAGTTAAATTTTTTAGTTATTAATTAGTGGTGTTCTTCTGTTGCCATACCTAAATAAACAACGGTCAGTACCATAAATATAAATGCTTGCAAGAATACGATTAATATGTGGAATAGTGCCCAAGGAACACTCAGTGCCCATTGCATCCACCATGGCATTAATGCGATCAGAATAAATATCATCTCACCTGCATACATGTTTCCAAATAATCGTAAGCCTAGTGATATAGGTTTTGAAATTAATGTTATTAATTCAAGAACTAAGTTAACAGGGTATAAAAGAGGGTTATCAAATGGCTGCGTAGTAAGCTCTTTGATAAAGCCTTTCAATCCTTTATTTTTAAATGTATAAGTCAACAGTAAGATAAATACACCGAGTGCCATCGACATTGGTATATTTACGTCCGCCGTTGGTAGATCTCTAAAGTGTTCTAGACCCATTGCACGACTTAATGCTGGTATGAAATCTATTGGTAATAAATCGACCGCGTTCATTAACAACACCCAAACAAAAGTGGTTAATGCCAGTGGCCCTATTAATTTATCCTCCGCTTGAAAAATCTCTTTTACTAGGTTGTTTACAAAATCAAATATCAGTTCGATAAAACATTGAAATCGACCTGGAACACCGCTGGTGCCTTTGGTCACTACGTATCGAAACGCTCCAATAAACAGTAAACCCGTAATCCAAGATACCAACATCGAGTCGATGTTGAACGCCCAGAAACCATCACCTGTAGTTAAGAAGGTTAAGTGATGCTCTATGTATTCGTGAGCGGTAGTTACTTGATCCATACTACACGTACTCCGATCTTGTAGAGGCAGTAATAAATGGTGTTAAGAAGTACCCAACCATAGTGAGAATATATGCGTACAATATTACTGGGTTATCCAATTTGAAAAACTGGAACGCCAAGATAAACATTAAGAACGTATAAGTTATTTTCACGACACGACTCATTTGCATTAAGTCACGTAAACTATAATTAGGATTCTTGTGCACCTTTAGGCTTGCATATATAAAACCAAACAGCGGAGGTAGCATCGCAATAACGATACCCAAAGCCGACGATTCCATATCTACTTTATTACCAAAAAACACTTCATATAAAACTACACCGACGGCTAATACTACTTGGCAGAGAACAACTCTTTTAGCAGCAACAAGAATGTCACCACTTATCCCATTAAGCCTCATAATAAAACCTTATATTTAACAGTGTAAGCTCATATAAAACACAGTTTGAATATGTCTTGCTACTCGCATTTACTTGTTAATAAAACTTTGCTTGTTAACAAAGAGATAATCTTGCTGGTTTTATATCTCCTGACGAAATAGAACGATATAAACTAATTCGCTCTCGTTTCGACAAAATATAAACTACGCCTAAAATTATGTGATCAAAACGACAAATATCGACATCAATAATTCCATTTTTGAAATGGGTGTTTTCCATTTATGAAAGTAATAATTCTGTCACTATAATCATGAATATTTCAGATGATTTACTGATAACTTGAAGTATTGATAACTGCTCGAATAAATCAGGGTCAAGCCAAGTGTTTTGACGGCAATCAATTTATATTTTTCAGGCACTTAAATTAACTTTTCATCAGAGTTAGAGTCGGACTCTAGATGTGTTAATTCATCACTATTTGGTTATTTATAGCGAGCAGCGTGCGTTTATTAACGCGGGAATATATATTTTTTATCTATTACTCATGAAGCGTGGAAAAACTGTGTCACATCAATGGTTATCCGCATTTTTGTTACTCATCGAGGTATTTATGGCCGGTTATATTGGAAGGTGAGAAGAAGAATTGAGAGTGTTAAAGCCGTTTTTATGAAGTTCAAACTCCACTTAAGAGCTTGTTGATAGTGGTTGATGCGGCCAGATAAAGCGTATTTTAAAGCAACAAATGGCAGTGCAGCACTGCCATTTGCTAAACCTTGTTTATGAAGCTTCATAGCTCAGATATTGAATACACAAGTCATGAAAAGCTTGCGCTTGGGGTGAGATAGTACGGTCAGACAGTCGGAATATTCCAATTTGTCTCTGTAACGGCGGGTCGATCAAAGGAATCCACACTAAACGCGTTTCATTGGTTGGAAAAGCAAGCTTAGGCAGCGTGGTTACCCCAATGCCTAATTCCAATACAGAAAACAGAGAAGTAATGTTTTCTACGGAATATAGGGCTTGTTCGCTGAGCATACGTGCAGGTGTTGGATCGAGTAGGGTGCAAGTACCGTTACGAATGAAGGGCTGTTTTAACAGAGTTTGCCATTCGATCCCTTCAGGTTGAGCGGCGATAGGGTTGTCCTTTAAGCAGACCACACCGATAGGATCGGAAAGAAGTGGGGTGAAGTCGATACTCTCTTCTTCTAAATGGGAGGTGTTGCCTAGGGCGACATCTACTTCTCCAGAGAGTAATCGTGCTTCTACACCTGCCGCATTATCATCAATCAAACTCACTTCTACATTCGGGTATTGCTCACAAAACGCCCCTAACACGCTAGGGATCAATTTGGCTGCCACCGAAGGCACGCTCGCTATTCGAACTCTTCCTTGTTGCCCAGCCGCCGCTGCACGTAAGTCGTTGTCTAATGCTTTGTAAACATTCAAGAATTGAATGATTTTCGGTAGGCATATTTCACCAAAAGGTGTAAGCGTAGATTTGTTGCCTGTTTCAAACAGTGGCTGACCAAGTATTTTCTCAAGCTCTTTTATTGAAGTAGACAGTGCCGCTTGAGATCGATTTGCTCGGTGAGAGGCGGCACGAAATCCACCTTCTTCGACCACTAAAACAAAATGTTTTAACTGTTGTAGCTTAATACTCATGACTCCGATCCTTCTCTAGCCCTTGCTATACCTTACTTTTTGAAAGGTGATAGATTTTATTTATCAAATGCACAAAATTTACCGTTAGATTTATCAGGCGTCAAGGTGCAGTATTTAACCATCTTGAAACATAGTTGTTACAAAGTTGGATGGAATCGTGAACGCACAAACTAAAAAACACCCAGTAAAAACCGCTCTTTTCGCTTCAAAAGCACCACTAGAGTGGGCAATCGTTAATAACGGCACTCTATACACTGCGCAGATTCCAATCGATGAAACGGGCGCAGTAGTAGAAGGCGGTATTGAAGCGCAAACGCGTCAGACTTTTAACAACCTTGTTCATACCTTAGAGTGTGCAGGTGAATCGATGGATTCTGTGCTGCAGGTTCTGATTTACGTGACTGACCGTGAATACCTGAAAACGGTAAACAGCGTATACGGAGAATACTTCAACGCACCTTATCCAAATCGTGCAGCAGTCGTTGTTGCAGGGCTAGCTAGAGAAGAGATGTTGGTTGAGTTCGTGGTTTATGCATCGGCGTCTCAACCTGAATAAATGGACTGTGAACTGAGGCAATTTGCCAATCAAAGCTGTTTGTCTACGCAGATCTTTACTAATACAAGCGAATAGTTTTACGTCTAGATACAAAATTAATACTTATTCTCTATATGAATTAACAATTTATTAATTAATCCGATGGTTGCCAGACTCAACCGCAACCTAACGTTACAAGGACAGAATGATGACTCACTTACAGAATGTTCAAGCAGAAAACGCACTTTACATTGGCGGCGAATGGCAAGCGGGTGTAAGCACCGTAGCGAACATTAACCCATCAGATATTTCTGAAAATATTGGCAACTTTGCACAAGCAAGTGCTGAACAAGTTCAACAAGCGATTTCAGCGGCGAAACACGCTCAACCAGAGTGGGAAAAAACGCCGATTGAACGCAAGCAAGCGGTGCTTCAAGCGATTGGTGATGAGCTGATTGCCCGTTGTGATGAGCTGGGCACTTTGCTATCTCGTGAAGAAGGTAAGCCTTTTGCTGAAGGTCGCGGTGAGATTTACCGTGCAGGTCAGTTCTTCCAATACTTTGCGGCTGAAGTGCTTCGCCAAATTGGTGACAACGCAGATTCTGTACGCCCGGGTGTTTCTGTTGAAGTGACTCGCGAAGCGGTGGGCGTTATCGGCATTATCTCTCCTTGGAACTTCCCGACAGCAACAGCAGCTTGGAAAATTGCTCCAGCATTGGCTTTCGGTAACAGCGTTATTTGGAAACCAGCAAACCTAACACCAGCAAGTGCGGTCGCGCTTACAGAGATCATCCACCGCCAAGGTATCCCTGCAGGTACGTTTAACCTTGTACTGGGTAGCGGTTCAACAGTAGGTGATGCACTGATCAACTCTAAAGAAGTGAACGGTGTGAGCTTTACCGGTTCTGTTGATACGGGTCGTAAAGTGGCAGCGGCTACAGCGCCAAACTTCGTTCGATGCCAACTAGAAATGGGCAGTAAGAACGCACTTGTTATTGCTGACGATGCTGATATCCAAACTGCGGTTGATGCAACGATTGCAGGTTCTTTCTCTGGCGCAGGCCAAAAATGTACCGCGTCTTCTCGCCTTGTGGTTATGGATAGCATTCACGACCAATACGTTGAAGCACTGATTAAACGTATGAGCGAGCTGAAAGTGGGTCACGCACTGGAAGAGGGTGTGTTCATGGGCCCTGTCGTTGATGGCAACCAACTTGAAGCAAACCTAGGTTGGGTTGAGAAAGCACGTCAAAGCGGCGGTGAGCTGGCATTTGGTGGCGAACGCTTGAGTATGAAGCACGAAGGTTTCTACATGTCTCCAACGCTGTTCTTGAACACTAAGAACGATTGGGAAGTGAACCAAGAAGAAGTGTTCGCACCAATGGCAAGTGTGATTCGTGTCGCTGACCTAGAAGAAGCGATTGCGACAACCAACGACACTCGCTTCGGTCTAACAGGCGGCATCATTACTCAGAGCCTACGTACTAGCGCAATGTTCAAGCAACAAGCGCAGACCGGTTGTGTGATGGTCAACCTACCAACAGCAGGCACGGATTACCACGTACCGTTTGGTGGTCGTAAAGAGTCTAGCTTCGGTCCTCGTGAGCAAGGTCAATACGCGAAAGAGTTCTACACAGTGGTTAAGACGGCTTACCAACGTCCTTACTAATCCACTTTCTAAATAAGAATTGGATAGCTGAATTAACTTCCTAGCTATCCAGCTATCGAATTGGCCTGATTCACAGAGTCAGGCCAACATTCAAACCAAAGCAGCAAACGAACTTAGACAAGTGATTTAACCCATTTTTGAAAACATGTTATTTGAGCGTGTTTTCAAAACCGAGCTAGAACACTGAGCTTTCAATAGGAGTGGTTATGTACCAGCAACGGATTGTTATAGATGGATTGCAATACTGCAATTGGAACAGAGAATATTTCCAAACACTAAAGGCGAGCGGCATTACAGCAGTTCACGCTACCGCGGTTTACCACGAGACGGCTCGTGAAACCTTATCTCGCTTTGCAGAATGGAATTTAAGATTCGAGCAGAACGCAGACCTTATCATGCCGATTCACTCAATGGCTGATGTCGAGACTGCAAAAGCGACTGGCAAAGTCGGCATTTTCCTTGGTGCTCAAAACTGTTCTCCAATCGACGATGAGATCGGTCTTATCGAAGTGATGCGTAAGCAAGGTCTTTTGATCATGCAACTGACGTACAACAACCAGAGCTTATTGGCGACGGGTTGCTACGAGAAGAACGACACAGGTATTACTCGCTTTGGTAAACAAGCCATCGAAGAGATGAACCGAGTGGGCATGATCATAGATATGTCTCACAGTGCAGAGCGCTCAACACTTGAAGCTATCGACTTGTCTTCTCGTCCTATTTGTATCAGCCATGCGAACCCGACGTTTGCTCATGATGCACTACGAAATAAATCAAACGATGTAATTAAAGCTCTAACCGCACGCGGCGGCTTAATCGGATTCAGCTTGTACCCATTCCACCTACCAAACGGCAGCCAATGTACCTTGGAAGATTTCTGCCAGATGGTTGCGACTACGGCTGACATGGTCGGCGTAGAGCACCTCGGTATTGGCAGTGACCTATGCTTAAACCAACCTCAAGCCGTTCTTGAATGGATGAGAAATGGTCGTTGGTCTAAAGCAATGGACTACGGCGAAGGCTCTGCGAACAACTCAGGTTGGCCAGATGCGTTGCCTTGGTTCTGTGGTAGTGCGGGTATGGAAAACATATATAACGGATTGATGCGTCATGGTTTCAGCGAGTCTGAAGCTGGGCAAGTCTTGGGAGAAAACTGGTTTAACTTCTTGAAAGATGGCCTAGAGCCTCAAACCAAGGGTTAACGGTTTCTCGCGAGCCATCATCGAATTAGCAGCCTTCTAACAAACGTTCAATAAGCAAGTGCTGCTTAAACCAATTTCACTATTCAAAAGGAACAACGGTCTATTTCGCAACGCGGTAACCCAAACATGGATTAGCCTGCCCAACACAAAAAACAATAGGGCAGGTGTTAAATACACCCTTGTAGTCATCATTCAAATGACAGCTGCAAAGAAACCTCTGGAGTCAGAGTATGTCTGATTTAACCAATAGCGTGAAATCTTCAAGCTTAAATGCGGGTCAAGCACACACAACAATTAATGCAAAAAGCAACACAAACGAGTCTGAGTCTACGTCAGACAAATTAGGCCTATCCAACCCAGCACTTTGGTACAGCGGCGGTTTTATCGCTCTGTTCGTGGCACTTGCTCTATTTGATGGCGAGCTGTTATCAAGCCTAGTAAATACGGGCTTTGCATGGTCTGTAAAAGTATTCGGTCCTTACTGGCAAATGCTTCTTCTTCTGACTTTTCTTATTGGTCTTGGCCTGGCGGCAGGGCGAACAGGCAAGGTTATCCTAGGCGGCATCGCTAAACCTGAAATGGACGGCTTCCGTTGGATGGCGATCATCTTCTGTACGCTACTGGCAGGTGGCGGTGTATTTTGGGCAGCAGCAGAGCCTATCGCTCACTACGTTAGCCCACCACCATTGTACGGCGCACAAGAAAACGCACAGCAAGGCGCGGTGAATGCTTTATCGCAATCCTTCATGCACTGGGGTTTTCTAGCATGGGCCATTGTCGGTAGCTTAACGTCTATTGTGGTGATGCACCTTCACTACGACAAAGGCTTACCGCTTAAACCTCGTATTTTGCTTTACCCAGTTTTAGGCGAGCGAGCATTGAAAGGTCACACCGGCGCATTGATTGATGCATGTTGTATTGTCGCAGTAGCGGCGGGCACCATTGGTCCTATCGGCTTCTTAGGCTTGCAAGTGAGCTACGCACTGAACGCACTGTTTGATATTCCTGATGGCTTCACGACGCAGCTTATCATCATCCTGTTCGCTATCGTTCTATACACATTGTCGGCATTAAGTGGTCTTAACCGCGGAATGCAAATGCTAAGCCGTTACAACGTAATTTTAGCAATGTCATTGATGGTCTACATTCTGATCTTCGGCCCAACAAACTTCATTTTCAATGGCTACATCCAAGGTGTAGGCAGCATGATAGACAACTTCATCCCAATGGCAACATACCGTGGTGACGAAGGTTGGTTGAGCTGGTGGACAGTATTCTTCTGGGGTTGGTTCTTAGGTTACGGCCCAATGATGGCAATCTTCATCGCACGTATTTCACGCGGTCGTAGTATTCGCCAATTGGTATCAACCATCAGTCTTATTGCACCGTTCGTAACATGTTTCTGGTTCACCATTGTTGGCGGTTCTGGCCTTGCGTTTGAAATTGCAGACCCAGGCAGCGTAAGTAAGGCGTTTGAAGGTTTTAACTTACCAGGTGCGCTACTGGCGGTAACTCAGCAGCTACCAATGCCAATGCTTATCTCAATTCTGTTCTTGATCTTAACCACGATCTTCATCGTAACGACCGGTGACTCAATGACTTACACCATCAGTGTGGTGATCAGTGGTGAGACAGAACCGAATGCAATTATTCGTACCTTCTGGGGTGTGATGATGGGGGTAACAGCGTTAATTCTGATTTCCCTAGGCTCTGGCGGTATTTCAGCGCTGCAATCCTTCATTGTTATCACCGCGGTACCGGTGTCCTTAATCTTGTTGCCATCACTTTGGAATGCGCCTCAAATCGCAATCAAGATGGCGAAAGATCAAGGCTTATAAAACATCAATGCCGGTATAAAGAAGAAAATGTAGAGATAAAGCTCTCTAAAAACTGAAGATAAACAAGGTGTGAGCCTTTGAAAGAAGGCTGATACAAGATTCCGGAAGGAAGATAAAAACCGTACTGGTGAAGATACACCGGGCGGCACGTATTTAGGTCAATCGATCTAGTCAGGACAAATAATAAGTGGCGAGTTCGCTTGCCTCGATAATATCAATAACGATTAAAAACGTGAAAGCTAACCAACATACTGTCGCTATATATGCTTCAAAAGACAGCAACGATCGGTTCTGAATGGCTAGCAAAATCCTATAACTATAAGGTGGTGAGCAAAATGGATGCACATCGTTCTACCTACACTGAATCAGCACTACGTGACGCGACTGTCGTCATGGCACCGGAAAGGCTAGGTGCAATGCACCAAACACGTATCAGCTTCGTTAGAACTCTGATTCGTAAAATGGCGCAGCAAGAATGGAAAGTGACCAAACATGAATGGCAATTAGACGCTCAGGGCTTTGGTCATGTTATCTATAAGCTTGCGACGCCAAATCATGTTTATCATTTGGTTGTTTTCTGCGATGAGATTGCAGACGACGAACGAAATGACCGTGTAATTGCTGAAAAGTGGGACGTAACGTTTGCTCTGGTTCTTGGTGATGTTGATGTCACCCTACTTGAGAGACTTCGTGCGAATGTACCGCTACAAGAAGCAGGCCGTAACCCTAACAATGTGCTTGTTTTAGCGCGTGCCAACAAAAGTGTACGAGTGTTTGAACATATTGTTAGTCACTTGGCTAAAGGTGTTCAACCAACGCCAAAAGAGCTAGCGGAAGTTGGCTACATCCTACGAACCACAGCGGTTTATGGTAATGGTAAGTTTGGTATTGCTGACTTTAAAATCTTGGAAAAGAATCCAGATTTTAATCAGTCGTTTAGTGCGCAAATGTGTGCGGTTTATATGCTGCGTGAGTTCAGCCTAGATTGGGTTCATTACCTAGCCGAGCAACAGGGCGGTGAACAAGCGATTACCTTGCATAGAGGATTACAGCGTTACCTTGGTGTTGGTAATGCGACTGGTTTAGGCATGGCGCCATACCTTATTAACCACCCGAGTATTGTCGATCAGTGGATGACAACACGTGAGCATGCATTAGCTGACGTGTTAGTTAGTCACACGGATACGGAGTTGATTGAGCCACTACGTACATTAGTTAAAAAAGCGATTTGTCATTTAGAACAAGTTGTTACCATCAATGAAAATCAGCAAGAGTTGAACAAAACCGCTGTTGATGAGTTGAAACACGCAGAACAGTCACTAGAAGCTTCTGTAAACCATTGCGATACATGGGCGCAGTTAGTTGAACAATCTAAGCACATGAGTATGGAAGCCCAAGAAATCCTTATCTCATGCTTGATGGAATTGTACCCAGAATTAGTGGACGCCCATCAAGAGCAAATGAATTGTAGCGAAACACTCTCGCTTCCTAGTGGCAAAAAGATCCAAGACCTATTGGTTGTGTTAGAAGAAAAGTACCGTTGGGCGATCACGACTGACTTTACGAAAGCAGAAAATAACTACTGGTTCTGGTATCGCTCTCAGGACAAAGAAGAGCCAAGGCTCGGTGTTCGAGGCGAGGAACTCGGCGAAGAGCGCGAACTGCCGTTGGATATCGGCCGTCAAGCTTACCGTCTGTACCATGCTTTATTGCAATTCGCGCCAGAGCTTTCATTGGCTGAATTCCTTGTTAAACAACCGCAGCATCGTGCCATTGCGCGCCGTGTGTGGACGTTAGGTAACAAGGCGATGGGCGACATTCAAATGAACGTGCTGCACCAAGACTCGCCACCAATGCATTTGCTGCGTTGTAAGCTAGCGATGTTTGGAGCGACTAAGTTTGATCCTCGCTCAGATCGTTGGGTTCGCGTGACCTTCTTCCAAGGCGCACCGTTGCTTGATGAAATTCATCAGGACGAATGGGTGTTCCCAATCTTACCAAGTGAAGCGGAGATCGCTGACTCAAATAAAGTTCCTACACATATCAACGGCCAACATGGAGGTAAATCGTTATGATCGTTTCTCACAATGAACTGGTAGCGGCCGTTAATAAAGCCTTTCTGGGTATGCGTCGTACATGTGGTGAAGCCGATGTGATAGCGAACATGGTGGCAGATTTACAAATGGTTGGCTTGGATGGTGTTCGTCATTTTAACAATGCGAGCAACTTTATGGGGCTAGAAGACGATTGCCCTGTAGACATCCAAGTGACAAGCGACAACACAGTTGAAGTGGACCTGCACAAGGCGAGCTTAGCGTGTCATCTTCCTGTGGTGATGGATTACGCCATTGAAAAAATGGTCGGTAAAAAGACGCTGAAAATCGAGCTAAACAACTGTCATAACCGTTGGTTAGCGTACAGTGAGCTTGTAAAACTGGCAGCGAAAGGCATCGCATGTACCGCACGTTGGGATAATGGCTCAAATCCTAAGAGCACCTTGTATGTGCTTAACCGTGGTTGCGTTGCACCAGAACTGTTTTTATCAGATTTGCCTCTGGCATCGGACGATCATATCCACAATATGACCATCGAGCTTTCCGTCCAGGATTTCGATATCGAACGTTTGTCAGATGGCTACCAAACACACATTGAATCGGAAGCGCTTTTTAAAACTCAAGAGAAGGCGTGGAACGAGGGCATTGAAGTTGACGATGGAGAGTGGGGCGCGTTGAAAGAAACGGCGACGGCTATCCTTGTTGAAAACAGCCAACGTTCAATTCAAGGTGCAGGTGAGCTCGAGGCTTCTTAGCTTTGTTTTATAGAGCTATAAGTTACAGAAGCTCAGTTTATAGATCTTTGGCTTATAGAAACTAAACCTATAAAGCCTGAGCTTGTTCAACCTAAAAACCTCATTTACAACAGATAAAACCAAAGAGCTTAACGTATCCTCACCTCGTTAAGCTCTTTTTATTTGTGTCCCACTTTTGTTCTTCTTCTCAATAGATCACATCTTAAACTCTCTGTTTTGACACAAGTTGTTACGCGTATAAAGTTAATTTGGCGATTTAATGAAGTACCTTCACATTCAGGTTCAACAAACGGTTTCATTTACAAGCTAGTATGCGTATCTTGCTAACTACGGTGCCAAAGGGTGCCATTTTTATTCGTACCAATGACTTTAGAATCAGATAAAAAGGAATGAAGCGTGCAAGCTAACTTTATTGATGGAACCACCCTGTACCGTCAGCACTCTTTCGAGTTGCCACTTGATTATCAAGCCAAAGATGGACAACAGATCCAAGTCTTCGCACGTGAGCTGGTTGATCTCGCTAAAGATGAGCAAGAGCTGCCGTGGTTGATCTACTTTCAAGGCGGCCCAGGTTTTCCTTCTCCACGGGTGAGTGGTCAATCGGGTTGGCTAAAGCGTGCATTACAAAACTACCGTGTTCTGCTTCTAGACCAACGTGGTACTGGCAACAGCACGGTTATCAGCCATGAAACTTTGGCGCATTTGTCTCCAGAACAACAAGTCGAATACTTAACGCATTTCAGAGCGGATAACATCGTTCGTGACGCTGAAGCGATTCGTGAACAGTTTGGTATTAAGCAATGGTCGACGATTGGTCAAAGCTTTGGTGGCTTCTGTACACTGAGCTATTTGTCACTGTTCCCACAGAGCTTGCAGCGTTGTTATGTGACGGGCGGCATTCCTTCTATTGAACGAGAAGCTGACGATGTTTATCGTGCGACTTACAAGCGTGTAGAAGACAAAAACAGAGCTTTCTTTGCTCAGTTCCCACAAGCACAAGCTATGTGTCGCGAGATCTCTGATTACCTGCTCAACAACGATGTGAGACTGCCAAACGGTCAGGTGTTCACAGTTGAACAGTTCCAGCTAATAGGTATTAATCTTGGTGGCGGCGAAGCAAACCTTCCAATGTATTTCACACTGGAGAGTGCGTTTGTTGAAGTGAACGGTAACAGACAGCTGAGCTACAGCTTCCTAAATCAAATGCAGCAAGAGCAGGGTTACTTAACTAACCCAATTTACGCAATCTTGCATGAATCGATTTACTGTCAAGGTACAGCGTCTAACTGGTCTGCACATCGTGTTCGTGAGCAGTACCCACACTTCAACTACCAATCGGGCAGTGAGTTCTGGTTTACTGGTGAAATGGTGTACCCATGGATGTTCGACCAACTTGAAACGCTGAAGCCACTGCGTGAAGCCGCGAACATGTTGGCTGAAAAGTCGGACTGGGGCACTTTGTACAACGCAGAGCAGTTGAGCAAGAATACAGTGCCAATGGCGTGTGCCGTTTACGCCGATGACATGTACGTTGAGTTGGATTACAGCCGTGAAACATTGGCGAACATTCCTAACTCGAAAGCGTGGATCACCAATGAATATGAACACAATGGCTTGCGAGTAGACGGCGAAAGGATTGTCGATAAATTGATGACGATGGTTGAAGCGTTAGAAAATCTGCCAAAGTAATCAAGCTATTTGCACTAGAAACAAGATGCGTTAGAAGCTTTCTACTTTAGAAACTATCTACGTTAGAAATACGATACGCCAGAAACAAGAAAACGCTGCACCCATGCAGCGTTTTTTTATGTCATCGAACTATTCGATTTAAGGAACTAGGAGGGGTAGCCCTTGAAGCCATTAAGGTTGGATGACGATATCTTGATTTTCAGTGGTCAATAAGCTGGCGCGGTTCTGTTCGATAAGCTGAGCCGCATAAGAGGGAGTTACAGCTTGAATTTCGCCTTTTGAACGAATCGTTAATGCTTCCCACGCATGATCACGGTATTTGCCTGTTTGTGTATATTCAATAAGTACTCTCATGATTCTTCCATCCGATGTGTGGTTAACGTGCTACTAACATTAGCGCCATTATTGTGGTTACACACCTGTTAAAAATGGAACATAAGATTAACCAAATGAGAATGCGTGTAACTTGAAAAACAGACCTAACTGCACTTATCTTCTTAACCGCGTTTATCGCAACTAACCGTATTTATCGCAACTAACAGCATTTATTGTAACCAACCTTACTTATCGTAAATAGCGTCCATAAAAAAACGCTGCACAATGGCAGCGTTAAAGTTGAGATAGGTTAAAGGTTGCTTAGCTGTTTTCTAAGCCAACAATCTTGCGTGCAGACATCACTGCACTATCCAAATCGGTCAATCTACCAGCACTTGCTGGACCAAGAACTGATGAATACAAAGCCAACTGCTTCTCAAATGATAAATCTAATTGGTTATATAGATTTTGGCGGATTTGAGCGTGTTGCTGTGGCTTTGCGCTCGATAGGCCTTCCAACGTATCGTAGATGAGTGTAGTTGTATCCATAACTGTCCTTAGTACATCTTTAGAAAATTTTGCATATTATGCACTTGGTATCATCTTTGTTCTGCGAGATTGATCGCATTATGTGCAGCTCTGCTTAATTGTGTAATCAGTTAGTTACAATTGTGTTGTACGGCAAAGTGTCGGAACTCGGGTTTGGGCAAAAGAAAAGGAGACACAGTGGTCTCCTTTTGGCTTGTTAGCAAAGATAAAAGTTACGTGCTGTTCGCTGTTTATTGAGCCAATCGGCTACGCACAGCTACAGCGCCTATCGTATGTTAATGTTCTTATCTCGATTTTCGTACATTTCAGGTGTGGTGTGTAATCCACCTGCATAGCCTGCTGCTTCAAGTGTTTCTCTTACCTCTCGAACATGCTCAGCCGTGACCGGTTCATTTCTGTCGCCAAGGTTTAAACGCACAAACGTGATTAACTCAGCTAAGCGTTGATCCGACAGTACATCCTCAAAACTTGCCATTGGCATGAAATTTCTGTCTTTGTCGAGATAGGTGGGTTGCAAGCCGCGCACCGTTACCGCAATGGTATTGAATGGGTCGCTGTGCATGATAATACCGTTGTTCAACAGAGTAGGGGCGATTGGATCGCGACCTTTACCATCGTCACCATGACAGGCCCCACAGGTTTGACGATACGTGGTGTAGATTTCACTGGCATACGCAGCTTCATCAAACCCTTTAGGCTGTAACTGAACGGCATCACTGGCAATGGTGTTGTTGATGTCCCCACTGAGTAGGTAATAGGACATCGACTCAATATCTTCACGCGTCATCAAGCTTAGGCTGTTTTTCACTACATCAGCCATACCCGCAAAAGCGGTGCCTTTGTCTGAATGTCCTGTGTGTAAAAAGTCTGTGAGTGTTGCTTCATCCCAACCATCGATATAGAGCTCATTGGCTGTAATATCAGGCGCGTTCCAACCGTCGATCAAGTTACCTTGGAAAATACGTTCTGGTATCAGTGCTTGGGCAATATTTCGAGGTGTATGGCACTCCGAACAGTGACCAAGTCCTGCGACCCAATATTTGCCTTGTTGCCACTTATCGACATTCTCAATTTCTCCTTTGAGTTCCTCTGGCACTTCATAATCAATAGGGTCGGTATCCATGAATACGATGTTCCAGCCAAGCAAACCTAAGCGAATATTGGATGGAAACATCATGCTGTTGTCATCATTGCGTCGCGGCACGGCGGTGATTGACTGCATGTATTCCCATAAATCCACCATGTCTTGGTCGGTGAGGTATTGATAGGAGGTGTAAGGCATTGCAGGGTACAGGTAACCATTCTTGCCTTTACCTGCGACTAACGCCGCTCGGAAATCATCGAAGTCATAAGTCCCAATACCTTCGGTAGTGTGTGGCGTTATGTTGGTTGAATACACGGTGCCGAAGGGGGTGACAAAGGGTAGGCCGCCAGCAAAGGGTTCGCCACCTTCTGCACTATGACAAGCCACACAGTCACCGGCATAAGCGAGATATTCTCCGCGCTCAACAGATGATGCTTTCAAACTCGCGAGCCGTTGTTGCTCTACGTCACCAGCGTGTCGGATATAAGCCCCAAGCGCGAGTATCTCGTTCTCACTGAGCTGCTCATCAAACGCAGGCATTAGGTTGTTCAAACCGTAATTGATGGTGTGCTGAATCTCTTCAATACTCCCTCCGTGAAGCCAGATATCATCGGAAAGATCAGGTACGCCAATCGCTGGGTTAGCGACAGCACCATCGGCATGACAAGACGAACAGTATTGGACGAACAAGGTTTTACCGAGCTCGACTTTAATCTCCGGCACATCGGTATGACGTTGGTTGAGGGAGGCTAGATAGTAGGAGACTTTTGCCACCTCGTCTGGGCGCATGATTTCACTCCAACCCGGCATCGCTCCATTTCGCCCTTTGGCAATCGAATGGATCACAGCTTCATCACTGCCGCCGTATAACCATTCTTGGTCGATAAGATTAGGGAAGTGTTTCTGACCTTGTGCATTATCTCGGTGACAAGCGGCACAGTGAGTTTGGAATAGAATCCTACCGCTGTTCACGATCTCTGGGACAGCAGCTAATCCCTCTAACGTGGTTTCGCTGGTTTGTGCAAATTGCTCATTGAGAGTGGTGGATGGTGAACTGAGCTTATCGTCGCTTTGTTCCCAATCGACTAAGCCTTCCCATTCTCCAAGCCCGGGGTAGAGCACCAAATAACCCGCAGACAAAAGAAATGCCACTGCATAACTGATAAATAACAGCTTAGGTGGAGGCGCATCTTTCTCTTCAATACCATCAAAGGTGCCAATGGTGTGGTCGTGATCGGCCTTGTGATTGCTACGCCAGTATTTAACGACAACAGACACCATCAGAACAAAGAATATTAAGGTTAAGAGTACCGCCCATAGATTCCAGAATGTGCTCATTGTAATACCTCCTGTGACGTATCTTTACCCAGGCTTTGTAAATAGCGAATCAGAGCTTCACCTTTGGTTTTGCCTCTAACTTGCAAACGGGCATCACCAATTTCTTTATCGGTATAAGGCACACCTAAGGTACGTAACACTTCCATTTTGGCGCTAATATCATCGCCAGTCAGAGTCTGCTCAAATAGCCACGGGTAAGAGGGCATGATCGAGGTCGGTACGACTTTTCGAGGGTCAATTAAGTGAATAGCATGCCATTGGTCAGAATACTTTCTACCTAAGTTAGTGAGGTCAGGACCAGTACGTTTAGAGCCCCACAAGTTAGGAAACTCATAGATATCGTCTGCTTCTTGGTTCGGGCGACCATTACGCTTCACTTCTGGCTCTAGAGGGCGAACCATTTGTGTGTGACAAACATGGCAGCCTTCACTGATGTATATGTCTCGGCCTGCTAACTCAATCGGTGTGAGAGGCATCGCTAAGCTGCCTTTGGCAATATCATCGCCACGGACAATGCTTGGCACTACCCAGACCAATAAAGAGAAGGAGGCCACGACAACAGTGGTCAAAATTAAAATGACGATTGAATGTGTAAAGTCTTTACTCATCATTTAAGCTCCTTCATTAACAGTGTGTTTAGCATCATTTGTTACGGGCATACGAACCGTTTTGTACAAGTTGAAAGCCATTAAGAACAATCCAAGTACAAACAGCGCGCCACCAAAGAAACGCATGAATAGCCAAGGTGCTTTAAAGTCCATAGCTTCTACAAAACTGTAAATCAGTTCGCCATTTTCATTTTGAGCGAGCCACATATATCCCTCGCCGATGCCTGCGATCCAAAGTGCTATTGCATAGATGGCGACGCCAGCATGAGCAAGCCAAAAGTGCCATTTAATCAGTCGTCGTGACCATAGATCGGTTTGGCCCCATAAGCGTGGAATGAAGTAGTAAAAAACCGCTATCCCTGACATCCCAACCCATCCGAGAGCCGCGGAATGTACGTGCCCGATGATCCATTCGGTGTTGTGTGCCACCATGTTGAACCAGCGAATAGCGAGTAGCGGACCTTCGAATGTTGCCAAGCAGTAGTAAAGAATCGCTGAGAAAAAGAATAAAAGAATGTAGTCGGACTTCAGCTTTTCTTTATTTTGTAGGAGGGTCATTGCGCTATTGAACGCGCCTGCCCAAGAAGGGAGCCACAGGATCAAAGACATAACGATGCCGATGTTCTGAATCCAGATGGGAACAGAAGAATAAACCAAATGGTGCGTTCCGGCCCACGTGTAAAAGCCGACCAAGCCCCAGAAATGGATCACAGACAAACGGTACGAGTAGATAGGTCGATCCGCCGCTTTGGGTATGAAATAGTAGTTCATACCAATCACACCAGCGGTCAGCAAGAAACCGACGGCATTATGTCCCCACCACCATTGAACAATCGCATCTTGAGCGCCTGCAAACACAGAGTAGGACTTCATCGCCAACACAGGCATCGCGAGGTTGTTCACGATGAAAATCATTGCAACGACGATAATGAATGCAGCAAAGAACCAGTTAGCCACAAAGATATGGCTGACCTTTCGTTTAGCAAGGGTGCCAAAGAACAACACCGCGTACAGCACCCAAACCAACACAATCATCAAGTCGATTGGCCATTCAAGCTCCGCATACTCTTTTGAGGTCGTGTGGCCTGCGGGTAAGGAAATGACCGCAAGTAACAGGATGAATTGCCAGCCCCAAAATACCATCCATGAAAGGCTTTTGTTGAACAAGTCACAATGGCCTGTTCGCTGGGCAATGTACAAAGACGTCCCCATCAAGATATTCACGACGAAGCCGTAAATTACTCCAGAGGTATGTAGCGGACGCAGTCGACCAAATTGGAAATACTGAGAATCAAAGTTTAAGACTGGCCAATATAATTGCGCGGCGAGAATCACGCCGATGATCATACCTACAATCGCCCACACTAAGGATGCAATGATGAAGTACTTCACGACCTTAATGCTGTATTGCGTTGTCACTTGTTCCATAACAAGGCTCCTTGCCTAGAGGTTTTGAATCGCTGACTTAATTTGAATCGCTGAGCGAGCCTGCTTCGTTGCCGAGCACAGAATAGAAATAGGAAATGTCACGGATGTCTTGGTCTGAGAGCGTGTCGGCTTGTTGTTGCATGAGAATCGCTAAGCCACTGGTTCTTTCTCGAGTCTGGTAATCTTTCAATGAAGAGATGAGATAACCCACTTTTTGACCGCGAAGGTTCGGGTAGGGATCTTGTGTTGAGATGCCATCAGCGCCATGACAGGTCATACACACTTTAGCTTTTTGTTTACCTAATTCGAATTGTTCTTGATTAACTTCAGCAGAAACAGGAAACATGACCAGCGTCATTACTAGGGTAGAAAGTGTCGCCATGGGGTTAAATTTTTTTATATTCAAACTCATTCTCGATTCCCTTGATTATGAAATGAGTAAGCTTTCTAAGATCAATACACGAGATCAACTGGTGAAGTAGAAACGACTGGAACTCGTTATTAAGTCTCTTAAAGCTGCTTACGTTCGATTAAAGGTTATGCAGCAACCAGCATTCTCGCTACTGACTTGCTCATATTTATTGTTAATTTTGTTGTTTCATACGTATTCATAGGGCTTATTGGTTTACTTACGCAGAGTAAAATACGAGTTTTTGTTACTAGACGGTTGAGAAGGAATACGTCAAGCGGGTAGGGAGTGCTGAACGAGAGCGGTGATGGAAGAGACAGAGAAACGGCGAAGTTATTGAAAAACAGCGAGGTGTAGGGGCATTAGGGATAAAGCGATACCAATCAATCTGAGTGGTATCGGTACAAGTTAAATGGTCAATTTATACTAGACTCAAATTAGTGACCTTTTTAAATGGAGTTTAGAATGAGAACTGTATTCTTGTTGATGCTTTGGCTTTGCTCGTTTTCGATTTTTGCAGCCTCAGAGTTAACGGTTTTCGACCACTCCGGGCAAAAGCATGGTTTTAGTAGAGAGCAACTCCTGTCACTTCCTCAAAAAGAAATTACTACCACCTTGCCTTGGGTCGAGGGTCTGACCGTTTATAGTGGTGTGACGTTACAAACGGTGCTTGAAAATATGGATCTACCGATATCATCACAAGTCACTTTCGTAGCATTGAATGACTATAAAATTGCGGTGCCCAAAGAAGATTTTGATACCTATGAACCCATCATTGCGATTAAAAAGAATGGGGAGTTTATGTCTGTGAGAGAGAAAGGCCCGTTTTGGTTGATTTACCCAATCTCTGCGAACCCTGAAACCAATACCCCTGATTTCCATGCCAAGATGATTTGGCAGATTCGTGATATTCACCTGTAGAGGCTAATTATGAAGAAGCTGTTGTCTATGGCCGCAATCAAAGTCGTTGTTTTGTCTTTGGCCGTGGTTGTTCTATCCGTCAATATCTACAGTGTCACTCGAATTAATGACATCAACAAGAGCTTTTCTAACCGCCAAAATGAGGCCACTTGGTTTGTTTTTCAACTCGTCAAAGAGTATGCAAACTTCTTGATGGTTAGCCACGCAAAGACGATCGATTATGATGAACTTTGGTTGGCATATGACATTACTTGGAGTCGTTTTGATATTCTGATCAACAGCACTGAATCGTCCAATTTTATTCGCTCAGCAAACTTTAAACCGTACTTTACCGCAGAGTTTGAAAAGTTTAAGTCGTTAGAATCCTCAATTAAGTTGGTGAATCAAGGCGCTTTGCCTAAGGAATCACTGCAGAAGAAAATTGATATTTGTTACAACACGCTGGTCGAATTTATTAACGAAAAGTTTCGACTTCAAAGCCCGGTTATTGAAGAAAACACCACAATGGTCGACAAGTTGGTGATGATGCATCAGATAAGCAGCGTATTTCTGGTGTTGCTACTGCTTGTGACAGGAGCGATTTTTTACGTCGACTTTGCAATCAAACGAAAACTTCATTCTACCGACTTCATTACTGGCTTTCGCAATCGAGTCTCGCTCATGCAGTTTGTTAAGAACAGCTATCCAACAAACGGTAATTTCGACCTTTACTTTGTAAGAATCAGAAACCTTAGTGAGATAAACCAAAAGTATGGACTTGAATATGGAGACTTGGTGGTGAGTTCAGCTGCTAAGTCCCTGACGGCAAAGGTACCGGAAAGTACTATCTCGTTTCGTAGTAGTGGCAGTCAGTTTCTATTCTTCATTCCTGAGCAATTGTACACAAGTGATGAGATACAGGAAAAATTCAATGACGTGCTTAAGGATTATATCTCTGCGGGGAATTTAGAATTGATGATTGACGCTGTAGTCAGGCATAAGAAGAACATCAGCTCTAAAGATATGATGGAGCTACTAACGACGATGCAGAGTTAATCCCCGCATCAGCGATAAGTTAGATCATTAGGTTTTGTTGACTGTACGCTCACCATTCTCCCGCTTCACTATCATGGCTTTTGCCATTCTTTATTTGCCTCCTCATTCAATGTGCAGCCAATAGAGAGCTCCTGCTCTGATGAAGATAGTTCTACTACTAGTTATAGCTATAGTGGCTTTCCGCGCTTGAATAGGAAGAGAGGCTTTGAGGTTTAGGTTTAGGTTTAAGGTTACTGCTTTTGAGTGAGTGCAACGATTCGCTCGTTAGATCTCGAACTGCTAACAGACTGCGGGTTTAAAATTGCTTGCGGGTTATGGTTTCGAACAAACTCGATGAATTCCAGATAAGTGAGTGGCTGACTGAAGAAGTAGCCTTGTATTAGGTTACAGTTGGCTTTTCTGAGGTAATGATACTGTTCTATCGACTCAACACCTTCTCCGACGACTAGCGTGTCACAAGAGTGGCCTAAGTTAACCATAGATTCGACCATCTTGCGGTCGGCCTTGTCGTCTACCATGTTATCGATAAAGCTCTTATCAATTTTGAGCTCATCCACAGGGTAGTGGAGAAGTTGGTTAAACGCTGTGTAGCCCGTACCAAAATCGTCAAGGGAGACCTTTAAACCTAAGCTTCTGAGGCTCTCGATAGTCTGCACCGTAAGCTTGGTACTTTTCACGTAACTGGTCTCGGTAATCTCTATAATAATGTTGCCAGGTGGCACTTGATAACGTTCGAGTACTTTACGGATGTTGTCGGCAAAATTACGGTTGTAGAGCTCCATCGCCGAGATATTAATTGACAGAGTGCCCTTGTATTTATGAAGTTCTGAAAGCTCTTTATAGCTTTTGATCGCGGTGCCAATGACCCACATGTCGAGCCTGGCAATAAGGTTACTCTTTTCTGCAACTGGGATAAATTCTTCTGGTCCCGCATCGATATCGAATAAGGCTGGGCAACGAATCAGGCACTCCGCGCCATCTATCTGAAGTGTCTTGGCGTTAAAAATAGGCATAAAGCGAAGTTCAAAGTTGTCACTTTCGCAGCACTCTAAGAGTCTTTTCTCTACAACGTCATGGCGTTCCAAGGTATGTAACAACTCTTCGCCATAAACAATACGACTTTCGCCATCACTATGAGACTTCGCATTAGCTAACATTTCATCGATGCATCGGTGCCAAATCTCATCGAACTTTGGCGTGTCGAGCGGTAAAACACCTGTTGCGAGTGATAATCGAAACCCATAGTAGTCAAGGAAGGTGGTGCCGGTCAGCGTATTGTTGATGTTCTCAATTTCTTCGTTTATCACTTGGTTCTTACCCATCTCCAAGATCGCGATAAACTGATTCCCTCCCAGTCTGGCTAAAGAGTAATCACTGCAACTAAAGCCCAAAGAGGCTTGTTGGTTTTGTAGTGTCTCTTTCAGTGCTTTAGCTAAGCTTATCAGTACATTATCACCAACTTTTGCCCCGTAGAGATCGTTAATTTTACGAAAATCGATGATGTCCCAACAAACCACATAGCAGTGTGGGCTCATCGAGCTTTTTAGTCGTACATCAAGGTGTCTGATGAAAGAGCGTCGGTTAGCTAGCTTGGTGAGTTGGTCGAATTCGGCTTCGAACTTCAACTCTGTTAATGAGTCTATGTACGCGTTCTTTAAACCATCAATTTCACTTTGCCCTGATGAGCGTTTGAAGTATCTAAGTTTGAGCCCGCCGATCGATATCTCTTGAAGTAAGTCTTTAAGCGGTCGCACGAGTTGGTAACGTACCACTAAATGTACGATCAACATGATCGTAAAGAGAGTACCAAAGCCACCTAACAAGGTTTGTTTAGCGATGATGGCTTTCTCATGGTTGAACTTTTGTTCTCGAATATTTACTTGCGCGATGAGATGTCGGCTGGTCATCTGCACATTGATATTATCTTGGGTTTGCTCAATTGATTTGATAACGAATTGGGTATTTTCAATGTTGGCAGCGTCTGAGGATGGCTCGATTAAGAACTGAATATTGTCATCGTCATTGTATTTGATTAGCAGGCTAGAGAGTTGCATCAGAGGCCCGTCAGCAATCAAGATGTAGCGATTTAAACTGTTACTTGCACGTTTGTCTTGAGGAAGGAGGTAAGGGTCAATTGCTGCAACATACGAGTATCTGAGCTCTCCACTGATCGAGATATAAGAGAAGCCTTCGTAGGAGAGTTCATTTTTGCTTATTAACGAGGTGTATATATCGAAGACTCTTTCGTAAATCTTGTCAGGGATCTTTAGCCCCTCGAAAGGATCGGCTCTGAGAGTCGAAAGCGTTAATTTGAACTTAGGGTCCACGATATAAACATTGCGTTGCCCAAATTGATTGACGTGATTCTGGCTTAAGACTCGGAGTACTCGTTTTTCCAATAGCGATAGAGTCGTGTAGTCGCCAGGATTTTGAATGTAGCGGAGGAACTGCAACGAAGAACCGATATCTTTAACTAGTAAGGACAAGCCGAGCTGCTCGTATTCCGCCGCGACTAAAGCGGTGTTCACATCAGATTGCACCTTGTCCAAATACATGTGCTTAGCATGATTTGATGCGAAGTTGTACATCACGATTCCTGCTATCAGGAGCACAAATGTCAGCGTTGGTAAAAGTACAAAATAGAGCTTCTTCAATACTGGCATGAGTTATCTCAAACTGTCGACAATACGATTGCGAATTTGAATGCTACTCGGTTCTAACGGCTGATAAAGGTAGCTGCGATCTAATACTTCTTTATTCGGGAAAAGCTCGGGATCGTTTTGATACTCCTGAGAAGTGAGTGCTTTTGCTTTTGAACTTGGCGTTGCAAACCATGAATCCATTGCGTTTTGAGCGGCGATTTCGGGTTGCGATAAGAAGGAGAGAATCGTGGTTGCCTGTGGAGATCGCTCTCCGTTGTTAATTGCAGCCATACACTCTAACCATAAGGTTGTTCCTTCTAGAGGCACTGTGTAGGCCCAAGATGCCTCAGGTTCGGCATCATTAAGCACATAGCTGTCACCTGAGTATCCGTAGGCGAGGTCGATGTTGGCTAAGTGTTCGGGATGACGAATATAATCGACAACGTATTCATTACTTTCAAGGTGAGGCTTCTGTGCTTGTAGCGTTTTGTAAGCGACTCGAAGTTCTTGTTCGTTGTTGGTAAACGGCTCAAATTGATTCATCAGAAGCGCAGCACTCACCAAATCCGTAGGCTCATAATACATGCTGATTCGGCCGCTGGTTTTGGTTTCAGGGTCTAGAAGAGCGCCCCAAGACTTGGGAGTCTCAACTTTTCCGCTTCGGTATAAGATGCCGGATGTCCCCCAAGCGTAGGGGATTCCATATTCGCCACACCCATCCACCCATCTTGAGTCAAAGTTGCTTGAAAGGGATTGCTGCAAGTCGCTCAGGTTGTGGAATAAGTTCTGTTTAGCCAGCGCTTTCAGTTTCATACTTTCAATGACAACCAATTCAAACGCACCTCGTCGTTCACTCAATAGCACTTCATCACGAATGGACTCGTCAGAAAAATATTGCTGCTTTAGTGAGATGCCGTAGGTATCACTCAACTGGGTAACGACGCTGTCAGATAAAAATTCATCCCAATTGTAGAGATAAATATCATGCTGCTGGCCAAATACAGGGCTAGCCAAAAAGGATGTTGACGCAAGTATTGATACGCAAAACGCTTTCACTGACGGATTCCCTTTCGTACGTGATAACTAAATCGTAGCCCAAAATTTGCGATATGATTCAAATTTAGGCACTTAATTTAACTTCAACTTCATGCATTTCTTGCAATTCAACTTCATGCATTTCATGCAAATAGCAACTTGCTACTCCTACTTGATACCGAACCTTTATCGTGTGAGGCAAGGATGACTCCGTCGTATCGTATTCAACACAAGTACGTATTCCAGTTTATTGTCCGTGAATGGATTATTTAAATTAATATTCATCATAATATCCATTCTTACAAGTTATTATGCAAATATTAAGCATTAAATAATGATGCGGTGATTACCTTTTTCGGGTTTTCGCTCGTATTAATCGTCGTTATTCCTTTGTTTTGCCATCGCGATTTACTCTTATGTTCAATGTTCTTTTATCCCTAAAAACACTTCTATAACGTTTTGTTTATCATTTGTTTCGTTTCTCAATAAGTATCGATAAAGTTGTTGCTAAAGACTTGTAGCACAAGGTGATTGTGCTTATTGTGGGCAGCAATATCTAGGTTATGTCCCAACGAGCCATGATTGCCGGTTTGGGAAATGTTGTGCATTTAGGAGCCATTGTGGATTTAGAGATATATCAAGTAGATTCGTTTACAACTCAAGCGTTTAAAGGGAACCCTGCCGGGGTCTGTATCTCCAAAGAGCCGTTGGATGAGTCGTTAATGTTTTCAATCGCTGAAGAGATGGCGGTATCTGAAACGGCTTTTCTCGCGCTTAACACTATGACGCTTAAATGGTTCACTCCCGAAGTCGAAGTGAAGCTGTGTGGACATGGCACACTGGCAACGGTTCATGTGATGAAAGAACAAGGACTGCTTGAGACAGGTGATAAGGTCGTGTTTAACACCTTATCTGGGGAATTATCTGCCGCCGTTTGTGAATCGTCTATCGAGCTTGATTTTCCTAGTACACAGCTATCATTGCGTTCTGAACCCAACCTCACGCTGCTTGAACACCTAGGTTTAGATCCGCATCAAGTAGTTTCATTCAGAGAATTTGACTCTAAGCAGTTAATCGAAGTTTCCAACGAACAAGTGTTATTGGAGCTTTCACCAAACTTTGATGCGTTAAAAGGTATTCAAGGGCGAGGTGTAGTGGTGACAGCATTGGCAGCAAATACGGAACTTGATTTTGTTTCTCGCTACTTTGCACCTTGGGTTGGGGTTAATGAAGATCCTGTGACTGGCTCGGCACATTGCGCATTGACGCAACACTGGGCAGAAAAGCTCAACAAAAGCAGTTTCAGTGCTTATCAGGCGTCTCGTCGTGGTGGCTATATGTCGACTGAATTATTGGCTAATGGGCGAATAAAGTTAATCGGCTCTGCGACCACTGTGATTGCTGGCGTGTTGAAGCTTTAGGTATCTATAGAAGCTTTAGAGCGCTGTTTGCTTTGTTTTGTTGGAACCGCCTAGTACGTTTTATTCGACTGTTCACAGTTAAAAGAGGCGGCTAGGGCGGAATGTTATTATTGAAGGAATCACCGTGTCTGCCTTTTATCTTTCCCAAGTATTAGTCGCGATAGCCATTTGTTTTGATCTTCTGTCATTCCAATTCAAGGAAAGGAAGAAAATCGTCACTTGTCTGTTCTTTGCTGGCGTTCTTATTTCGAGTCACTTTATCCTTCTTGAACAATGGACAGCGGCGAGCTTAATGACGATTGCCACGATTCGCTATTTGACGAGCGTATTTTCTACCTCGTCTAAGTTTAAATATTTGTTCTGTTCGATGTCGGTGGTCGCAACCGCAGTGACTTACTCAGGGCTGACCAGCATATTGAGTTGCTTTGCCTCCGTATTTCAGACCTTTGCAGCCTTCAATAAAGATGACCGTCGATTAAGAGAATTGATGATCATCGGAACCAGCTTTTGGTTGGTTCACAATTATTTAGTTGGTTCGCCAACAGCGGTTGTTATGGAGGCGCTGTTTATCTGCAGTAACTTGGTGGGCTATTACCGTTTTTACTTCAAAAAGAGTGCCGCTGCTTAGGTTTACAGTACAGCTAAGGCCCAAGTTGTTAATCAATTCAATGCTAGCTAGGAGAGCTTGATGCCAAACATTTACAATGATGTTCCTTCATCAATACCCAATGAAATATTCAATGACCTGATTGCCAACGACAACATTCGAATCGAGAGAATACTCTCATATGGTCACAGTTCACCAGACGAGGGTTGGTATGATCAAGATGAGAATGAATGGGTAATGGTGATCGATGGGCAAGGGGTGATTGAGTTTGAAGATGGTCGCATTGTTACCTTGTCTAAAGGGGATTATCTCAATATTTCCGCAGGTGAAAAACACAAGGTGCTGAGGACGGATAAAGATGCGGTGACGATCTGGCTCGCTGTGTTTTATCGTTGATATCTTGCTCTAAAGCTGAGGCTGTTAGGTTATAAAGCTTGCTGATTCAGCTGTTTATTTTCACCTCAGAAAGGACTTAAGACAAAAAGGAGTATGTTGTGATTAGAATTCGAAACTATCAAGCGAATGATGACAAAGCACTGTGGGAGATCTTCTTTCATACCGTACGTAACGTGAATGTTCGAGATTATTCTCAACAGCAAGTCGAAGCTTGGGCACCCAGTAGCTTTGACTTTGCGTTATGGCAAAAGCGTATGAATGGGTTACAACCCTTTGTGGCTGAACTCGATGGTTGCGTAGTTGGCTATACTGACCTGCAACCAAGTGGCTTGATTGATCACTTTTTCTGTCACCACGAATATCAAGGGAAGGGGGTAGGGAAAGCGTTGATGGAACATGTTTTCACTGTGGGTCGAGTTCGTGGTATATCGAGATATTTCTCTGAAGTAAGTATTACCGCAAGGCCTTTTTATGAGCACCTTGGCTTTAAGGTAGTAAATGAACAGGAAGTCGAAATGCGTGGCGTAAAGCTGACCAATTACGTGATGGAAAAGATAGTTGAAGATGGACAAGGCAGCTGAATAGGCGGACTCGTGTTCTTAGGGATACAGAAACCGAGTTTGAAATATTAATGAACCTTATTAAGGATAACTTTTCCTGATCTATTGATATTGTCGATGAGTTCAAATTGTGTGCAAGATAATTTGTCTAATCTAAACATTGAATGAATACAAGGAGTGTTGTTCATGAGTCATGTGAGTAGATCTAAACTATATACATTGGTGTCGATGTTGTCCTTCGCTGTTGGCGTTCTTGCCTTAGATGCCGGGGTGTCGGGGCTATTTCCTCTCTTTGTTGTCGTCATCTCATTTTTTTCATTCGTCATCAACTCGTTTCTTTGTTTGTTCGGAGGTAAACGCGAAGATGGCTTTGATGCCTATCAAAAAGCAAATCAGACTCGGTCGGGAGCGCTGGTCAAAGGCTTAGAAGACTCGAACAAATAAACCTGTGCCTTTAGACGAACGGTAATCTCACTTTTGTTACAGTTTTCACCTACTTTTTGTTCTCTTCTTCGAGAAAAATCATCACTTTAGAGATAATATTCACTTTAACTAATATCAGTGAAGGAAGAAAAGTGGGTATTGAAGCTTTAGCGTTTGTGATGGACGCATTAATCACCGCATGTTGCATGTACATTGCCTCTAAAATGTCTTTCGTGGTCGCAGATTTTAAATCCCTTCTTACTATTGCTGTAATCGTTGCTTTGGTATCATTGATTCCGACAGTGGGTTGGGTGTTAGGGTTGATTCTGTTTGTGTTCCTGCTCGGGAAAGCGACGCATTCTAGTGTTGGTGATTGCATCTGGGTGGTGGTCTTCACGAAGGTGGTATCGATGGCGGTCTTTCTGATATTCGGGCGCTTGTTTATGTAATCCGGGTTCTTGCTTATATAAAGGCAGGTTCGGCTAGTTTGATACCTATCTTTACATGGTACTTAAACATGAAAAGGGTGTGAACCTATCACACCCTCTAAGAACCTTTGATTTGTGTTCATCTTTACTATTTAGGCAGTAATACAGCATCAATCACATGGATAACACCATTGCTTGCTTCAACATCTGCCATCACGACCTGCGCTTTGTTGATCATCACATTGCCGTGATCAATTCCTACCATTACCGCTTCACCTTGCACTGTTACGGCACTATCAAGTTTCATCACTTCGGACGCCATTATTTTTCCTGGCACCACATGATAGGTCAGTACTGCGATTAGCTTGTCTTTGTTTTCTGGCTTCAACAGCATATCAACCGTTCCTTCTGGTAGTGCAGCGAACGCTTCATCCGTTGGCGCAAACACAGTGAACGGGCCATCACCTTTCAATGTTTCAACTAAGCCTGCCGCTTTTACTGCTGCTACCAAGGTGTTGAAAGAGCCGTTTCCAGCCGCCATGTCAACGATGTCTTTCTTCATTCCGTGGTGATCAGCGTGAGCAAAAGCCGTAAAAAGAAGCGTCGCAACTAGCACTGACATGGTTTTGATTAATTTATTAAACATATTGTCTTCCTTTGAGTTTTGTCCGTTATTTTCGAGAGGTATTACGAAAGCCCAATCGTGATAGATCAATTTGTTGTGTCTTTGAGTGAATGGTTAGCGATATCGACAGCGCCAAGCGAATAAACTTATATTGTTAAATGCTTGTTACAATTCCATTTTGATGCTTATAGTTATTTGATGCTTATAGTTATTTGGTGATTATTCAAGTAATGGATGTGAATATGAGGTTTGTTTTACCAGTAGTCTTTTCTGCATTGGCTTCAATACCTGCATACAGTGGTCTTGCTCCAAGTGAAGGTTTCAGCGGTAATTTCAGTGTATTGGCCGGTTTCTACTCTGACAGTAGTAATTTGAGTACTGAACAAGATTCGAATCAAGCCACCAACACCCAGGAAGGGGAGAGTGAAAACCAAGGGCTACTCGGCTTTTTGGGTACTGTTCAATATACTTTTGGCGAATCGCTGACTCACCAAGTGTATGCGGGTACGACACGAGAGGATATTGCAACAGGTACCATCGCGTTTGAGATCGGTTATCGATATCAACTTTCTGGTGGCACTATATTAGACTTTTCTGTTCTTCCTACGCTTATCTCGGGTAAGGCTTGGACGGATCCGTATGCTGTTGGCGTTAATCGAAATGAAACGGATGTGAAAGGTAATGTAGGACGACTGCAGCTCACTAATATCGGTGGAACTGGTTTTCGAACGGATCTCGCATTTGGGCAATCAGATGTTGATGAAGAGCTATCTGGTAGCCAAGGCTTATCTCCGGAAGATACTGTGCTGCTGGATAGGGAAAGAACCTATGTGTACGCCAAAGCAGGATACCGCTTTATCTTACCAAACCACGCAGGTCTATTTGTTCCTTCAATGGTGTATTTCCACTCAGACGCAGAAGGAGGAGCACTCAGCTTCGATAGTTATGGTATTGAATTAAACTACGCGAAGAGAATCGGTCGTCATGGTTTTGTTGTCACCCTAGATGCAAGTGATCGTGAATATGATGAGTCGAATCCAATTTACGGGCAAGTACGTGAAGAGAATGAATTCGGTGCATTCTTAGCTTATGAGTTTGGTGGTTTGATGGGCTATAAAGATTGGGCGTTCATTACTTTACTGGGTTTAAGAAGCATAGATTCTAATATCGATTTCTATAACTCCGAGCAAGTATTAGCGAGTGTGGGTGTGGATTATAAATTCTGATATTCACACTATTTTAAAAATACTCATCAAAGCAGAAGTTTAAGTTCAGTCTTACTATTTGTTTAATTATTTCGGGCACTTACACCTTTAAAGGTTGTAGGTTCCCGTTGCTATCCGTAATATGAAAATTAGCTTATGGATAGAAATAATAGGATAAGGAAGCGCTTTGGAAATACAAATTAGACATTTAGAAGCAACGGATAGCCAAGATATTTTCGATATTTATCGCCGCCCTTCAGTTTCAGAAAACACCTCACAAAAGCCTTATCTTAGTTCTGAACAAGTGGAGCGACTGTTTGGTCATTCAGACCATTTCACTCTGGTTGCGGAAGTCTCCGGCAAAGTAGTGGGTCACATTACTTTATTCATGACCACCAAGGTAAGAGACAGGCACTGCGCTGGTCTTGGTATTGCTATTCACCCAGATATGCATGGTAAAGGGGTCGGTAAGGCGTTAATGCAAGAAGCGATCAATCAGGCGGATAACTGGCTTAATCTCGTGCGTCTTGAGTTAGAGGTTCATGCCGATAACCACGCCGCTATTGCTTTGTATGAACGTGTAGGCTTTCAGTTAGAAGGCACAAAAAGACTCAGTACGTTCAAAGCGGGTAAGTACATCGATATGTTGCTGATGTCGAGAATACGACCAGATTACCGTTGAGATCGAACCAAACAGGTTCCTGCTTTAGAAATCGGTTAATGAGCAATTGATTAGTGAAATTCCCATTAAACTCTGTATAGTAGCAACCGTTTGCTTCGTATAACCCCAATGATATGGTTTGGGGGTCTCTACCAGCTCCCGCAAAGTGCTGATTACGAAGGGTTTAGATCACAATTGTGTTCTTACTCTTTGTAATGGCGTTCAAGAAAGCCTCCTGTCTATTATTCAGAGTAAGTGCACACCTAAAATCCATAGTAGGTGAAATATGAACGCATTTATTCAAGGGCTCCCAAAAGTAGAGTTGCATTTACACATTGAAGGTTCGCTCGAACCTGAGTTACTTTTCCAGCTTGCTCAACGCAATGGCATTGAGCTGCCTTATTCATCCCCAGAGCAACTAAGACGCGCATACGAATTTGATGATTTACAGTCATTTCTGGATATCTATTATCAAGGTGCTGATGCACTGCGCACAGAACAGGATTTCTACGACTTAACATGGGCTTATCTAGAACGCTGTAAAGCCGACAATGTTATCCATACTGAGATTTTCTTTGATCCTCAGACACATACCGATCGTAGCATTGCATTAGACACCGCTATTAACGGCATTCATCGTGCGCTTGAACAGGGTCATAAAGAGTTGGGCATTACCTCTCAAATCATCGCATGTTTTCTGCGCCATTTATCTGAAGAGAGCGCCATTCAAACGTTCGCAGAGGTATTGAAGCATCAAGATAAGATCGTCGGGGTTGGACTGGACTCTTCTGAATTAGGACACCCACCAGAGAAGTTCAAGCGTGTATTCCAACAAGCAAAACAAGCGGGCTTCTTGACGGTGGCGCATGCAGGAGAAGAAGGGCCGGCTCAAAACATTGTCGATGCGATTGAAATGCTCAGCGTGAGTCGAGTGGATCATGGTGTCCAGTGCATGACAGACGAAGCTCTAATCGAAGAGCTGATTGAAACCAAAATGCCACTGACGGTGTGCCCACTGTCGAATATTAAATTGCGTGTATTCGATGTGATGGAAGACCACAACATTGTCGAACTGCTCAGAAAGGGTGTGGCTGTAACGATTAACTCGGATGACCCTGCTTATTTTGGTGGTTACATGTCGGATAACTTTAATGCGGTGAGCCAAGCTCATGAGATGACGCATCAGGAGTTAGCGCAGTTTAGTTTGAATGCGATAGACGCGAGCTTTATTGAAGCGCCATTGAAGCAGCAATATCGAGAGCTTGTTCAAGGTTACTTAGCTAAAGCTGGTTCTGACCAGAATTTCTAGCGGCTGTGCCCATTTACTAGCAGCTGAGTATAAAGCGCTAGGATGGCCAACTAAAGTGGATGGTAAAGTGTTATCGACTGAGTCTGCTTAATCTCTATAAGCCTAAATCATCTAGATGAAGACAAAAAAGAAGCTGGCAGTTTGCCAGCTTCTTTCATTTTTAAATTAAGCTCATTGAGCTACTTGTTCACGTAGTCTTTGAATTTCAGCTTGGTTTCAGCATCCGCTTTTTCGTACCAGAAATAGAGCATCTCTTCAGCTGTATTTGCTGCATTTCCGTCAATCTTTGCTGGAAGCGTTACCGGTTGTGCGACAGCGGCTGCTACGCCCGCGCTAGCACCTACTGTAAGTGCAGCGATGCCGCCTTTCTGGTTGTACTCCTTCGCTTCTTGTGGGTACTTACGACCAATCTGCATGCCATCTTTGATAAGTTTGTCTTGCTTAACACTGATTGCATTTTGGTTTTTATCAACCAGTTTCCAATCTAAGTTTTGAAGGCCTTTTTTCGCTTCGTTGGTGTTACGGAACTTAGGCATGTCAAACGTCAATGCTGTGTCTGTCGCATCAAAAGTAGCAATAATGGTATCGCTATCGACAAACTCTCGGTCGTTACCTTGGCTGAAAGCCAGTTGATATTTGAAAACGATTTGGTTTACGCCATCTGGAACGGTGATCGTTTTGCTCGAAGAGAAGAAACCACCGTCGAGATCAGGTTTAGCCTCATTAACAGCTAAGACTTCGACTAAAGCATCTGCGCTAGAAGGAACTTCAATTGTTACGTCAGCTAACACTTGTGGCGCTGCGATAATTGTCGAAAGCAGCGCAATGGATTGTAATGTTTTCATAATCATACAGTTGTTTATGGGCAGTTGAACTACAATCGCATGGTAAGAACTCCAATTCAAGTCATGTCATAAGGATTTGAAAAAATTTGCGAAATCTTAACGCAACGGTCATATATTAAGGTTCACATTGACTAGTGTAAGTTTTTATTTTTGAAAAATGAGAGGGTAGGTTGGGTGTGAATTGTACTAGTTGGCGGTTCGCGTCTTATGTTATTTGTATTGGATACTAAAAAGCCGCGGTCACTGCATTCAGTCACCACGGCTTCGTTATTACATTTTTAATCTAGAGTAGCTTATTTAGCTTGTGCTGCGGCTGCTTCTAGTTGCTTAAGTTTACCTTGAAGCATGTATGCATTCTGGTTGAAGTTACCTGGGTTCAGTACTTGGCTATTCTGCATAGGGTAATCTGGTAGCGTCGTCATAAACTCTTGAACCTGATTTCCTACTGGAACGAATAACCACATGTTGTCTGCCATCCAGCGTAGGTACATACCAGACTCGTGCGGTGCTTTCTCGAATGGGTCAGCACGTAGGTGAACAACTTGAGGCCAGTTTGGTTGGAAACGAACTGCATCCACAATGTTACCATCCATCACAGCAAACGAAATCTTGAAGTCATTCCAACGTACTGCGTTTAGCTCAGCGTTAGCAGAGAAGTAAAGCATGCTGTCACGAGGGCCTTTCTCTTCTTTACCTTGGAAGTAAGGCAGGAAGTTGTAACCATCTAGGTGTACGCGCCAGTTTTTACCGTTGTAAGTTGCACCTTTGTCAGATGCTAGCTTCTCAACCACTTTATCATCACCAGCGGCTGCTAGTAGAGTAGGAATCCAGTCTTGGTGGCCCATGATATCGTTGATTTTAGTTCCAGGTTTGATAGTCCCAGGCCAGCGAACTAGCTGAGGCACACGCATACCACCTTCGTAAGTTGTACCTTTCTCACCGTGGAAGTAAGTTGCGCCGCCATCAGGCCAAGAAACCGTTTCAGCACCGTTATCGGTAGAGTAAATTACGATAGTGTTGTCAGCGATTTTTAGTTCATCCAGCTTGTCTAGAAGCACACCAACATGGTCATCATGCTCTAACATACCATCAGCATAAATACTGATACCTGATTTACCTTGGTATTTCTCTTGTAGGCGAGTCCACACGTGCATACGAGTGGTGTTGTGCCAGATGAAGAATGGTTTGTCAGCTTTTACCGCTTTTTCCATGAATGCTAGAGATTCTTCTAGGAACTCTTCATCCGCATGCTCCATACGCTTACGCGTCATTGGGCCAGTATCTTCAATCTTACCGTCAGCAGTAGACTTGATTACACCACGAGGGCCGTAGTTCTTACGGAACTCTGGGTCTTTAGGGTAGTAATATGTTTCTGGCTCTTCTTCGGCGTTTAGGTGGTACAGGTTACCGAAGAACTGGTCAAAACCGTGGTTCGTTGGAAGGTGTTTGTCTTGGTCACCCATGTGGTTCTTACCGAACTGAGCTGTCATGTAGCCTTGTTCTTTAAGAAGGTCTGCGATCGTTGGAGCCCAATCAGGGATACCGTGGTCCGAACCTGGCATGCCGATAGTCAATAGACCAGTACGGAAAGGTTCTTGACCTGTTAGGAATGCAGCACGACCAGCAGTACACGATTGTTGACCGTAGTGGTCAGTAAATAGTGCGCCTTCGTTAGCAATACGGTCGATGTTAGGTGTTTCGTAACCCATCATACCGTTGTTGTATGCACTGATGTTGAATACACCAATGTCATCACCCCAGATAGCAAGAATGTTTGGTTTTTCTGCTGCTGTTGCCGCTGAAGAAGCTGCTAATAAGCCAACACCTAATGCTAGTTTATTAATTTTAGTACCCATAAGGACTCCGATTCACTTTTAAGATTAATGCGTTAGAACAACGCATCGATGAGCAAATGTTATTCTCAAAATTCCGTTACGTCCTTTTATAGTGCTTATAACCAATCGTTATGATGCTTAGGTAACCTATTGATTAATATCAGCTCCAGTGGGTACGTAGAATAAAGCCTTAGTTTGTATGTGTGATCCTTATCATGTTTGTTGGCGTAAACCTTATCGATGATTTCTGTATCCGTATCTCAATAAAAATGACAAAAAGATTAATAGCTTAGGGAATCTCGCGCATGTGTAAAAAATGGACTATACGTTGTAGGGCAGGATGCAAATAACTTACGAAGAGGTTTCTATGACAGCGAAATATGGCGCTAAACGTCGATTAGCGATTTTGGGTACAGCGATGATGGCCGCGTCCAGCGCCACTTTTGCGGCTGAAAAGCCAAATATATTGGTTATTTGGGGGGACGATATTGGTCAATCCAATGTGAGCGCATACACCTTCGGTCTCATGGGTTACAAAACCCCGAATATTGATAGCATCGCGAAAGAAGGGATGATGTTTACGGACTATTACGCAGAGCAATCTTGTACTGCGGGTCGCTCTACCTTTATCACGGGACAAAGTGTATTACGAACGGGTTTGAGTAAAGTAGGTTTGCCGGGCGCAGACATTGGCTTACAAGCAGAAGACGCGACAATCGCAGAAATGCTGAAACCTATGGGTTACATGACAGGTCAATTTGGTAAAAACCACCTTGGCGATAAAGATGAATTCCTTCCAACAGCACACGGGTTTGACGAATTTTTTGGCAACCTTTACCACCTAAATGCTGAAGAAGAACCAGAGAATGAAGATTACCCAACCGATCCTGAGTTTCGTAAGAAATTTGGCCCTCGTGGTGTCATTAAGTCATTCGCTGATGGCAAGATTGAAGATACCGGTCCACTGACGCGTAAGCGTATGGAAACGGTTGATGAAGAAACACTAGACGCGGCACTTGATTTTATGGATCGCGCAGTGAAAGCGGACAAACCATTCTTCGTGTGGTGGAACGCGACACGTATGCACTTTAGAACGCACGTGAAAGCCGACAGTAAAGGCGTAACTGGTGTCGGTAACTACGCTGATGGTATGGTTGAGCACGATCGACACGTTGGGCAACTATTGAAGCAAGTGGATGAGTTGGGTATCAAAGACAACACGATTGTTTTCTACTCAACGGATAACGGCCCTCACATGAACTCTTGGCCTGATGCGGGTACAACCCCGTTCCGTGGTGAGAAAAACACCAACTGGGAAGGCGCATACCGTGTACCAGCAATGGTTCGTTGGCCTGGTAAGATTGAACCAGGAACCGTATCTAACGAAATTATGCACCATATGGACTGGATGCCAACCTTCGTTGCCGCCGCTGGTGATGACCAAATCAAAGAGAAACTACTCAAAGGTCATACTGCCGGTGATAAAACATTTAAGGTTCACTTAGATGGTTATAATTTCCTTCCTTACTTAACCGGTGAAGAAGAGAAAGGCCGTCGTTCGGAGATCTTCTACTTTACCGATGATGGTGATTTAGCGGCGCTTCGTTACAACCAGTGGAAAGCGGTGTTCATGGAGCAGCGTGCAACGGGTACCATGCAAATTTGGGCTGAACCGTTCGTGACGTTACGTCTTCCTAAGCTGTTTAACCTGCGTATGGACCCATACGAAAACGCAGACATTACATCGAACACATACTACGACTGGTTGTTAGACCATGCTTATATGTTCGTCCCAGCACAAGCGTATGTAGGCAAGTTCCTAGAAACCTTTGCTGAATACCCGCCACGCCAAAAAGCCGCGAGCTTTAGCTTGGATCAGGTAATGGAAAAACTTCAGGAGTCTCATAACAAGTAAGTCATTGTTTGAGTCAAACTGAACAGATTGAAGAGCTCTTAGGAGCTCTTTTTTTATGCGCATATCGATGAGTAAATCCCGGTCGTGAATACGAGTCACAACTATGGAGCTCATTGCCACTAAATAATTGTAAATTCGTTGTTTTTACGTCTACCTTATTAAGCATAAGGATGTATAAAAACAAGGAATGTTATGTCTGCATGGTTGTGCTCACTGGTAAACGGATTGAAACACCAGCGAGTCGCAGTATTATCCGCAATCTTGTCTTCACTGATGTTGTCGCTGTTCAGTCTGAACGCCTATGCCAACGAGCAAGATCCTAATATCAACTCTGATATTTCAAAGACCAGTTCTGTAGCTTCACACGTTAGCTCTGACGCTTTACCTATCGGCTCTAAAGCCACGTATGTCGGTTCGGAAGCGTGTGTTGATTGTCATAGTGAAGAAGTCGAAGCGTGGGAGGGCTCTCATCATGATATGGCGATGAAGCACGCTACAGACGAATCTGTATTAGGCGATTTCAACGATCAAACAGTCACTCATGACGGTAAACCCAACCGATTTTTTCGCAAGGGCGAAGAGTTCTGGGTCAATATCGAAGGGCCAGACGGCCAGTTTAAAGATTACAAAATCAGCTATACTTTTGCCTTTGAACCACTACAACAATACATGATTGAATTTGAAGATGGCCGTGTACAGTTGATTCCATTCGCTTGGGACTCTCGCACTGAAGGCGAAGGCGGTCAACGCTGGTTTAACCTCTACCCGGATACCACCAACACTGATGAATTCTACTGGACCAATAGCGGTCAAAACTGGAACTTCATGTGTGCTGATTGCCACTCTACGAATCTAGAGAAAAACTACGACAGCGCGAGCAATACTTACAACACTACTTGGTCTGAGATTAATGTCGGTTGTGAAGCGTGTCATGGCCCTGCAAGCGAGCACGTTGAGCAGGCCAAGCTAGCCAAAGCTAACGGCAGAAAGGATGCTCCAGTCTCGGCGCATTATGGTTTTGATCGCGACTTGTCGAAGTCGGTCAAAGAGTGGATCTATCAAGAGGGTAATTCAACCCTGCAACCAAAAGACATCATCCATACCAACCAAGTTCAAACCTGTGCTCAATGCCACAGCCGACGTACTCAGTTGAATGAAACAGGTGACCACGTGAACGGGTCATTCTTTGATAAGTATCGCCTGAGCTTGATTACCCCTGAGCTTTACCATAACGATGGTCAAATCTACGATGAGGATTACGTTTACGGATCTTTCCTTCAATCCGTGATGGCGGAAAAAGGCGTTACATGTACTAACTGCCACGATCCCCATACCGCTGAACTAAAAATTGCGGAAGAAGCCGTGTGTAGCCAATGTCACATTGCATCGGAATACACGCCTGAGAAGCACACATTCCACGAAGCCAATACCGAAGCCTCACAATGCACGACTTGTCACATGCCAGAGACGACTTACATGGAGGTGGATCCAAGGCGTGACCACAGTTGGCATATCCCACGTCCTGATATTAGCCAACACATTAAAACGCCGAACGTGTGCACTAGCTGTCATGAAGATCAAACCGATCAGTGGGCAGATAAGCAAATCGGTGAGTGGTTCCCAGATTCTAAGTATCGTAATCAGCAGCACTTTGCCGTTGCCTTTTATGCTGACTCGATAGGGCACAGAGGTGCAGAGGATGCGTTGGCATACTCGGCTCAGGACTCTAGCTTAAGCAATATCATTCGTGCATCGAGCATAGAACGTTTGGGCGGTAATACGGGTAAGAATACGCTTATTTCGCTGGCAAGAGCGGTGAAACATGATGATGAAATGATCCGTTTGGGTGTGGTACAAGGCTCGTCTGGTTTCCCATTCACTGACCGTTGGCAAATTCTAGAGCCGCTACTGAAAGACCCTGTATTGTCGATTCGTTCAGAAACCGCAGGCGCATTAGTGCGTTATTGGGGAGAAATGAACCCTCTGCAGAAAGACCAAATCAAGCCTGCATTAGAAGAGTACATTGAAATACAGCAATTTAATGCCGACAGAGGATTTGGACGTACTAACCTAGGCAACGTTTACCGAGATTTAGGCCAGCACGACAAAGCGATTGAGTTTTATCTAGGCGCTATCGAGATTGAGCCTTATTTCGAAAACAGCTACGCCAATTTAGCGGATTTGTATCGAGCGCAAGGTAACGAGGCAAAAGCGTTGTCGACCTTGAAGCAAGGTATTGAAGCTCAGCCTAAATCGAGTGTTTTGCCATACAGCACAGGATTGTCTCTGCTTCGTGTGAAAGATTACGAACAAGCAACGGACTACCTTAAACAAGCCGCTGAAACTGCGCAAACCGACCCTCAATATTGGTATGTGTACGGATTGGCTTTGGAAAAATCGGATGTGCTTGCGGCAAGTCAATCACTGCATAAGGCTTACCAATTTAGCCGCAACCCACAGCACCTGTATGCCCAGTGTGAAGTGTTGGCGCGAAACAGTCATATACCGGGCGTACCAAAGGCGTTTGAGCAATGTATTTCATCATTGAGCAAAGTGGCACCGCCGGAAGCCATTAACCAATTGAAAGCTAGGTTTAAATAAAGCGATGAGGTGAGCTTGGCTATCGAGCTTGCTGCTTATTCCGCTTGTAACCAATTATCGCGTTTATAACTAATAGTTATGGAGCTTGTGAGTAGGATGTACGCAGCCAGATTGAATTAAGGGAAGACCTATGAACCATGCGCAACAAGCAATAAACCAACTGATTGAACAAACAGAGAAAAGTGTTATCGGTCAGAGCCACGTCGTTCGGGCTCTGGTGATAGGGTTATTGACTAATGGCCATGTGCTTTTAGAGGGACTTCCCGGTACAGCGAAAACTCGCTCAGTAAAATCGCTGGCGAATCTACTGAACACCAGTTTTGGTCGAATTCAATTTACGCCAGACCTGCTGCCATCTGATGTGACGGGCACGGAGGTGTATCAAGAGCTTGATGGAAAGCCTCAGTTGCATTTCCAACCGGGTCCTATTTTCAACAGCATTGTATTAGCCGATGAAGTGAACCGTGCGCCTGCAAAAGTACAGGCTGCTCTGCTTGAAGCGATGGCGGAAGGGACGATTACGGTGGGTGGTCAAACTCACATCCTGCCAGATTTGTTCATGGTGCTAGCCACACAAAACCCAGTTGAGCAAGAAGGTACGTATCCACTGCCTGAAGCACAAATGGACCGTTTCATTATGAAAGTGACAGTCGACTATCCAGAAGATGAAGCTGAACGCGACATCATTCGACTTGTGCGCAGTGAGGAACTCGGTAGCGAGACCAGTTCAGAATTAGTCACGCCACAACATATTGAACCTGAGTTGGTACTTGAAGCTCGGCGCCAACTTCCAGACATTGCCGTTTCTGATTTAGTTGAGAACTACATTGTGGCCTTGGTGATGGCAACTCGTAAGCCAGAGCGTTACCCAGAATCAAACTTGTCTAAATGGATTGAGATTGGTTCAAGTCCGCGTGCTTCCATCGCGTTGGATAAATGTGCTCGCGCTTATGCATGGTTGCAAGGACGTGACCATGTCATGTTGGACGATGTGCGTGCCATGTTACCAACCGTATTAGGTCACCGATTCTCGTTGTCTTACGACGCATTGGCCGATGGTGTTGACCATCAAAGAGTGGTTGAAGAACTGCTCGATAATGTTGAGATTGGATAACTAGGGGGCGTCATGGCGAAGCCAACACAAGCTCCCAAATCGCAAGGCCTTGATCCACGACTGTATTGTGATTATTCAAGGTTAGTGCGAATTCAGGCTCAAGCTGAGTCGTTTTCACTGTTACCTCATTTAAAAGCGGGCAGCGTACTTTCGGGCAGACATAACTCTTTGTTCCGTGGTCGTGGTTTGAACTTCGAAGAATTACGTCATTACCAATTGGGTGATGATATCCGTAATCTCGATTGGAAAGTTACGATGCGAACGGGTAAGCCTCATATTCGTAGCTATACCGAAGAGAAAGACCGTAATGTGATGATCTGTGTCGATCAGCGCAGTTCGATGTTCTTTGCGTCTCAAAACACCATGAAATCTGTTGTGGCTGCCGAAGTGGCGGCATTGTGTGGATGGCGAGTGCTGAAAGATGGTGATCGTGTCGGCTTCGTTTTGGCCTCGCACCAAAAACTGTTTCATACCAAAGCTCAACGTTCTCAATCTGATTTGTTGGCTCAGCTAAAACATCTTACCAAAGCCAATCAAAGCTTAGGCGTCAATGTAAGTGATGGCGATAATGTTGGTTTTAGCCAGTGGATTGAACTGATCAAACGAATGAGACTCAAGCAATCAACCTTGATATTCATTAGTGACTGGCGAGACTGCCGAGAACAACATCTTGATCGACTAAAGCAGTTACAGCAACACAACGATATCTTGGCCATTATGGTCACCGATTCATTAGAACAGTCATTGCCTCAAGATCTTGCAAGCGCAAACTGGGTGGTGGGTGATGGTCGCTTTCAACTTAATCTGGATAGCCAATCTAAGGTTAACCTCGCAAGTGAAAGCCTTGCCCAAAAAGCGGCACTTCAGAAACTGTCCCTTGCTAAATTGATGGCGATGAAAAACCTCCCTTATATAGAATTAGACACGTCGGGCAATCACATATCACAGCTGCAGAAACTAGTGGGAGGGCGCTAAATGGCTGTTGAACATACTCCCCCAAGTACCTATATCCTCCGCGAACTGCACGATGTAGCGATTCCTGACAGTGTGAGCTGGGCTCCTCAAACGATCGGCTGGAAGATCCTTGGCGTTATTCTGTTATTGGTCGCTATCTATCTGGCTTATCGCTTGGCGTTAAGGTGGTGGAATAACCGTTATCGCAAAGAAGCGCTTCAAGAGCTCATGGTATTGGATGCACGAGACAAAAATTCAACAGAACGAACCTTCAAAGTACTGAAAGTGGTACTTCGTTACCTAGACAGTAGTAATGCAAAGCTGTTTGGACAAGCCTATGTGAACCGTTTGAACGCTTATCTGCCTGGTAGCGCTAACACAAGTGAAAACAGCAATGTGTTCTTTGCCGATGAAATTTCGGAATTATGGATGCAAAGCCTAATTGATCCTAATGTGCGTTTGAGCTTTGAACAGCGTTTAGAGGTAATTCAAACCGCGATGATGTGGCTAAAGCTTCACAAGCCGAATGTACAGGTAACGGTTGAGGGGCAAGACAATGTTTGATGTTTTATCTGCCAGCTTTGAATTTGCGTATCCGCTGTGGTTTATTGCGTTACCTCTGCCTTTGTTGGTCTACTTTGTAGTGCCAGCTTATCGAACTAAGCAAATGGCCATCAAGGTGCCATTTTTCAGTGAATTGGTTGAAGCTATTGGTGAAGCGCCGTCTGAAGGGGCAAGCCAGCTAACACCAAGCTGGTGGCAACGAACCACGCTCATTATTACTTGGGCATTAGTGGTGTGCGCGCTCGCTAAACCAACCATTCTTGGTGAGCCGCAAGTTCGCGAACAATTAGATCGTGATGTGATGGTAGTGGTCGATTTATCTGGCTCAATGGCAGAACAAGACTTTACCTCTAAGCGGGGCGATAAAATATCTCGTTTGGACGCGACCAAAGAAGTGCTGGCTGATTTTGCGAAAACCAGAAAAGGGGATCGACTCGGTTTGATTCTTTTTGGTGATGCAGCGTTTGTACAAACACCGTTTACAGCTGACCAAGATGTCTGGCTTGAACTGCTTAATCAAACCGATGTCGCTATGGCAGGGCAAAGCACGCACTTAGGCGATGCAATTGGCTTGGCGATCAAGGTGTTTGAACAAAGTGAAAAGCAAAGTGCTGCCGTTCAAGATTCAAACGTCGACACCAACGAAAAAGAGAAAGTCGTGATCGTATTAACCGACGGTAATGATACGGGAAGTTTTGTTGAGCCTATCGATGCCGCAAAAGTCGCCAAGGCTAAAGGCGTTCGAATTCACGTTATTGCGATGGGCGATCCGCAAACCGTTGGAGAGGTTGCTCTGGATATGGAAACCATCAAGCGTGTCGCTCAAGAGTCAGGTGGCGAAGCCTTTGAAGCACTTAACCGCGACGAACTGACCAAAGCCTATGCTCAGATTGGTGAGCTTGAACCTCAGTTATATGAAAGTACCACTTATCGCCCTAAACAGGGGCTGCACCACTATTTGATGGCGATTGTTGTAGTGATGTATTTGACCGCATTCAGCTTAGCAACGATACGCCGAAGATCGCTGCTCGCTTCTTCTGTTAAGAATTTGAAAGGAGAGAGTGATGCCTGATTCTCTCACGATACAACAGTTTTTTACCCAGTTTCATTTTATCCGACCTTTGTGGTTGTTGGCCTTTATTCCGATGTTCTTCCTGTTATGGGTTCGTTGGAGAGAAGAGACCAAACCAACGTGGAAAGACATTTTACCTACACATTTACGTGATGCATTGACGATTGGCGAAACAGGCTGGCGCAAGCAACTGCCGTTGAAGCTATTGGTGGTAATTGTGACTATCGCCATCATTATCTGTTCTGGCCCAACATGGCAACGTGAAGCATCGCCTTTTGGTGAAGACAAAGCGTCGATGTTGGTTGTGCTTGATAATAGTGAATCCATGCTTGCTAAAGATTTGCCTCCAAGTCGCTTGGAACGATCTAAGCAGAAAATTAGAGACTTATTGGCAGCTCGCAAAGGCGGTAATACGGGCTTAGTGGTTTATGCAGGCAGCGCACACGTGGCGATGCCCGTCACGCAAGACAGCAAGGTGTTTGAACCGTTTCTAGCGGCTATCACACCCGATATCATGCCGGTATCAGGTAAGTCAGCAGAAGAAGCACTGCCATTGATTAATCAGCAACTGTCTGGTGAGTTAGGCTCTTCTGTACTGTTGGTATCAGATGGTGTAAACCCAAGCACCACACGAGCTTTTGAAACTTTCTTTAACGAAAACCCATATCAGCTGCTGATTTTGGCTGCCGGAAATAGCGATGTGGTGAGCGATAACCCTGTCGACCTAGATTCACTGCGTAACTTAGCGAGTAAGACGGGTGGACGAGTGATTGAAGTGACCGTTGATGATTCGGATATCCAACAACTGAACAGAGCGGTTGAAAGAAACATGCAGCTCAACGGCGAATCTTCAATGCCTTGGAAAGACATGGGCTATGGACTGCTTATTCCAATGGCTTTCATTATGTTGCTATGGTTCAGAAAAGGGTGGTTGGTGCAGTGGTGTGTCGTTGGTTTGATGATCACAAGCAGCATGTATTCACCAGACACTTTGGCGAAAACAGTCAACTTAACCGCTGAGAAACCAGTTGTGGTGGAGTCGGTTACTACTTGGGACAAAACAGCTCAATGGTGGTGGGACTTATGGTTAACGCCCGATCAGCAAGGTCAACGCCTGTTGAATCAGAAAGAATATCTTCAAGCTGCCAAACATTTTACTGACCCAATGCGAAAGGGCGCGGCTTATTACTATGCTCGTGATTTTAAGCTCGCTCACAGTGCGTTTTTGCAAACCAAAACTGACCTTGGTTTGTACAATGCAGCGAGTGCGTTAGCTAGGCAGCGTGAATACCTTGCCGCACGAGACCTCTTGAAATCATTAAGTGAGAAAGAGGATCTGTCACCAGAACTAAGAACGGATGTGGAGAACAATCTTGCTGTGCTTAGTGGAATTGTCGAAGAGGTAAACCGAACCAGTGAAAGCCAGTCTGGAACCACAGATGGCCCTGAAGAATCTTTAGAACTCGAAGACGATCAGCCGCGAACGGGTGATGGCGCTGAAGAAGAAACGGTAGCGGAATTGATGCTTAAGGAAACACTTAACGCGAATGAGATTTTGGGCAGCCAAGAGCTTGCCGACAAGTGGTTAAAGCGAGTAGAAGCCGATCCTAAGTTCTTCTTGAAATCCAAATTCCAAATTCAGTTAAGAGATCCTGCGCCTTCCATCGAACAAGCGTCAAAACAGGAGCAAACGCAATGAGTCGATATGATTTAGCTCTTGAAGCGATTCAATCAAAGCGAGCGCGATTCACAGCCCGCACATGGTTGTTGTCGATGACTCTTATGTTTAGTTGGTTTTTTCTTGCTGTTGCTGTTGCTTCTGCTGCCGATATCTTCGATCTGCAAAAAAGTGGTGACGTTGAGCTTATCGCTTGGATTGGCGAGAAACCCAAGTCAGGCGACAAAATAACGCCGGGCAAAGTCAGCGTAAATGAGCAGGTCATTCTGAACATTGAGGTGGCGACACCGCGCTGGTTAACGGGCGGCACTCGAATCGGCAGTATCGAAATCCCTAACGTTATCGCTAAGCAGCGTAACCAACTCGCGACGAACTACACAGAAAGAGTCGGTGGTACTACATGGTCACGTCAGCGTTGGGAAGTGACGCTTTATCCGATGACTTCCGGTGAGTTTGTTATTCCAACCGTACCGGTTCGTATCCAAGTTTCTGCTCCTGATGGTTCAAACGTGGGCGGTACGCTTTACACGCAGCCGATTAAGTTTGAAGCTTCGTTGCCTTCAGGTTTACTCGATAATGAAACGCCTTGGTTTTCTGCGACAGAAGTAGATATAGAGCAGCAATGGCAACGCTCAAGTGAAGAGCTAAAAGTTGGCGATGCTATTACTCGAACTATCACGATTAAGGCAAAAGACAGCTTTTCTGTGTTGTTGCCAGATGTGCTAACCAATAAGTCCACTAAGCAGTTCCAAGCTTACCCACAGCCCAACCGTTTGGATGACACTCAAGAACGTGGTGATTATCGCTCAAGCCGAGTTGAACAGACTGTATATGTGATTCAGCAGGGTGGTGAGTTTACGCTGCCAGAGTTTTCATTTCAGTGGTGGGACAGCAAAAATCAACGCCTTGAAAACGTGGTGATAAAAGGCGAAGTGTTTGAAGCCAAACACACAGTCCAATCTTTCATCAAGGCCTACATGTCGGTGTTTATTAGTGTTGGTTTGGTGTTGTTAGTCTGCATTGCGTTGATTGTTTCGGTTAAGCGTTACTACGCAAACCGCCCAACACCGAGTTGGCTGGTACTACGTCGTTTAGTTAAGCAAGGTAATTGGGCTGCATTAAGAACCTTTATCTACCGTCAATTGCGAAACCAAACCTCTCAGTTAGAACTGAATAAAGTGCAACTGGATAAAGCGCAACATGGTAAATCAAATGGACAAAAGCGTTGGCTAGAAGATAGCGAAGCCCTTCAACAAGGATGTGAAGATAAAAACGTATTCACTCGTTTATGGAAAGGGTTACGTAACTTGCCCAGTGACACATCAAACTCAAGCAATTCTCGTTCAATTGCCGCTCGCTTGAAAATCCCTAAAGCCTTGCCAAACTTAAAAGATAGAACTAAGTAGCAAACTTTAGTTATTCGCATCGAACATAATCGGCAGGTTCTCTACTATGGGGAACCTGCTTCTTTAATATGGAACTGTATGAAAAGTACCGAACTAAATCTAATTCCTATATTTGTTGCTATCTATGAAGAGCAGAACTTATCTAGAGCTGCTAATCGCATGGATATAAGCCAACCAGCAGTGAGTAAAGCACTTGCAAGGTTGAGAGATATCTATGATGAGCCACTGTTTCATCGCACCACATCAGGCGTAGAGCCAACCACATTCGCTATTGATATCTATCCTGCAATGGCCGCTGCACTTAAAAACTTTACTTCTACCTTATCCGCATCAAGAGACTTCGATCCTAAAACCTCAGGCCGCGTGTTTTCCATTGCCTGCGTCTCGGCGGCGAGCTACGAAATGATGCCAAAAGTCATGCGGTTAATCAGCCAAGTCGCACCTGGTATCGCGTTAGAGGTTCATCCTCTGTTTACCGAAGACTATGAGTCTGATTTAAGGCTGCAAAGACACGACGTGATTGTTGATATGACGCCTAAAGGAAGAACCATGCTTAAGCACGAGGTGATTTCTACAGAAGAGCTGGTCGTGGTGTGTAGTAGTGATCATCCTACGGTTGGCGATACCATCGATATGGAACAGTTCTTAGCACTCGAGCATGTGGTGGTCTCTAGGTGGCATGCGCGCAAAAGCTTATTAAGCTCTGAGCACTATAGTGACCTTGAGAAACGTAGAATCGTGTATCGCGCAGCGGGCGTTGTAGAGATGCTTCCTGTTATCGAGGGCTCTGAGTACATCGGAGTAATGCCTATTTCATCAGTGCGTTGTTTTGCTGAAAAGTACGCGGTAAAAACACTACCATTACCCTTCGAGTTGGAAGACCTCGATATGTGTATGATTTGGCATCCAAGCCGTACTAATGAACCAAGCCATAAGTGGTTACGAGCTAAGATCAAAGCGGCAGCAAAAGAGTTATCAAGTTAGCCTATACAAGGACATAGCCATGGACAGCATTCGCGTGATTTTAAACGGAAAGAAAGCCAATATCCCGGAATTAAGGCAAGCCACCTTTGCGGCGAGGGACAATGATATTGACCTGCAAGTTAGAGTGACTTGGGAATCGTCGGACATGTTTCGTTTGGTAAGCGAGGCAATATGCGATGGTGTTAAGCGTCTGATTGTTGTCGGTGGCGATGGAACGGTGAATGAAGCCGTTAACGCGCTCAACCAGTTCCGTGCCAGTGAAAGACCACAACTGGCGCTTATCCCAATGGGCACTGCGAATGATTTTGCTACCGCAACGGGAATACCTAACGATATTTCGGGTGCTTTTGAACTAGCGCTGGAAGGCAAGGCGTTTGCGGTGGATAGCGCGCGTGCGAATGACCGCTATTTTATGAATGTCGCTGCGGCGGGTTTTGGTGCTGAAGTCACAGCTGAAACGCCTGTCGAGCTTAAAGATTTTCTCGGTGGCGGTGCGTATACACTAACAGGTGTGGTGAAAGCACTTGGCTTTAAGCCCTACAGTGGCACGTTGCCCATAGACAAAGGCAGCTTTACCGGCGAGATCCTTGTTGGTGCTTTTTGTAATGGTCGCTTAGCGGGTGGAGGACAAGAGTTAGCACCCAATGCATTGATTGATGATCGCTGTTTACCCAGTCGGGTATCGAGCTATCACGCGCCACCATGGCAAGGTGGGTTATCCAAGTCAGTGAGAAGTTCGCCCCGCTGTATGCGGCCTTGAAGGAGAACCTACTTCAACAAGTGGTGGTTCAGGCGGATGAAACGCCGCTCAATGTGCTCAAAGAAGAGAAGCAGTGTTATATGTGGCTTTACTGCTCAGGCGCTGACTCGCCCGAAGCGGCACTGCCGAATGTGAAAAAATCGCCTTGTACGACTATCAAAACAGTCGCGCGAGGGTGTGCCCCGTGGACTTTTTAGGTGACTACAACGGTTATCTACAAACCGATGGCTACACGGCTTATCATGGTCTGCATCACGTCACTAATGTGGGGTGCTTAACGCAAGTTCATGGACGCGAAGAAGCTTCAAGGGGAAGGTAAATCGGGCAAGGCTGATAAAGTGCTGGCTAAACCCCAAAAACTCTACGGGATAGAATCACGCTTAAAAGGTGCGCCTGCCCAAGAGCGAAAAGCAGAGCGTCAAGCGCTTGCCAAGCCGATACTGGATGAGCTTTACCAATGGATGACAACCCAGAAGGTGATAGGCTCTAGCCCACTAGGCAAAGCAATAAAGTACTAGCTCGGGCAATGGCCTAAACTCATTCGTTATATCGACGATGGTCACTTATCTATCGATAATAATCGCGCTGAACACGCAATTAAACCGCTGGTTATTGGCAGGGAAAATTGGCTATTCTCCAACACACAAACGGTGCTGAGGCGAGCGCGATGCTTTACAGTATCGTCGAGACTGCAAAAGCCAACGGTCTTATCCTCTAAGACTACATGGTCAAGTGCATGAAAGAGCTCGCGAAAGCAGAGCCTGATATCGACGCACTTCTACCTTGGACCTCTTCGGGTCAAGTCAAAACAGACCTCAACAATATTGGCTTTGGCCTCGAAACTTACGTTTGGTGCTAACTATGCCATCGGACTCTAATAACATATTTGGGTTCTTTGATGAGTTTGAAGCTTCAGAAGGAGAGTCACAGCAACCCCCTATAGAGCTGTTTCAAGAACCCGTTGAAATTTTATCAACCCTAGATAGTCAGCCAAAGAAGGTACAACAAGAAGTCTTTGTGATAAATAAAAAGCGACATCCACTCACGGTAGTGAATATATGTAGGATCACGTCCTGCATAAGCGATTTATTCAAATTTAAAGAGTGAATTAATATCGCACCATAAAGAAAAAATACTTCAAATACTCCAGAAATGAGCATGGCTGAGCATAGGGATTCTCAGGTTTGATGATACCAATATCAGGTCAGATGGCCGAACACATTTATGGGTACAACCATGAATTTAACGCATCGCTCACTCATGGTTATCGCTATCACTGTTGCTCTTTCTGCGTGGGGTAGTGATGAAACCAGCTCACGTCCTATTAAGCCAGAACCGCTTCAGACATTACCAACAGAGCAAGTTTCAGTATCCATCGGGGACGCGACTCTTTTCGCAAATAGAGAGTCTGTTGTGATCAATACCTTAGCAGGTGACGAGCAACGCGTATCCATTGAAGCGTTTAAAGGAATCACTTACGCCGATCAACAACGTTTTCAGCACAGTCACTCCGTAAATTAGAACACAATGCTGATAGCGCTATAGATGCGACACAATTTGGCGTCGTGTGCCCACAGCTTAAAATAACCCAGCAAGAGCAATCTGAAGATTGCTTGAATCTTAATATTTGGCGTCCTTCGGAGATCAATGGTTCAGAGTCATTACCCGTGTATGTCTTTATTCATGGTGGGGACTTTGAATATGGCGCAGGTTCTGATACCGACATTAACGGTGATACCGTCGTGGCTAAAAGATACCATTCGATATACGGGTGGCGTTGGCGCTGGAAAGGCGAACCTCGATATTTTCAAAGAGTTCAGTATAGGTGCGTCGTACAACAAAACGATTCAATTCGGCACAAAAACCTCGGGAGTCGCTGCGCTTCAGCAGCTCCAGTTTCGAGTGGCAAACACACCATTGATGCTGGGTGTGAAACAGATTATTGGCCAGATCTCGGTAGAGTTTGAGACCAGTAATGAAGATGTGAATAACGCTATCAATGGCGTTATTCAATATTTTATGGGCGAAAGCTCGGTGACCTCTGGGCTGGGTGTTGTCGCGGAATACGATAATGCGATTGATAATCGTTGGACCGTTTCTGCGTTTTATGGCCTGGGTAAAGCGACAGTAGAGGGCAGTCTGTCAGACGATGAAAGTGTCGATGCGTATGGTGCTGGATTTCGCTATCAGATAGCTTGCCGATATGGGTTACACATGGGGGTAGACCTCGCTTTTAGTGACGTTGACAGCGCGTTTTATATAACGGTTGGCAGTGGATTCTAATGATGGAAAGGTGGGTGTTAGTCAATCGATTGATTTTTCTACATGCAGCATAGTTTTCATAGCAATCATGAACTAATATTCTTTTACAACAAACATAACAGGTATCAATATGAAAAATTACGACCCAAATGAATTGGACGCTACGCAAGTATTACTTGATGGTGTCGATACAGATAAACGTTCGACTTTGACTAAGTTAGCGGTTGGGGCTGCGGCACTGCCTTTTGCCTCTGTTTTACATGCAGCCCCTGAAAAACTGGTTGGCCAAAACATCAAACTGATGCCTAACGAGAAAGGGCCATTTGATATCGTTATCGAAAATGGCCGTGTTGTTGATCCTGAAACTGGACTCGACGCAATTCGTCACGTCGGTATTAAAGGTAAGCGTATTGCTGCAATCTCAGACAAAAAGCTGCAAGGCAAAACAATCATCGATGCTGAAGGTCTCGTGGTTGCACCTGGCTTTATCGATATGCACGCTCACGGACAACAACTTCCTGCTGCCCGTGCTCAAGCATTCGATGGCGTAACCACCGCTCTTGAGATGGAATCTGGTCTATTCCCAATCGGAACGTACTACGATATTACTGCTGCTGAAGGTCGCCCGATTAATTACGGCGCTTCTGTAGCATGGACTTACGCTCGTATTCAAGCAAAAGAACCTACGATGCCTGCTCCTGATGGTACGATTGTTTGGTTCCAGAAAGCTTTTTCTAAAAACAATTGGCAAAATACCCTAGCAACCCCAGATGAATTAAAACAAATTCTGGGCTCGGTTGAGCAAGGTCTTAAAGAGGGGGGCTTAGGCATTGGTATTAACGCGGGTTACGCACCAGGTTATGGCCACAAAGAGTACTATGATCTTGCTAAACTAGCAAAACGCTATGAAGTACCAACTTACACTCACGTTCGTTACCTAAACAGCGCAGAGCCAAAATCAAGCTTTGAAGCATACCAAGAACTCATTAGCCTGTCGGCGACAACGGGTGCACACATGCACATTTGTCACCTCAACAGCACGTCAGTACAAGATATCGAAGATTGTGCCGATTTAGTTCAATCCGCCATTGATCAAGGTTTAGCCGTTACTACTGAAGCTTATCCTTATGGTGCTGGCTCTTCCGTTATTGGCGCAGAAGTTTTCCGTGGTGACGATTGGTTACAACGTTGGGGTGTACCAAGCGCTAGCTACATGGAAGCGAATGGTAAAGCACTAAACCAAGAAAAAGTCACTGAACTACAAGCATCAGCGCCCGGTACCGTGGTTGTCATGCACTTCTTAAAACCCGATGAGAACAAAGAAGATCGCGCTAAAATGGACCGTTCAGTATTGTTCCCAGGTGCAGCTATCGCTTCAGATGCAATGCCTTGGATGGATGATAAAGGCGTATTAATTGAAGGTGATGTATGGCCACTTCCAAGCAACGCAATAGCTCACCCTCGCTCACTTGCTTGTTTCTCTCGTTTTATTGAAAAATATGTCGAGGAATACAAAGCGGTAACACTAGTAGAAGCGATGGAAAGAACTAGCTTAAACGCATGTCGTATTCTTGAGGATGCTGTGCCACAAATGGCAAATAAAGGTCGTATTCAAGTAGGTAAAGATGCTGATTTAGCTATTTTCAAACTTGATGAAGTAAAAGCCGTTGCAACATTTGATAAACCAAATGCCCTTTCTACAGGCATGAAATACGTACTTGTAAACGGGACACCTATCATTGAAGCTGGTGAAATGTTGTTAGATTCAAACCCAGGTGAAGCGGTTCGCAACAAAGTTACTGGCTAAGTTATCCTGACTTAAAAGGTTGGGCATTAGCTCAACCTTTTTTATTGCTTACCGAGTAAATATAGACAACGAAAATCGAAAGAGAGCATGCTATGAGCAAGAAGCCTATTCCAGTAACAATTTTAGCCGGATTTTTAGGAGCAGGGAAAACGACCCTACTAAACCATATATTAACCAATGCAAATGGAATGCGCATGGCTGTGATCGTCAATGATTTTGGATCAATCAATGTTGATGCGGAGTTAGTTAAATCTGAAAGTGAAAATATGATCAGCCTAGAGAATGGCTGTATCTGTTGTAACCTTGCAGAAGGACTAGTCGTTTCGGTAATGCGTTTACTCGCATTAGAGGAACGCCCAGACCATATTGTTGTTGAAACTTCAGGTATCGCAGAACCCAAAGAAGTGGCACTTCAATTTGAAGATCCGGAACTGCAAGCACACGCACCTTTAAATGCAATCGTGACGACGATCGATGCGGAAAACATTTTAGGGCTAGAAGGCCCAATGGAGACGTTGTCGAAGCAGCAAATTCAAGTGGCTGACATTGTTCTGGTTAATAAAGTTGACCTAGTCGATGCTGATAAACTAGAGCAAGTCAAAGCATGGTGCCGAGTACAAGCTCCGTTTGCTAAATTGATTGATATTTCATTCGGCGAAGTGGATTTACCTATCTTATTTGATGCCCCTGAAAGTACGCGCTTTGTCACTAACAAAATAGCGGGTGATCAAAGGGAATGCCAGCACCATGATTGTCATGATGAGCACTGTCATCACGTGAACCATGATTTCGAAACATTCAGCTTTGAAACTGATCAACCGCTTAATCTACAAAGTTTGTATCCTCTACTGCAACAGTTTTCAATTGATGCTTATCGCATGAAAGGTATTTTAAATTTAACCGATCGTCCTGATCATCGCTGTGTATTTCAGTGCACGGGCCAGCGAGCCAATGTGACGGTTGGAGATGCATGGGAAGATGATGAATCTCGTTCGTCACGGTTAGTCTTCATTGGACCTAAAGGTGGCCTTGATAAAGAGAGTATGCGTAAAAAACTGAACGCACTGGTGGCGTAGTTAGAACGGAAATGGAGTAGATGGCAAGCCTATCAACCTAGCGCTTGCCTATACCTAGCTTACCTCTGCCTACTTTGCTTTGACTCATCCTAAGCATCCTTATCTTATTGAATTATTGGCTAATTTCGATTCTATTCGGTTTTTCCAAATCCATATTGCTCATTCCCCTCGCCATCTGAAACACAATAGTCTTATCGATTTTCGAGACTCTGTTCATCAGTACCTTCTCAGAATCGGTTAACGTCAAAAAGCAGATAAAGACTCAATCGTGGGTTATTGGGGCGTGTTGATCAGCGATTGTTAGCTCGATGGTTAGTCCTCAATGATGGAATCAAAATGACGACTAAATATAGAATAAACCATGATTTGTCCCGCCATAATCGCGCCAAACATCAGCAAGGCGGACAGACCAATATTCGGAATGGGTAAAATGGAGGTCGCAAAGAAGGACTCACTTGCTCCGACAATGATTCGACTACCGGGGACAAGAATGATGATCCCTTGAATAATGTATATGAGTGGTGGAACGTGACGCAATTTCCCCATCCCCAACCCGTAAAGCGTAATGAGTATTGTGCTTACCCATGTACCTACAACCCAATCGGAAGTAAACCAATGTGGCCCCCACATGCCAATTGCCGCGACAGGAAGGCCTAAGAGAATTTCTGTCATACTTGCGTTGAAAATAAGGCCAATAGCGACAGAAATCCCGATCAGTGCGGTGACATGAAGAACGAATGGGATTTCATCAATAAATACCGGTACCGATAATGGTTGATTGATTATGTTGGCTAAGCCTAACCCCATAACAATGCCGATGAATATTTTCATTACTATGAGTGCGCTTTGTGCAAGCAGTTCGATACCTGACCGAAAGTCATTGAGAGCAAGACTGGCTAAGCCGTTGGTGACGGTTAACCCAGGAATAAAAAGGACAATGGAAGAAATGCACAGTGCCAATGTTGGTAAGCCGGGAACCTGTGCCGCTATCATACCGGTTAAAAAACTGGCTACTAAGGCGACAAAGAACTCGACAAGAATGCTTCTTGGTCCAGTCAGGAAAATTTGTGCTAGCCAGGCTATAGCGCCCAGAATAATGGATAAACCGACCGCCAGATAAGTACTGCCAACTAACATTAAATAACATGGCGGAAGCAATAAATTGGCAAAGCACAAGGTACGATTCGAGTAGGTTTCTGAACCTTCGTAATGGGAATGAGTCGAAAACCCTTTAAGCGTTGCGACTAAATCACGTAAGTTAACCGAGGGTGGTTTTTTGTTTTCCATCACGACTTTTTGCGTGGGTTGCTCAAAAATAGTGATGACTTTTGTCGGGGTCACATCAATAGAGACTTCAATGTTCTGGCGTTTTGCATAAGCTTGAGTGTATTGAGCTACCGAGTAAGGCGCACAACCAGATTGATGTAATCGGTCCGAAAAGCTCAAAATTTCTTGCTGGCATTGTTCGATATGATTTGTTTGTTTCATTCTGTTTGTTTCTCAATCAACAAGGCGATATATGTTTGAGGGGCATTCTAATTCAATAGTATCCTAATTCAAGCGTAACCAATAGTCGTGTATAGAGGACGGACCCCTACAAACGAACAAGGCAATGGTTAAAAAGATAGGATTCATTGAATGAGAGGTTATCAGTTTATCGTTGAGGTAAATCAGTCATTGTTGAAGCTGCAACCTCAAAAATAGATCCGATCATGCAGCTATTTGAAGGCGTAAAACTCCAAATCCATGAGGTGATTGATTTAACTCTGAGGCTTTTAGAAAAGCTCGGTAATGAGTAAAGGAAACTAATATTTAGGAAATGGAAGCCTAAATAAGATTGATGATGAGCGTTAGAATCACAACTAGAATGGAACCGACATAAGCAATTTCAATAATGTTTGAATCAATCCAGTTGCAGTATGCTTGAATTGCTAAACTCAGTTTGTTTTTCATAATGGCCTTTGGAAAATTAACCGAAATCTACTGTAAATAATAGCTTATTATGAGTGAGCTTTGGTGACGGTTTCAAAGGTTCCTTAGCGCTAACAGTGTGATTGCGGCGCTCACGTATTAACAATATCGTCCCGTGGGTTCATGGGGCGGATACAGTCGATAAGGTTTAAGAGCAGAAAATTGGGGTAAAAAAGAGCCGCTTATTTGTGGTTCATCGCGGCTTTCCAAGAAGTAGTCTGTATCTCGATACCCATACCC